>NZ_PUIA01000058.1 GCF_002967715.1 Blastopirellula marina
CGGCCGCCCCCCCCCCCTCCCCTTGCATCGCATCGACGCTACGGTTGGTGAGCTTGCCGTACTGGGCGTCTTTGCTGACCTCGAAAAAGACGTCGCCGTCGACATCGTAGGCGAAGCCCTTCTCGATCAGGTCTTGGATGAATTGAATGATGTCATCCATCGAAGAGGTAGCCCGGGGCATATCGTCGATCGTGGTGACGTTCAATGCCGCGAGGTTGTCGAGGTAATCCTTGATGTTCTCTTCGGCGACTTCGAGCATTGTCATCTTGCGCTCGTTGGCCTTGTTGATTAGCTTGTCGTCGACGTCGGTGATGTTCACCACCAGGCGAACGTCATAGCCGCTGTGCTGGAGGTAACGTTTGACCGTGTCGAAGATGACCGGGCCGACCATATGGCCGATGTGGGCTTCGGCGTAGACGGTTGGTCCGCATAGGTAGATGCCGACTTTGCCTGGCTGAACGGTCTTGAATTCTTCCTTGGTACGGCTCAGCGTATTGTAGACCCGGAGCTTACTCATGATCTTCCTTTAGACCGCCGGTGGGTGCGGTTGGTTCGGCTAATGATTGGGTGGAGTTTAAACTTTACGTAGCAGACAAACGCATTGGACTTCGATTGCTTCCTCGCGGCCAACGCTGCCGACCTTCTCGCCGGTCTTGGCCTTGATGCCAATATCTTCGGGCGAGACATGCAAGAGTTCGGCAATGCGGATTTGCATCAGCGACTTCAGATCGGCCAGCTTGGGACGCTGGGCGTGAATAACGCAATCGAGATTGATCAGCGTCCACCCCTCGTCGAGGACTTTTTGGTAAGCAAGCTTTAGAAATTCGCTTGACGCCCGATCCTTGTTTTCTTCGTCCGTATTGGGAAATAGTTGCCCAATATCAGGAAGATTGGCCGCACCCAGTAACGCGTCGGTGATGGCATGCATCAAAGCGTCGGCGTCGCTGTGTCCAACCAGGTGTTTGTCGTGCGGAATTTCGAGGCCACCAAGAATGAGCGGACCCCCGTCGGCAAGTCGATGGGTGTCGTGTCCGAGCCCGATACGTATCATCCCTAATTATTTCCCCAAGGCGAATCAAACCTCGCTGGGTCACGTTCCGATCTCCCTGACCGGAAAACACGCCCGAAAGCGCGGCGATTATAGCCAATACCCCATATTGCCACAACGCGAGGGGGACCGGCCAACTGTCCGAATATACCCCCCTGGTCTATAATCTGCACATGGCACCGATCATCCAATTAGAAAAGCTGACCAAGACCTACGAGGTCTATCAGAAGCAAGAGGGCCTGCTTTCGTCGATACGCGGGCTTTTTCATAGGCAATACAAAACCGTCGAGGCGGTCAAAGGCATCGATTTGACCGTCGATCAGGGGGAATTTGTCGCCTTTCTTGGCCCCAATGGGGCGGGGAAAACGACGACCCTGAAGCTCCTTTCTGGCGTGATCAATCCCTCCTCCGGCTCGGCCACGGTCATGGGGCATATTCCCTGGCATCGCGATAATGCCTATCGTCGCCGTTTTGCCCTGGTGATGGGGCAGAAAAACCAGCTCTGGTGGGACTTGCCGGCCCAAGACAGCTTTCGCTTGCATCAAAAGATTTACCGCATCGATGCCGATCAATTCCAGCGAACCGAGGACGAACTGGTCGACCTGCTGGGGGTGAAAGAGCTCCTCTCGCAGCCGGTCCGGGCACTCTCGCTGGGCGAACGCATGAAGATGGAGTTGATCGCCGCCCTGCTCCACTCGCCGGACGTGCTGTTTCTCGACGAACCGACCATCGGCCTGGATGTGGTTGCCCAGCACAACATCCAGCAGTTCCTGAAGCATTATCAACAGGAACGCAAGATTACCGTCCTGTTAACCAGCCACTACATGAAAGATATCGCCGCACTCTGCCAGCGCGTGGTGGTCATTGCCCATGGGGTGATCATTTACGATGGTTCGCTGAGCGGCATTATCGATCGCTTCGGCGGCTACAAGATTCTGACGCTGACCTTCGGCGAGGATACCGCGTCTAGCAATCTTTCCCGATTTGGCGACGTGATCTCGGAAGACTTCCCCAAGGTCAAACTGCGGGTCGACCGGGCCAAGGTCGGCGAGGTGCTCGCCTCGATCCTCGATCAATACGAACTAGCTGATGTCGGGGTCGAAGATCCACCGTTGGAAGAAGTCATTGCGGATGTTTTCTCGCTGGCACATCCCGGCGACAAGTCTGCCAACGAAAAGAAGATGGCCGAAGCGTCGACCTAACCACAGGAGAGGAACATGGCGGAACTTGCCGCACGGGCCTCCACTTGGTGGGCCATCTTTCAGATCAATTTCTACGAGAAGCTTGTCTACCGGGGCGACTTCATGCTGGGAACGTTGATGCGTTTCCTGCCGATCGTGACGCAGATCTTTCTGTGGTCGGCGATCTTTTCTGCCCGAGGCGGTGGAAACAGCAGCGGCGAAGAGATCGTGGGTTACACCTACTACAACATTGTCGCCTATTACCTGCTGTCGACTGTTTCCCGAGCTTTTTCCAGCATGCCTGGGTTGGCTTCCGGTATTGCGCTGCAGATTCGTGATGGGGAAATCAAGAAGTACCTGGTCCAACCATTGGACCTGATTTCGTTCTTTCTGCTCAATCGCATAGCTCATAAGCTGACGTACTACATCGTCGCCGCTGTGCCGTTCGCGATTGTGTTCTTCGTGTGTCGCGGATACTTCAACGGCTGGCCGCCTGCCCAGGTGCTGTGTGCCTACGTCTTCTCGTTGATTCTGTCGTTCATGCTGGGCTTCTTCATGGAAGCCACCATTGGCATGATTGGCTTCTGGTTCTTGGAAGTACGGTCGCTGCTGTTTGTGTACATGCTGTTCACGTTCTTCCTGTCTGGGCACATGTTCCCGCTGGACATGCTGAACGAACTGGGGGGCCCCTGGTCGACGATCGTGAAGTCGTTGCCGCTGATGTATCTGGCTTATTTTCCCGCGGCCGTGTTTCTTGAGAAGATCACCGGTGCGGAACTGATGTGGGGGCTGATCGCACAGGTCGGCTGGGTTTTGTTCTTCATCGTTGCTTCACGCCTCGCGTTTCATTATGGCGTGAAGCAGTACAGCGCTTACGGAGGTTGATCTCAATGAATGACCGACCTTCCTACAGCAGCGTATTTTTCATGTTTCTGCGAAACAGCCTGGTGCGCGACCTGAGCTTTCGCTCGAACTTCTGGGTCGAATGTGTCTCGAGCCTGTCGTGGGTGATCATGAACCTGGGCTTCTACTTGCTCATTTTCAGCTACACCAGTTCGATTGGTAACGAAACTGGCTGGGGCAAGTGGGAGTTCTTCGTCTTCCTGGCGACGACGCTGTTGGTCAACAGCCTGGTGCAGATGTTCTTCATGCCCAATATCCAAGAGTTCTCGGAGTTGATTCGTACCGGGAAACTCGACTTCGCGCTGCTCAAGCCTATTGATACCCAGTTCTTGATCAGCTTCGAGAAAGTGAATTGGCCTTCGACGGCCAACTTTCTGTTCGGCATTTTTTTGATGTCGATCAGCTTGTATCAACTGACGCACCGGCCTACCAACCCGATTGAATTGACCGCCGGTATGGTCGCCGTGTACGCCGTCTTTTTGCTGTGTGGCGTGGCGATACTATATAGCCTGATGATCGTCCTGGCGGCATCCAGTATCTGGCTCGGCAGAAACACATCGCTTTACGATTTCTGGTTTTATATCACCAGCTTCTCGCGTTACCCGATGGAAATCTACAACGCGGGTACGCTGGGGCTGACGTTGAAGATGATCTTTACGTTCGCTATTCCGATTCTGATTGTCGTGAACGTGCCGGCCCGGATTCTGGCTCAGCCGATGGGGGTGGATCCGACCGATAAGTGGCTTCTCTCAGGCTATATGATCATCGCCACCGCTTTGAGCCTGGTCTTTTCACGCTGGGTCTTCAAGATGTCGCTGAAAAGTTACCGCAGCGCCAGCAGCTAGACCTCGTCGTCTGGGTCGACATCCATTTCACCGTATTGCACGTGATGGCCTGGCTCGTGCCGTGGTTCAACCAGGAACCAGGTCATCGTCCAGCCAATAAATAAGATCACGGCGATCCCGCTGAAAACCGCTTCAAAGCTTGTCAGGTCGATCATCAGACCCACAAACGGTGACAGGACCATCGGGATCGCGATACATAAGCTTTGCGTCGCCAGGTAACGCGGGTGCAATTCGGCAGGCACAAGTTCCAGTGTGTAATTGGTAAACGCGCGAAACGTGATGGGGGTTACCCCGACGAACAAGAAGAGCCAGTCGAACACATGCAGGCCCACCTCACCGGAGTGCACCAAAGCTATCGACCCTAGTGGCAAGATCATCACACCGAAGAGCATTGTCCGCAAAACGAGCCGGTTTCCTTTCCAGTCGGCCAAGGGACCACCCAGCAAACTGAATATCGCCGTGCCGGCATTTTGGATAATGACCCAAAAAATCATTCGCGACAGATCAACGTCCAGTCGCTCGCGTGCCAGGGCCTGATAGTGCGGAAACAGCATCAACGAAAAACCAAACGCCGCGGCAATCAAGCAGACCCAACGAAAACGAAGGTCGTTCTGTACCACCAGATAAGATTCCATCAGCAGATGTTTGGGCGAGAACGTCTTCTTCTCGAGTTGATCTCGATTTTCCTTCAGTCCAACAACACTCAGAGCACTAAGTACAAACGCAAACGCCGCGAACCCAAAGATCCAATCGACCTGAATCGTGTTGCCTGATAGCCACTTGGGCAGCAGCCACGCGGCCAGCGAGATGGCAATCACGGCTCCGATCACATTGGAAGCGAGCATGAGTCGCCCGCGAAGATGGGGCGGGACGAGCTTGCCTTGAGTGGTTCCGAAACCGAGTTGATTGAGTCCGGTGGCACAGAAGAAGACAAAATAGAATCCCAGAAAGCCGATCACCATCGCCGACTTGCCGATTGCCGTTTCGACGCCAGGAATGAACATCGCTGCCAGGCCGGCAAATGCCACCGCCATGGCCAATGAGGTACCCGCGAGCGACCACTTCTTAAGTGGCAGGCTTCGTAGCCGATCGGCGTACAACAGCGGCGGACAGCTTTGGCCAATCCGGCCGAGAATCGGGAGAAAGCCGCGAATCCAGCCCGATCCAGCGATCAGGTCAAGGACGGCGGGAATGATGATGCTTTCTGTCTTGAAGATCCAACCGCACCGCAGCACAATCTGATACAGCGTGAGCAGGACAAAGTTCCGGGAAACCCCGTCTTCGAATGGCACGCCAGCGACCGCGTCTACCGAGGAATGGTCGGCCTGCTGCTTGTCGTTATTTAGCTCCGAGGCAGTCGAGGAAAGTGGGTTGGCACTCATCCAGTTCATTATAGAACTGGCCACCAGAGCCGACGACGGGGCCAAAATGGGGTAACAGACCGATACGAACAAGAAAAAGAGGAAGCCCCAGATCGAGTGCGCGGTAACTTAACGACCCGGGGCTCCCTCAAACAATCGCTGTCTGAAGAGAGGATCTTCAGGCAGAAAATTGTCGCGGTGAGAGGTAAAACCCCGGTAGCTGGATAAGGTTTTGGCCGTAGTAGAAAATTTCTCGAAAAGTTCTAGGGGGAGAAAATCTTCCCTACTTGTCCCCCAGAATCAGTTCCAGGTAGCTCCGGCGTTCGCTGTTGGATAGCCCGAGCTGTTCGGCCAGTTTGGCGACGGCTTCCTTGGCGGCTTCCATGTCTTCTTCGCCGGCGGTGATTTCAAGTTCGACGAACTTGCCTAAGTTCAGTACTTCGTCCATGGCCACCAGCACGTCAAATCCTTCGTACTTGATGTGCGACTTGCGGCGATCCTTGGTCACCTCGGCCACAGGCAAGAAGCCCAGCGACTCAAACATGCTGACAATATTGGCCGCCCCGGTCGCCCCGGAAATGAGCGGAACTTCAATTTCACGTCGCGTTTTCGTCGAATCGTCGACTTTCGGGCCTTTGTACGTAATGAAGTTCTGGTCACCGACTCGACGAATTCGTAGTGCCTCGTCCGTCTCGGCAAAATTCCGGGAGGGGTGGCTGTAGTATTTGTCTGCCTGACGCTTGGGAACCTCGATGATTCCACCAAGTTCCTCCAATTGCGACTCGATGGGCGTCAGGTCGTCGACCGGAAACTTTAATTCAACCTCAAATTTCATCGCACAAGTGAATCCTTCAAGCAGCGTAATGCTTCCAAAATTGGGAAGCTGTCAGCCGCTGTTGTACCGTAGGCTGACGGGAACACAATGACCTATTATTTCCTTACGGGGCAGTTGTTGCCAGAGCGATCTCGGCATGTGGTACCTAAGACAAGGCGAAAGTCCCTTGTTTTATCGTTCCAACGGGCCCCACACCATTGGCTGTGCCCGATAGAATAAGGTAACCCTGGGTACATATGTCCCTTCATACGACCTTAATGCGAAACTGAAATGCCACGATTTGTTTCTCGTTTCATGGCCACCCCCAGAAAACGTAATTATCAACGTAGCGGCAACGTCTTGCTGTTTGTCTTGCTATGTGTCTTGGCAGGCCTGGCCGTCGTGCTGATTGTTTCCCTGTTGGGGCCCGGTAGCGGTGGTCCCGCCACTTCGCATCCCTGGGTAGGACAACCGGTCCCAGCTGCTCAGCTTCAGCCACTGCTGAATGCGGACGAACCCATCGATACCGATAGTTTTGTCGGAAAGGTCACACTGGTGAACTTCTGGGGGCCTTGGTGTGGCCCCTGTCTAATGGAATTCCCGGAACTGCTGCAGATTCGCGAGCGATACACGGACTCACCAGACTTTCAGTTAATCCCCATCGCTTCCGATGGTACGTGGATGGCTGGCCAACCGGATCTGTTTGAAGAGGAGACTGAGCAACTCAAGCACGACTCGCAGTTGGTGCTGGCTCAGTACAATTCGGATATGCCGGTCTATGTCGACATGAATGCTCGACTTCGCGAAGACCTGGTAAAAATGTCCCCAAACTTTGGCTATCCGACCAACATCCTGGTGGGCCGCGATGGGTTGATCAAAGCAGTTTGGGTGGGATACGGTGGCGATCTAACCCCGATTAACCGAGCCATTCGCGCGGAACTGGAACCACCGAAAGAAGAAAACGTGGGCAACCCCTAGATGGCTTCCGGCCCACGTTCGCCGGTGCGAATTCGAATGCAGTCGTCCATCGGTACAACAAAGATCTTGCCGTCGCCGATTTCTCCCTTATCGCTCGAGCGGGCCCCCTTCACGATCGCGTCGATAGTGGGTTCCACGAAATCTTCGTTGACGGCGATCTGCAGCTGCACTTTGCGGAGCAGATTCACGGTGAACTCGTGACCGCGATAAACCTCGGTCTGCCCCTTCTGACGGCCGAAACCTTGGCAATCCATCACCGTCAGACGAAAGACCTCTACCTCGGTCAACGCTTCTTTAACGGCTTCCAAGCGGCTTGGCTGAATGATGGCGATCACAAGTTTCATGGGGGCGTCCAAAACGGAACGAGCGATGGGAATCCAAACCGTCGAATGTAAACCGAGGGCCCCAAAGGGGCAAGTGCCAGCCAGTAGACCGGAAAAAGAAGCGCAAACGCTAAGGGAGTGGGTGAGAAGTTTTCAGTGCTCAGTTTTCAGCAAGAGAAGTAGCCGCTTCGCGACAGCTCTTGTCCCCTCGCCCCTGCGGGGAGGGAGAGTGTTAGGGTGAGGGGGAGAATCAAATGCCCGTCTAACAACTGACGGCCCTCGCTGAAAACGGAATACTGAAAACCTCAAACTAAAGCAAAGCGCATAAAAAAACCCCGACTTGGAAGAGCGAGGCGGAACACCCTTCCAAGTCATTGGGGTAGAACTTCTGGCCCAGGCAAAGGCCGAAGTGTCTTCATTAACTTCGCGGGCAATGCCAGGGGCAAAGCCCGCGAGGTTGGCTTTCAAACAATCAGTCTTAGGAGGCGACGTGGCCAGCTTGGCTGGTACCTTCGGTAACCAGGTGAGCTGGGTAGGCGTACATGCCGTGCTCGTGGATATCGAGCCCTTGCATTTCTTCTTCAGCCGTGACTCGCAAGCCCATGGTGAACTTGATCAGGTTGAAGATCACAAAGCTGACACCGAAGGCCCAGACAAAGCCTACTGCGACACCGATGATCTGGCTGATCAACTGAGCAGGACCACCGCCGTTGACCAAGCCACCTTCCGTCATGAAGAGGCCGACAGCGAGCGTACCCCAAGCACCACAAATACCGTGGACCGAGACAGCACCGACGGGATCGTCGATCTTCAGCTTGTCGAACATCACGCAGGAGAGAACCACCAGCACGCCACCGACGAAACCGGCAACAGCGGCCCAAGCTGGGCTCAGGGCATTGCAACCGGCGGTGATCGAAACCAAGCCAGCAAGAGCACCGTTCAAAGTGAACGAGGTGTCAGGCTTGCTGAACATGATCCACGAAGCAATCATGGCACCAACCACACCGGCTGCAGCAGCCAGGTTCGTGGTAACAGCGATGTAAGCGAACGAACCACCACCGACAGCGGTAGTCGAACCTGGATTAAAGCCGAACCAACCCAACCACAGGATGAACACACCCAGAGCACCCAGCGGGATGCTGTGACCAGGAATTGGCTTCACCTTGCCGTCAGCGGTGTACTTACCGATACGAGGACCGATCGTGATGGCACCAGCCAAAGCACACCAGCCACCGATCGAGTGAACCACGGTCGAACCAGCGAAGTCGTAGAAGCCAGTTTCCATGCTTTCCAACCAGCCGCCACCAGCGTACAGACCACCCCAAGCCCAGCTACCGAAGATCGGGTAAACGATCACGGTGATCAGAACAGAGTAGACGAGGTAAGCCGAGAACTTGGTTCGTTCAGCCATGGCACCGGAAACAATCGTCGCGGCGGTAGCACAGAACACAGTTTGGAAGATCAGGAACGCCCAATTGAAACCAACGTTCGAGTTGACTTCGATCGCAGCGTCGCTGCCGCCGTCGAACACGAACATGTCCGTTCCCAGGAAGCCGTTGGTGTGGCCGAACATCAGGCCGAAACCAACCAACCAGAATGTGAGCGATCCGATGGAGAAGTCCATCAGGTTTTTCATGATGATGTTACAAGCGTTCTTCGCACGCGTGAAACCAGCTTCGACCAAGGCGAAACCAGCCTGCATGAAGAACACGAGAAACGCTGCCAGGCAGGTCCAGAGGGTATCAACGTCGCCCAGAACTGCGTCAGCGGTGAGAGGTTCTTCAGCTTCTGCTTCTTCAGCAGGACCTTCTTCGGCGGCGGCTTCTTCTGCTTTAGGTTCGCCAGCTTCAGCCATCGGAGCTTCTTCCGAGGCCGGGGTTCCGGCGTCTTGCGCCGAAAGCGGGTAAGAGATCATGAGACCGAGAGCGATTGCGAGCATCGCAAACCACACTCGGTTGGGGAGGGAGAGGGAACTTACCATGTGATTCGTACCTTTTACATAAGTTGAAACAAACATCAGCCAGCTATATGCCAGGGCCAGGAATCGATCCAACGTGGGACATCTCTGAGTGCGCCTTCCCACGCAGGGTCGTGTGCACGAAAACCCCCTGTTCGCAAGCGTTGTGCCATTAGTTCCGACTGTGCCGATGAAAAGCCTCGGACAAGAATTGCTAGAGTTCTATGTCGTGATCAGAGAACGACTTATGAGAAGGCGGGAATTTGCGATTTTCACTGGACGTTTTTGTCAGAGAGCCCGCATGCAAAGAATGCGCGCATGAAGCTTGCTACGATTCTCAGCACTTTTGCTTGGCGCGGCTCCCTTCGCTTGGGACGCCCTTGGCGTACGCAATCGGTGTCATAATGGCTCGTGGAACGGCGCAACGAGATTCATTCCCTGCCACGCAGCGAGTATAGGCCTGTAAAAAATTGCGCAAAAAAAAGAGAGAGTCCTGTGAAGGCCTCTCTCTATCACTTGCACTGCGTGATGACGTCGCGGAATGCGTTATTCCTTAGGGAGAACGCCTTTGACGATTTCGTCTTCCCACTCGTCCATTAGGGGCCAGTCGACCGCACATGTCCCGAAATCGGCCATGTGGAGGTAGCTATTTAAACGGGCAATGGTCTTATCGAGCATGGCATTATCTTTTCGGAAGATGGGACCATGGCTAGGTAGAAGCCACTTCACGTCACTTTGACGAATTCGTTCAAGCGACTTGATGAAGTCGGGAATATCACTGCCGTGGTGGGCGTCGATCGCACCGACGCAGCCATCGCGATAGATGTTATCGCCCGAGAATAACAGGTCCCCCATGCGGAAGCTCAGTTGGCTGTTGGTGTGTCCAGGCGTGTGCCAAACTTCGAGTTCAAGCTTGCCGACCGTCAGGATATCGCCGTCGACAATCTGATGCTCGATCTTGACCGGAGGCATGTCCAGGTGGATGTCCTGCAGGGCGATTTCGGCGAACGTTTGCAGCTTATCCCCAGATTCCAAGGCCTTCACAGCCAGCGGGTGGGATGTCACGGTCGTACCGAGAATCTGCTTGGCTTTGGCAAGTCCCTGGATGTGATCGACATCTGCATGGGTGGCGATCAAGGTCTTACAGTTAGCCAGCGGAAAATCGATGTTTCGGATCACGTCGATGTAGTCTTCGACGGTTTCTTCGAAGCCAATGTCGATGAGAATCCATTCGTTTCCCTCGAAAACCAGGTAAACATTGCAGCCTAGCAGCTCGCCGGCCTGGTAGTTGAGTTCGATAACGTTGGGGAAGATTTCTTTGCGAGCCAGCATGACAGGCAGATTACCTTGGACGGAAAATGGGGTTTCTAGAATGTCCCCATCTTAACCGCCCCCCCAGTTCAGTCACAACCAGAGGTTAAGCCGCCCAGAAAGGTGAAGCACCCATGCAAGTACAACTTTGCGTGGGTGCTTTTGTAAGAGATTTCTATTAGCGACGCGAGCCGCGGCTCAGGTAAGCGCCGATCTCGCGAACATCAACTTGATCTGGGGCATCTGCCATGCGTTGCCAAATGGTGTTGGCATCGTCCCAGTCAAGATTGGTTTCACTGCTGTTCGCAGTTTGACAAATCGCTTCCAGGGCACGTTGTTCATCCCCTTCACGAAATGCCCAGACGTATGTCTGACCATCCTTCTCGTAAACGACTGCGTTCATCGTTACCATAGGTCGCCCTCCTTCGCGTCCTGCCTCTTTTTGCCTCTGTTCCAGCAAGTCGCGATGTTAAGTGATTGTTGAACGAATCCTCGGTGAACAACTCCGACGACAAAGTTTGTGTCAGAGTTCCGTTAAACCTTGTCAAAGAATACTCACTTCATCGACGTGAACCAATTGCAAAATCCTTGTGGATTTCCGTACACGCTAACATGAGGTTAGTGGGTGACTATTGCTCCGTGATGTGAATACCACGATCACAACAATAATCGTGCAAACAATCACTGTTGCATGGACGTTTGATTTAGTTCGAGAAGTGATCGCGTCGCGACTCATAATCGCGCCACGCTTCCTCCACGAAAGAGAGCAAGTCCGATGCCGTTAGGCCCGGCTGCGTTGTCTCTCGAATGGCCAGATCAGCGGCCAATCCATGAAGAAAAACCGCAAGAACTGCAGCGGAATAAACATCAAGAGATTGAGCAAGAAGTGAGGTGACCAAACCGGTTAGTACGTCGCCGGTACCACCAGTTGCCATGCCAGGATTGCCGGTGGGATTGTGCCATTGCTGTTGGCCATCGGTAACCAGCGTATGAGGTCCCTTGAGAACGACAGTGATTTGATGTTGCTGGGCAACCTCGACAGCCAACGTTCGGGCGTCTTCCATCGAGAGGTGCGGTTTGCCGACAAGGCGTCGGAATTCACCGAGATGGGGTGTCACGACACGTGGTCCTGCGCGGCCAGCTAAAGGTTGGTCACGCTGCGATAATAGGTTCAAGCCATCCGCATCAATAACCATCGGATTCGCGAACGTCTCATACAGGTAACCCACCAGATGAAACAAGCCTCGCGATTGTCCAAGGCCTGGTCCAACTGCCAGGCAGTCCGCCGATTGAAGCTTTTCGTTGAGGCGGGTTTTCGCATGAAAAGGTAGGTGGCCGCTTCGGTCCGTCGGCAATGCCCATGTCATGTACGACGGTTCAAAGTTGGCAACCGTGTTGATAATTGCATCAGGCACGGCCAACGTTACTAGGCCTGCTCCTCCTTTGAGACATGCCTGCCCTGATAGACTGATCGAGCCAGGCATGCCTACCGAACCACCAACCAGCAGTGCTCTCCCATACGTTCCTTTGTGCGAATCTTTTGCACGGGGTGCGATGATTGGCAAACCAGATGGCAAAGGTTGGATAGGCATGTGGCTTTCCGTCGCTTTAGCTTTCAGGCTGTGACTTGGCTTGCAGGACACGCAGCGAAATAAGACCGGCCAGGTAAGCACCTTTGAAGCCGGCATCAATGTTCACGACCGTCACATTCGAGGCACAACTGTTCAGCATACCCAACAGGGCGGCAACGCCTTGGAAGCTCGCTCCGTAACCGACACTTGTCGGCACGGCAATCACCGGACAGGCCAGGTGGCCGCCTGCGACGCTGGGGAGTGCTCCTTCCATGCCGGCCACGACAATCACGGCATCGGCGTCACTCAGTTTGTGCACTTGCTCTCCAAAACGATGCGGCCCGGCGACGCCAACATCTTGAATGAACACCGGCTCGATACCCATCCAGCGTAGCGTCTCGCGTGCTTCTTCCGCTACCGGCAAATCACTTGTACCCGCTGTTACCAGGCCGACGTTACCCCATGTGGGCTCGTCGTTGGGCATGCGGAACGTGCGTCCCTTTTCATGGTAGATCCCTGCCGGCAGGGCCTCCTTCAAAGCAGCACCTTTGGCCGCATCAATGCGGGTGGCCAGCGATTTGTCGCCGTGTTCTTGCTGTTTGCGGAAGATCTCGACAATGGTTTCGACCGACTTGCCTTCTCCAAAAACGACCTCGGGAAAGCCGCAGCGGCGAGCCCGATCGACGTCGAGTGTCGTATCGGAAAGCTGCTCGGATGTGGGCTGTAAGACTTGTGCACAGAAGTCAGCGAGGGTTACTTTGCCAGCGCGATAGTGCTTGGCGAGGCGTTCCAGTTCGTGGCGTTTCATGGAAATCGAGATCAGTGGTTATCGATAATGGAGCGGGGCAAAACGTCTGATTATACGAAATAGTCCCTGCTTGGGGCTGACCTGAAATTCTTTTTGGACATTCCCTGTCGGATCATGGTTTAATAAGAGTTCAACTGCTCTCCATTTCCCACCATGTTCCCCCCTGCCCTCTTTGAGGAATCCGCTCATGAAACAACCGCAGAAAACTTCTCGTCGTCACTTCCTGAAAGCAGCCGGGACCGCCGCGGCTGTAGCCGGGGTTGCCAGCTATGTGCCTCGTCACGTGCTGGGGGCCGACGGCACGCCAGGTGCCAACGACAAAGTGAATCTGGGCGTGATTGGTTTCGGCAACCGTTGCAAATACGTCATGGGTGGTACCCTGCCCCATGATGATGTCCGCTGTATCGCCATTGCGGATGTCTGGTCGAAGCATCGCGACGACGGCAAGGCAATCGTCGACAAGCACTACGGGAACACCGATTGCGAAACGATGCGTGACTTTCGTGAACTGCTAGAGCGAAAGGACATCGATGCCGTCCTCATCGCAACCGGCGATCGCTGGCACGCCGCCGCATCGATTTTGGCAGCCAAGGCCGGCAAAGACGTCTACAGCGAAAAGCCATGCGGTATCACAATCGAAGACTGCCAACAGTTGGCCGATACCATCACCGCTGAGAAGCGGGTCTTCCAGGCCGGTACACAGCGGCGAAGCGTGCCGAACTTTATCAAAGCGGTCGAACTGGCTCACTCAGGCAAGCTCGGTGAACTACAAACGCTGCACGCTTCGGTCTATCGTCCGGTACTCGATAACAGTTGGTTGCCTGCTCAGACCCAGCCCGCCCAAGACGAGATCGACTGGAACTTGTGGCTTGGCCCGGCCGCCTGGCGTCCATTCAACCTGGCGTACGTGCAAGGAAAATGGCGTGGTCAGTGGGACTTCGATTCCGGGGCACGGCTGCTGGACTGGGGGGCTCACACGGTCGACCTTTGCCAGTGGGCTAATAAAGCCGACGGGACCATGCCGGTCGAGTTTCAGCCACACAAGGAAGGCATCACCTGCTTATACGAAAACGGCGTGAAGCTGGAAATCGATTTCCTCGACGATCCGTTCGGCGACCGCTCGCCTGACTATATCACACGGCTGGGAACATGCCCGGTGCGGTTTATCGGCACCGAAGGCTGGGTCGAAACGGGGGACAGCGGCGAGATCGTCTGTTCTTCGCCTGCTTTGCAGAAAGAGATTACCGAAGATACGTCGCGTGTACGTGGCTTGGATGTCGCCAGCCACTCGCGAAACTTCCTCGATTGCATTCGCTCGCGCGAGTTGACGGCGGCGAATCAAAACGTGATGCGTAAATCACACATCGCCTGTCACGCGGCCGCCGCGGCTTGGATCTTTGATCGCAAGCTGGCGATCGATCCGCAGAAGGAAGTCTTCGTGAACGACGCTGATGCCAACGGCCTGATCTCGCGTCCTGATCGTATTTGGAATGTGTAGCCTCGTGCAGTAAAGCACAGGGAGCATGCCTCAAGCGTTGACGGCATGCTCCCTTTTTTTATGGGCGTGGTTTGGCAGCGGGTGGCTTATTCCTCTTCCCGATCAGCCGAGGTCCGCACCGCGATTTCCCAGCTCAGGCGGCCAAGCCACAAAGCATAGATCAGCGTTCCACCGACAAGCATCACGCCGCCTGGTAACGCGATGTAAGCCAGGCGTTCTATTCCAGCGAAGAAGAAGATCGCTGCCCCAGCGGTAAGGATCGCGGCAATCAGGACCGAAGTTGCCACGTAAAAGAGCAGCCACTTTCCTGGAAGCTTGTAGAGCGAAGCGAGGATAATGGAACTCCATGGGGTGAGCACCGAGCCCTGATCGAGCATGGACAGGTAGATGATCGGGAAGCCCAGGACGGTGATTGCCAACAAGGGAACCGCTGACCACTGGTCGATCGTTACCATGATGCCAAACGGGATCAGGCTAAACATCAGAGCGAACACCAGGAACAGGGCTTCCATCATGCGGTCGAAGATCCCCAGTTCCGGCCAGTCCCATTCGTCGAGCCCGCTTGAGATCGACATGACCAGGAACAGAAAATAGCTTCCCAGGAAGGCAATCGTGCCGGCACCGATAATCACCGACATGGCACTGCCTGCCAGGCTATACATGTAGGTGATGAACGTTTGACTGGGTAGCGGCAGCATTCCGTAATAGATGGCATTGGCCGCAAAGTAGACCGTTATGGAAGCGAATATGGAAAGGAAGACCCAACGCATCAACAAGCCCACGTCGGCAAACAACAGGAAGTCCCGCTTGATCTCGTTCGGCGAAAAGGTGAGCGGGTAATCAACCAGTTCTTCTCGCGGGTTGTAATCGATCGGGGTTAACTGCTCGCGAGGCTTCTTCTCTTCCTCTATATCGGCGTCCTGATAGTTGCGTGGTGTGCGCTCTTCAAACGCACCTTGCGTCCGCTTGTTCAGGTCTTTTCGTTCGGCCTGTTCTTTCAATTCCTTCTCGGCCTGCGACATGATTTCCTGCCCAATCTTCTTTCGGGCTTCATCATGATCGTGGGTCACATCTTTCAGACCGTATTCATCCTCTGGCACGATTGGATCGGGGATGTCTAACTTGATCTCGGCTTTTTCGATCGTGAACCGGTGATGGCAGTCGGGGCACTCGGTCTTTCGCCCGACATCCATCGTGCGAACCGAAATGCGAGTCGCGCAGACAGGACAAGTCACCACGTGCGTCTTGTGTTGTGGAGAGGAATGCTCAGTCACGAATGAGACTTTCTGGCAGATGGGCAACGTTGGCTAGGCAGTTATTATTTTAACGCAGGAAAGCCACAAATAACCTTTGGCTTCCTCTTTCTTGGCACTTCGGTAAACGTACGACGATCTTGCATAAATCGTTTCATCGGGCCTGGTCCTAGGCGCATTTGTACCGATTGTCTCGATTTAACGTCAACTAGTGCAGCAAGTTAGCTAGAATTCGGATGAAGGTTTGGTTGTCATTCGGTAACGAACCGAGCAAAATACGAGTTTTCCCTTTATTGGCCGGGCAGATTATGCTGGCCACATCGCCGTTGGGCAAAGGCGAACTGTGCAACTTTATCGAGACTTGGATTCCCTTTCGACTGAAATCCGAAGCGGTGCGCTAACGATTGGCAACTTCGATGGCGTTCACTTGGGGCACGCCAAGATTGCGCAGCAGGTCCGAAAACGAGCCGATGAAGTCGGCGGCCCGGCGGTTGTCTTCACCTTCGATCCCCACCCGGTGCGGCTACTTCGCCCAGAATTGGCTCCGCCCCCGCTCACATGGACGCGGCGCAAGGTCGAACTCCTGGGGCAACTGGGTATCGACGCCGTCATCGCCTACCCCACCACGCCAGAGCTGCTACAGCTAACCCCAGACGAATTCTTCCAGCAGATCATCGTGCAGAAGATGGCCGCCAAGGCCATGGTAGAAGGGCCAAATTTCAATTTCGGAAAAGATCGCGCCGGCGACGTTCAAACATTGGCAGCATTGTGCCAGAAGAACGGTATCGTGCTGGATATTGTCGAGCCACTGACCCGCCCCGGTGAAACCGAATACGTTTCGAGCAGCCGAATTCGCAAACTGATCGCCCAAGGCGATGTTGAATTAGCCTGCGAGATGTTAACTCAGCCCTATCGCATTCGCGGGATGGTCACCCATGGAGCCGGCCGAGGGGCCCATCTCGGGTTCGCCACTGCCAACCTGGAAGCCGTCGATACGCTGGTACCGGAGATGGGAGTGTACGCCGGGATGAGTTATCGAGGCGACGAGATCTATGCCGCCGCGATCAACATCGGCCCCAATCCCACGTTCGGCGAAAAGGCCCGCAAGATCGAGGTCCACCTGATCGACTTCCAAGGATCGCTTTACGGCGAGCCCCTGGAAGTTTCGTTTCTTTCGCGCCTGCGCGAAGTGACCACGTTCCCGGATGTGGAAGCACTCAAGAATCAACTCGACAAAGATATTCAAACCACAATCCAGACTTTTCAAAATTACCAGTCGAAATCATCTCGTTCGACTGCCTGAAGCCACGATGGAAACTCTCATGAGTATTGACTGGGCCGCACTGAAAGCGGCGATTGAAGTTGCGCAACGAATCGTTCTGACCAGCCACGTTCGACCTGACTGCGATGCGCTGGGGAGCGAACTGGGCATGGCCGCTCTCCTGCGTCAGATGGGAAAAGAGGTCACCATCGTCAACGATTCCGAGACGCCGACGCATCTCGAGTTCATCGACCCGGCCAAAGAGATCAAACAGCTCGGCAAGGACATCTCGCGGGAGGAAATCCTCAACGGTTTCGACGCGTTCATGGTGGTCGATACGAGTGCCTGGATTCAACTGGGCGAGATGGCCGACGTGATGAAAGAGTTTCGTGGTGTCAAATTGGTGCTCGATCATCATGTCAGCCAGGACGATCTGGGCGGCGAGATGTTTAAGGATCCTAAGTGCGAAGCGACGGGACGCCTGGTCTATGAAGCCGCCAAGGCTTGGGAAATGACCATCACCAAGGAAACGGCCACTGTTCTGTTCACGGCCATCGCCACCGATACCGGCTGGTTTCGCTTTCCTTCGGTTAGCGGATCAACCTATCGGGCTATTGGCGATCTGATCGATGCCGGGGCTGTTCCCAGTGACGTGTATGGGAATCTCTTCGAGAACGAACGCCTGCAGCGGGTCAATTTGCGAGGACGAATCCTGGCCAGTGCCAAGATCATTCTCGATGGCCGGTTGGCCTATAGCATGGCTACCCAGAAGGATTTCGAGGAGACAGGGGCCACCCCGAGCGATACTGAAGACGCCATCAACAAGACAATGGCCGTCACAGGCGTTGAAGCGGCGATCTTGTTCGTCGAACTTCCCAACGGCGACGGCGTTAAAGCCAGCTTCCGTAGCCGGTCTGCGCTCGATGTCGCGAAGCTTGCCCAGCAGTTTGGTGGTGGCGGGCATGTTGCGGCTGCTGGGGCCTTGGTGAAGAAGCCCCTGGGGGAAGTCGTTTCGATGCTCTTGGAAGCAACCGAACGCGCAATGGATCAATATGCTAGCTAAGTATATTGAATCGACCGCGACCGGATCTTTTTCCCAGCTCGCCAAATCGATTCAATCCGTATGCTTTCTGGTGCCGATAACGAGTGAGACCTCACTCCTATATCACCAGAGAGTTGCTAGCACATGTGGTGCCCTCAGTGTCAGACCCAAGTTGCCGGAATTGCCTCGCCACGAGAGCGATCGGCCATGGTCTGCGCGAAGTGCCAAACGCGACTCTCGGTTGATACAAAGGCGACGCCTGAAGCACCGAAAAGGCTTGAGCCATCAGCACCACTGCCTGGCATGCGATTGGATACGCATCGTATGCAAGTCACGCTGAGCCGGGTCGATCAGTTGGTGCAGCGATTTGGCGAAACGGCAGATTTCAAAGAGGTTGCTCCGCGCATCCCTGCCACGCGATCATCTCAACCGCAGGCATATTCCGATCAGGAAATCATGCCTGAAGCAGACGATCGTTTTCCGCTGCTGGCTTCGCTGAGCCTGGCTGGCGGCGTGATGCTGCTGGTGTGTGGATGTTTCCTGGTCGTTTGGAGCGTAGTCGCCAAACGCCCGGAACTGTTCAACATTGGCTTTCCCATCGCCGTTATCTCGCTGGCGTGCATGGCCCTTGCTGCTTGTTTGTTCTTTCAAGATGCCTCCGGTAAGCAGGCCGAAACGCAGAAGTGGTTGGCCGACGTGCAGAATCAATTGGGTGGTATCCGCGACATCGCCAACCATAGCCGGCACACACTCGGTTCGATTCCCGATCTGCCGGAGTCGACAACCTCTTCCACCAACGACCGCCTGGCCGAATCGGAAGAAAGACTCAACGCTTTGCGTCGTCGTTTGAACCAGTCGCGTAGCAGCTAATGTTTCCTAGGATCGAGGTCCATGATCAGCAATTGGCATGCCTGGCAGTGAAAGCTAGGGAACTTACCCATCACTTGGAAGAATCTTAGTTTCGCGAGATTCTTACCAAACGAAAGAAGCTTCTTGAACCAGGGCCGTGTCACATCATCCCAGCCGATATATGCGGTCCGGATCATTCCGGCTTGCATTGGTTCACCGCATCCAGGGCACAATCACTCTGGCTTATAGGCTTCGGTAGCGATCGGAGATTCGAAGGGATTATTCGTCACGGCTTACAAAATCTTATCTAGCGGAAACACCAACTGACCTATGCCTTCATACAGCACGCCTATCTGGCAGATGCCGTAGGCGGCGATTGTAAATTGCGCGATTGCTGCCGCGGCGAACGTGAACTGACCGAGGGTTACCACGCCAATGCCAAACTGGGCGATCGTGATCATGCCAAACCCAAACTGGCCGATGGCAATCACGCCGTTCGCGATGACTGGTGTGCCGTTACGGCGATACTTGAACGAGATATGTAGCAAGGGAAGCCCGAACAGCCTGGTGCTCGATTTATATTCAAAGCCGTATCCGTCCCAGTGTTCGAGATACGGATACGGCGCTCCGCACTTAGGACACGCACGCGCGGACAAGCTCACTTCGTTGTTGCAATCACGGCACGGGGTAGTGGTCATCGAGAACACCACGAACAAGAAACGGGGAAGTCAACGCTTTAATGTAGCGATACGCGGGATAACTAACAAAGTATTCGTCTGGGCCAGAGAAATCTTGGGGCCAAGAACGAGGTATGCCTCACCCTGCCCATTCGCCTCGGAGGGCTCTAAGGTACAACGGCTGGGGTGAGGCAACGCTACGGCGTCGTCGTGTTTGCGTGACCAAGGTGTTTCAACAAGAGGCAGATGGGTGCGGTACGAATCGACATGCACTGTCGCTGGCGACAGTGACAAAACAACCCATCTGCCTCTTGTGATTATCGGAGAGCTGCCCCTCAACCCCCGATGAGTGCCATCTGGCGGCTCTTCTCGGCATCGCACGCTGAAATGCAGTGAAGCTTGGTGCCCAGGGTGGCGTTCAATGTTTCTTGTGGTGGAAGTTGCACGAAGACCGTTCCGTCTTCGACCTTGACTTGAAAGGTCTGCAACTTGAAGTCCTCGCCGGAAAGGCATTCGCCAGACTCGAGCGAGAAGGTCTTCTTATGCAGCGGGCAGGCGACTTTCGGGACCCCTCCGGCATCGCCAATAATGCCGCGCGAAAGAACGAACGCATTCTTGTGTGGGCACATGTTCTGGCAGGCATACCAGTCGCTATGCGTCGTCGCCCGGAAGATAGCAATTTGAACGTCGCCATACTTCACCGCGGCACCGCCGTTGAGCGGGAAGTCGGCCTCGTTGCCCATGCTTACCCAAGTAAGCTCTTCTTCGGCCGGCAGATCATGCGAGATTGTTTCGCCGTTGAGCCCTTTGAGCTCGACCAGATTGACGCTGTTATCAGGCCAGTCGGCAGGACGCTGTTGATCACGTTCGGTGATGATCTCGATACCCAGTTCGCTTTCGTCGGTGTTGACGAACTGCTTGAAGAAGGCTCGCTTCTCAGGGTCTTCAACGACCGTCTTCCACTCGCACTGGTACGTATCGACCAGCATCTGCATTCGGGCTTCCAGCTCTTCGCAGATGTTTAGCGAGTCGTTAATCACCACGTCGCGGATGTGGTCGAGGCCTCCTTCCATCTTCTCAAGCCAAACGCTGGTGCGGGTCAGCTTATCGGCCGTCATGATGTAGTACATCAGAAAACGATCCATGTACTTCACCGCTGTTTCTTCGTCGATGTCGGCGACCAGCAGATCGGCGTGACGAGGACTTGCTCCACCATTGCCGCAGACATACAGGTTATAGCCGTTCTCAGTCGCAATCAGGCCAACGTCTTTCCCTTGGGCTTCGGCACATTCGCGAACGCAACCACTCACGGCGAATTTCAGCTTGTGGGGGGCGCGGATCCCGCGGTAACGGTTTTCGATTTGAATCGCGAAGCCCACCGAATCACCAACGCCATACCGGCACCAGGTACTGCCAACACAACTCTTCACCGTACGGACGGCTTTACCGTAGGCATGACCACTCTCGAAGCCGGCATCAATCAGTTCCGACCAGATATCTGGCAGGTCTTGCACCTTGGCACCAAACAGGTCGACACGCTGGCCGCCGGTGATCTTCGTATAAAGGTTGTACTTCTTGGCCACTTGGCCCAAGACAATCAACTTGTCGGGCGTGATCTCGCCGCCAGCCACGCGCGGAACGACGCTATAGGTCGCGTCGCGCTGAATGTTGGCCAGGAAGCGGTCGTTGGTGTCTTGCAGGGTTTTGTGCGATGCTTCCAGAATATGGTCATTCCAGAGCGAGGCAAAGATCGACGCGGCGGCTGGCTTGCAGATCTCGCAGCCATCTCCCTTGCCGTGAGAAGCCAACAGGTCGTCGAACGTTTTGATCTCTTTGATTTTGACGATCTCGAACAGCTCTTGCCGCGAGTAGGCGAAGTGTTCGCACAGGTCTTTGCTCAGCGTCTTGCCAGCCGCGGCCAGTTCGGCTGTAAGGATATCGGTTACCAGCGGCATACAACCGCCGCAGCCACCACCCGCTGAAGTGCACTTCTTGACTTCGGCAGGGGTCATCAAGTCGTTGTCACGAATGGCCGCGCAGATTTGACCTTTGGTGACGTTGTTGCACGAACAGATCTGGGCGCTGTCCGGCATGCTCTCGGCACCACCCAGGGCGGAAGCACCGCCGCCGTTCCCACTGGTTCCCATTAAGTCGCTCGGGGAACAAGGTAAAGCATCACCACTTTTCGCGAAGACTGACAGCGTACCATACTCCGAGGCATCACCAACCAAGATGCCCCCCAGCAAAGTCTTACCATCTTTGCTGAACAACAGCTTCTTGTAGTTGCCCTGGAAGGGATCTTCGACGACCAGCGATGTGCTGACGTCCTCGCTGGCTTCGTAGTTACCGAAGCTGGCGACATCCACTCCCATCAGTTTCAGCTTGGTCGAAAGATCCGTTCCACTGAATTTCAGATCTTTGCCGCACAGGTTGCCAGCGACGATCTCAGCCATTTCGTAGCCAGGCGCGACCAGGCCGTAGATCATTCCAGAGTGAAGAGCGACCTCGCCGATGGCGAAGATTTTGGGATCGGACGTTCGCAGGAGATCGTCGACCGAAACACCACCACGCGGTCCGATATCGAGACCGGCTTCCTTTGCCACGTCGTCGCGTGGGCGAATACCGGCCGAGACGATGATCATATCGACGTCCAGTTCCGTGTCGTCGGTGAAGACCATCTTCTCGACTTTGCCATCTCCTTGGACCAGCTTGGTTCCCTTGTTCAAGTGAACATCGACCCCGAGCTCTTCGATCTTTTGCACCAGCAGCTTCGATCCGCGGTCGTCTACCTGGCGAGGCATCAGTCGCGGTGCAAACTCAATCACGTGGGTTTTCATACCCAGGTCGAAAGCCGCTTTAGCCGCCTCCAGGCCCAGCAGGCCACCGCCAATCACAGCACACGTTTTGGCCGTCTTGCCGTGTTCAATGATCTTCTCGAGGTCTTCGATTGTGCGGTAAACGTAGACGCCGTGCATGTTGATCCCATCCACCGGCGGCACGAACGGATACGAGCCGGTTGCCAGAACAACATAGTCGTATGCGATCTTGGCCCCTTTTTCGGAATAGACGACCTGCTTGTCGCGGTCGATTTTATGGGCTCGGTCACCCAGGTGCAGTTCGACGCCATGTTCCTGGTACCACTCGAGCCGGGCAATCATCAGCTTTTCCGCATCGCGATGGGCAAAGAAGGACGTCAGCCCGACGCGATCGTAGGCAGCTCTTGGTTCTTCGCAGAAGGTGACGATTTTGTATTGCCGTGCTTGATCGAAGTCGACGAGCTTCTCGACGAATCGGTGCCCGACCATTCCGTTGCCGATCACCACAATGGTTTGCTGATCGTCTGTCACCATGAGTTCGATTTCCTCGTTTAGGATGCACTTACGCAGTTTGCCGCCTGGTAGAACGCAAGCGGTGTGCCCAGCCAAGATGAGGAATCTTTTGTCGAAAGGGGCAGCCGTGTAACTGCTGTGACAGAAGGTACTTACAGGCAGCCGAAAAGAAAGTGGCTTCGTTTGGCCCACCCGTGGCGAAGAAATGACCGGCAAACAAAATCTTGCCTGCTGCGCGCCTGCGCAGGGCATTGCAGGCGTCTCTCGCAATGAGAATGGTGACAGCGAGCATCAGAAAGCCAGCCGCGGACAGAGTGCCTGCCTGCGGTGCGCGGCGGATCGAAGACTAGTGCTTGATTTCTTCCCAGTACTTCTCGAATGCCCCCTTCACGTGGAAGTCGGGGCTGTTGTCCAGGTCGTGGCACTTCAGGCACGTATCGCGGGCCGATTCCAGCGGCAGTCGCATCTGGTTGGCGAACATGGCGGTCTGCTCTTCGGTGAAGCCCCCTTCTCCATTCTGAGAGGCAACGTGATGCGAGCCTGGGCCATGGCAGTTCTCGCAGCCAACACTCTTCATGTTCGGGGTCGTTTCCAGACCCAGGTAACCCGAACGGTACGGTAGATAGAGTTCCGGATTCCAGCCGGTCACGTGACAGGCCAGGCACTCGGGATCGAAGTGACGGGGAACTTCAAAGCGTTCCGGCGGATGAACCAGCGTATCGGTTGCGTGGCTATGCTTGGAGTTTGCCCAGACTTCGTACGCTTCCGAATGGCACTCCTCGCAGCTTTCCGAGCCAACAAACGTATGGCCACTGTTGTGCGGTTGAGGGCGAATGCCTAGCCCGTCGAGGCCGAGTGTTTCCAATTGCTTCTGGTAGCTTGCCAATAGGCGAAGCATTTCTTCCGAGTCTTTGAAGCGAGCATCGAGGGCAACACGTTCGTAGCGGAAAGGCTGTTGAGGATCGTTGAAGAGGCCAACCACACCGACATACATCCCTTTGGTACCAACCTGGATCATTTGGGTATTGGTTCCTTCCACAATCTCAGGCTGCAGTGTGGGCTCCCCTGCCCCGCCGGCGGTCACCACAATCTGGAATCCTGGGAAGGCCTTGGCGAACTGTCGACTTTCTTCCAGCGAAGCATGGGAAAGCAGCACATACAGACCGCAGTTCTCTGCTTTCAATGCGTTCCAACTGGCTGCCAACTCTTGCATCGGATCTCCCATCTCGACTTCCGAGTTCGAGATCTTCTGCTGTTCCTTGGCACCTAGTACGCCGGTGATGCCGATTTTCTTGCCGCCAGCTTCCACGATCCGATGCTTGGGCGTGAAACCCAGCAGGCTGGCATTGCT
This sequence comes from Blastopirellula marina, assembly GCF_002967715.1. Lineage (NCBI taxonomy): Bacteria > Pseudomonadati > Planctomycetota > Planctomycetia > Pirellulales > Pirellulaceae > Blastopirellula > Blastopirellula marina. The sequence goes on from NZ_PUIA01000058.1 coordinate 24,361, forward strand.
GGAGATGTACTTGATGTTGTCGGGATCTTCCGAGGCAACCGCGGCGAAGACTTCATCCACCGAGAGTCGCAGGTCATCGGGGCCGAAGCTGACTGCTTCATAACCCATCTTCTTCAAGCCTTCGGCGGTGGTCTGGAACTTGATTTCTGGCTGGCGTCCGAAGCGACGGACCTGGTTGCCGACATCCAACGCCACCACATCCCAGCCCCGATCGTTACGCAATTGATTCAGGAAGGTCTGACGCCGCATCAGTCCCCCTTTTTGATTGTCGAGGCCTGTGCATCCGCAAGGCTCGATGTATCCGTGCTGCTGTCCGGTCAGAAACAATGCGAGCTGAGGCTTGTTCCAACCCTCGAAAAGTTCACGACGTGGGATCTTGGGCGATTCCTTCTCCTCTTCCGAAGCATCCATCATCGCAATCTCCGATGGCATCGCGATCGGTTGGACGCTCGAGTTCCCTTGCTGCCCCAGTGGCATCTCGGCACCGGTTTGGACAATCTCGGAATTTCTGCCTGGTGCGGCTTCGATCATGGGTATCGGCGCAGCCGCCCCGACGTCGACGCGATTTTTCTCGGGGGCTTGCAGAGCAGAGGATTCCGCCTGGCCGACTTCCGTAGATTGGCTGCAGCCAAAAGTGCCAGCTAGCAGGATGGTCGCTACCGAGAGAAAGGTGACCATATGGCCAAGTTCGTGACGCATACCATTGAGGGGGTTGTTGGTTCGATGAAGCGCTGGCCGATCCCATTTCAGCCTGGTGATCGGCTCTAAACGACATGAGTTACATCGAAGAATCTACTCGACTGAGAAATAAACACCAATATTGACCTCTTTGATCTCAGGGTGTCCTTCCACAGATAGAGCGATTTTCCCCAAATCCTTACGCTCGGGACCTAGAAAATTTCCTTCAGGTACGCCAGCAGGGATTTCTACCGTAAGAGGGATCTTACGAACGGTGCCGTTGTTTAGCGACTCCGGTTCGCCGACTTCGACCTTCATATACTTAGGAAATGTTTCGTCGAGTTTCACACTCACGCTGTCACGATGTGGACCTTTGATAATGAGGAACAGCTTCGTTGCAGCGCCTTCCGATTTCTTCAGTTTGTTCAGGTAGAGCAATGACTTGTCGCGGTCGTACTTCTTGACCGCGATGACCGAGATGTCACCGACGATGAAACTGGTGACGGGAATCTCAAGTTCCGGAGCGAACTCGCTGGTGGTATGGGCCACAATCGTATGGCGATTGGTACCCAGCGGCAGGCCAGGCTTCACTTCGACTTCCAGCAAGTACCCGGCCAGGGCTCCGTTGGCTTGCTTCAGTTCTTCTTCGGTAAGAGGTCGCTGGGTGACCGAGACCAGATCGGACTGCTCGCCGGTTACCGAAAGATCTTTGATCTCGAACGCGCTCTCCTTGTAGCTCAAAGCTTTGGTCGCTGCTTTGCGAGTTTCGCCAGCGGCCAGGTTGGTGAAACGGACTTCGGCAGGATCAAGGACGACGGCCTGGACAACGCTACCGGTGATCCGCAGTTCAAGCAGCGAATTGCGAGGATCGTTGGTCGCGATGCGGGCCGTCTGGGCAAAGTCTTCCTGGTACGATTTCGGTCGCCATTCCAACTTGATTTCGGTCGACTCGCCAGGAGCGACCTCCAATTTGTCTCCTTCTTTCAAGTCGGCCATGGTGCACTTGCAGGTAGTGCCTTCCATGGTCAGCTCAAGCACCCCTTGCCCCTCGTTTCTGACAATGAACGTGTGCTTGCCCACCGAGTTCAATTCCATGCGGCCAAACACAAAGACCGTCCCCCCTTCGACAACTGCCTGGGGGGCATCGTCCGAAATTGGAATCGACTTCCACGATTGATCCGGATCGGTAATCGGGCCGAAGTGATTGGGGAGCGAAGCATCGCGGTAAGCGATGCCATAACCGGCTGCGGAGCCAATTAGCAGACAAACAAGCAACAGGGCGATCGGTTTCATGGCACTGGTAAGGAAAAGAGAGGGGATGATCGAGCGAGAAAACTACCCTTCCATTGTACGCAAATTCTCAACGACTTGTTTGGCAGAAAGTTTCGGATCTGGGGCCGGCTTCTGGTTCTCGACCGTTTTCCAGGGGCCTGGATCGTGAATTTTCAGTCGATTGAGGTAGCGTTCAGCGTGGGGATTCAGTTCATCCAGTCGCAATGCCTCGTTGGCGTGGACAAGACTTTCTTCTTGCAAACCCGCCAGATGTAGGGCCCAGGCCAGTTGGGCATGGTGAATGGCCCTGTTGGGGAACAGACGCGTCGCTTCGCGGAAATGGTCGATCGCGGCGAGCAAGTCGTCGGGGTTATCGGATTGGCGATAAATGTCGAGCAGCCACTCGCCGGCGGAATTGTGCAGGGGAAACGAGTGCCCCGCACGCTCGAACGTTTTGGCCAGGGCATCCTCAAAGCTGTCCCGCAGCGGCTGCCGGACCTCGAGGCTGGCATCTGGGTTGTTCACCCAGCCTTGGAAGTAAACGCTGGCCAGTGCGGACGGGCCTTCTTTGCTCCACGTATCGGCCGCCGTCGCCATCTGGGCGTGCTGCTGCATGGCCTGCCAGTCACCGCGCCGTGCGGCCAGCGTCGAGAGGCTCATCTGCGTACGTCGCGCTTGCGAAGGTTGAATCCCCCACAGCGTCACCACCATGAGGCCAACCGCCCCAACTCCCAGCGGAAGGAGTTTCCTTGGGGTATCTTCCAGAATAATGCTCGGCTGGAGGGGGGAAGCAATTGCCGCAAGTAAGAAGAGCGAACCAGCAACACTTGGAAAGCTGATGCCCCCAGCCGCTAACAGGTCAATGGTCAGAGCGGCCACCGCAATGCACAGCCACAGACGCTGGTTCTGCGCGATTGGCTTGCCCCACAAGGTCATTGCGACCAGGCCTGTGGGAAGGATGCCCACAAACAGCGGCATGAAGTCAGGCGGTACTTCCTGCATGATCATCTGCAGCAGTGGCGCGAAAACCAACGCCAGCCCGGCACCAAGCCACAGCGGATATGCGGAGCGATTGTCCGCGTCGTCAGCAGGAGGCTTCGGCGTGGCTTCGGTGGGCTGAGGATCTCGGGCGATGCTTAACGTCCACAACACCATCGCGGCCACCAACAGCAACAACGCCGGCGTGCCCGCCGAGGCCCATACTTCAAAGATAAAGTTGTGAGGGTCAGCGACCGTTTCGCTGGCCATCGGCAGCATGAACTCAGGATAGTAGCCTTGAAAGTTGGAGAGCCCGCAGCCAAATATCGGGTGATTCGCGATAATTGCCGCTGCCCCTTGCCAGTATTGAAGCCGGTAGAGCACCGACTTGGGGGCTTCGCTCAAGACCTCGACATCCAGCACGCCGGTAACGAAGCCCAGCATGAACAGGCCCAGGAAAACCGTCAGGCCAGCGGCAGGAATCACCCACGAGACGCGTCGACCGATCGACGTTCCGTAAAGTCCCAATAGGCCTAACCCAAACAGGGTTGCCAGCCAGGCCGTGCGGCTCTTGGTAAGCAGAAGGCAAATGCCAACCAGTGCAATCGCAACCGCCAGGCCAGCGATACGCTTCCAGTTTGTCTCAGGGGAAAACGAATTCTTCAGCCAGCCGATCGAAACCAAAATCCACGGCACGAGAAAGCCGGCCAACGAGTTGGTCAGCGTGAAGGTGGCGACCGGTTCGGTGCTGTTCAAGCGACTCTCGAACAACGCACGTATCGGATTGCCAGGCGTCGGATCGATGCCGTTATCCATCAGGATCTGCTCGGCGTTTGCCGCATAGCCGGCACGCTGGGCCGGCATTTCGACCAGGTATTGATAGATGGCAAACGAGGAAACGAAGACCGCCAGGCAGAGCATCGCCGAAAGCAACGCATGCCGCTGCGCTTCGGTGACCACCCATTGTCGAATCAGGAAGTAAGCGATCAGCACGCTCGCATAATCCCAGTAGCTGTTGAACGCGGCCCGCAGGTTCCCTTCCCCGGCGACAAACCAGGTCGAAATAGCCAGCCAGACGAGAAACCCTGCCAGGCAGGTTTCGGTCCAACTCCAGCGGACTTCGAGTTTGGGTTTCATGAGCGCCGTGGCACCCCACAACACCAGCAGCAGGCACCACGCCACGGCTAGCCATAGTTCGGCTCCTCGTTCGGGAGATCCTTCACTGGAAACCAGCGGTGTGACGACGGCTAGAAACGCGATGCCGGTTCCGACGAGGCTGGGCAACAGAGACGAGCCAGAGGACTCGTTGGATTGACGCCGGTTTTGCTTTTGCTTGGATGCCATTTACTCGCTTCGATTCCGTTCTTTCCGACGAGCCGCCTTTTCGATCAAAGCGATCAGGCAGAGAACACAAAACACCAAAAGTAAAACAAAAATTGCCCCAATCCAATCGACCATGTGCAAAAGCAACGCGCCCAGGCCACAGGTCATCGTCAGCAAGTAAATCACCATCACGGCGCTCGTCTTGCTGAAGCCCATCTCGACTAGCCGATGCGAGAAGTGGCATTTGTCGGCCTGAAACGGGCTACGTCCTTCACGAATACGAATGTAAAGCACCGTGATCAGGTCATACAGCGGCACGGCCAGTATGCATAGCGGCGCGAGGATCGCATGTTGGCGGTTGTTTTCGTAGCTGCCAAATGTCGCCAGGATGGTCATCACGGCCATGCAGAAGCCAATCAGGTAGCTACCGGCGTCTCCCATGAAAATCTTCGCGGGAGGACGGTTGTGATAGAGGAAGCCGAGAATCGAACCGGTTAGCACCAGCAGAAACCCTCCGACAAAGAGTTGAGGTCCGGCAGTGGTCGGATCAGGGGCCAATAGCAGCACCGAAGCCAACATGAACGAACCAATCCCGGCAATCCCAGCCGAGAGCCCATCCATGTTGTCGAGCATGTTGAACGAATTGATCAACGCCACGATCCAAAACAGCGTGACGATTTCTGGTATCCAAGGAATCTCGACGAAAAAGCTGAGCTTCCAACCGAGGAACCAAACCACGGTCGCGGCTACCGCAAATTGGACGGCCAGACGAACTTTCCAGCCCAGCCCCGTCAAGTCATCGAGCAGACCCACGGTGAACAGCACCGTTGCCAGGGTTAATAGTGTCCACAGCGACACGGCTTTCTCTTGATAGCCGGCCAGGTGAGGCTGGGCGAAATCCCAGCCCCGCTGTAGGAGACCGGAACTGAAAGTCATGTCGGGGTGGTTCGACGCGTACCAGACCAGGGCCTGAGCGATCGCAAAGGGGACGACAAGCCCGACCCAAATTCCGATGCCGCCCCCAAGTGGCGTGGGAATCACGTGTACTTTGCGTTCGTTCGGCAGATCAACCAGGCCCAGCTTGGGTGCCCAGCGGCGCACCAGCGACGTCGTGATGAGTGACAGAATCAACCCCGGCAGCATGGCCGCGACGATAAAAGCAAAGGCAATGCCAGGGCTCCAGGTCACAGTTTTTCCTAGGCAAAAGAGTTAAGGATGGAAGAGGAACGATTCCATTCTATTTAAAAAGGGGGTGAATCGTAGACCGCCCTGTTCGCTTTCTAAGAGGCCATCTGCTGGCGAAGGTAGGCCCGGCAGCGATCGAAAAACTCGTGATACTCGGGCCGCTGGTAGTCGGGATAGGTCCAGGGCCACGAGGTCCATGCCTTGCGACGAAAGTGAAGCGTGACCTCGGCGTAGATACCATCTCGCAAATAAATGCGGTGATCACGATCCTTGGTGGTCGCCAGGACCAGCTTGGCCTCGGAGATGTAGCCGGGGTCAAGATTCAGCGGACGCTCTTCCGGCCACTGGCCCTTTTGGGCGTACGTTTCTTCCCAACTGTTGGACGTTCGTTTCCAGTCTGGCAGATCGCCGGGAGAGCGAAGCTGAGAAAATGCCCAAAACTGCTTGTATTGGCCAGGCCCCATTTCCTGATCGTAATAGGTTGTTTCGGTCAGCAGGAAGGGCTCGCTGATCAGGGCGATCTCGCCCCACTGGGCTTCGGCTTGCTCCCTTCCCCACTCCAGTGCTGCCGGGTAGCGACTAAACGCGGCGATGATCGGCAAGATTTTCCGCGGCTGTTGGATTTCTCCCACTCGGGATTCTCTTTCGAAGGGGTTGAGAGGGGACGGAATGAATGATCCCGTTATCTTACAAGAAATAAAAATGCCGCGGATGTTTCCATCCGCGGCACTTTTGTAAGCGTCTTTCGACTTTCTCTTTACACCTTAGAAGGTGAAGATAGCGTCGAAGCCGTAGAACACACAGTCATCGTGCGTGCCTTCAGCGTATGGCGTGCCGCCGTTGCCGTAGATACCGTCGAACTTCTCTAAGCGAACTTCGGGACGAACGATAACATTGGCGTTTGGCTTCCAGTTCAAGCCAATGGTCGTGGCGTAGTAGCTACCTGGGCCGTTACCGACGCGGGCACCGTCTTCGTCACAGAACCATTCAGCACGGATACCAGCCGACCAGCAGTCGTTGATTTCCTTGAAGAAGTACTGGTTAACACCGTACCAGTAAGCAGCTTCGCCAGGGATGTTCGTCTGAACGCCCAAGTCGTGCTGGAAGACGTAGCTGTAGCCACATCCCAGGTCATGAGTCAGCACGAAGCTGTTCATGTAGATGTTACCACCGTTGGTCTTGCCCCAGTCACCGGCGTTGACGGCCCAAGTGAAAGTGGTGCTGTCGGACAGGTCGCGGCTGATACCACCGAGGAACGTCGCTTGACCTTCCCAGTTATCAAAAGCCGTGTCCCAACCTTGAACGTAACCGCCCCAAAGCGTGGTGTCTTCGATACCGCTGTAGGTAGCGAGGATACCGCCGTGGGTGAACGGTTCGCCGTAATTCATCGTGTAGGCGTAGCTGGTGAAGAAGTTAGAAGGAGCTTGAACCACTTCGTAACCAATGATGGTGTAGAAGTGACCAACCTTAACTTCCCAGTCGCCCCAAGCAGCGGTCAGGTAAGCCTGTGGAATGGCAGTACCGTACAGCTGTTCGCCGTCAGCGGTCGTTGCCGAATCCCAGTCGTTGTCCCAACGGTTGCGGTTGCCGTAACCGAAAGCTTGCGTGTCTGGACCGTCAGCACCGAAAACGGCGTCAACTCGGTAACCCAGATCGAAGCAGTAGGTTTCAGCGTCAGCAGCCTTTTCGGCGTACAACCAAGCTTGGTTCAGCGTGGCAGCATTCGAGATTTGACGGAAGGCAACCGGGGCGTTTCCGTTGTTGGTGTTCACACCACGGAAGTTGCCATAGTAACCACCCGAAATCCAACCACCGATGGTGACACCGCAGTCGTTTTCGCCAAACAAGGTCCAGGCATCGCCGTGTTCACAGCAACCGAACCAATCCATACCGCCACAGCAGCTGTCGCTGTAGCAGCCACAGGTCGAACCACAGGTCGGTGCGGCATCGCAGCCACAGGCTACGTCCGTCGCACAACCGCAATCGGAAGCGATTGCGTTGTAGCTCACCTGGCTGGCGTCAAAAATGCCAGCTTCCTGAGCCGAAGCGACGGTCGAACCGCCGACCATCATTGCGGCTGCCAACATGGCGGCCTTCCAATCCATTTTCATCGTAAAACTCCCTCCAATTCCCAGGAATTCGTGAGCGTCCATAACGCGAATTACCCAACCCGCCGCTCGGATGCCTAAACGCCCTTGTCCATCGGGGCGGGTAATAAACTTACGCTTCCCCATCGAACCTCTTTTTGACCTCGTTGGTGACTCGCCGGTCAGGGCGAAACCAGGAGATCTATCGCCGCCAAGGGGCACGATAGGAGGTGCGTAGCGTCTCGCAGCTAGTCCAGGTTTAGTTGGTTTATCGATACAGACGCTGCGGAAATTGAGTCCGCTATATTCTGCCCGGTAGCTTTGCCATATCCAAAAAGATGACCTGGATTGCCTAGGCTTACATTTGGAGTGCCAGATGGAACGATTATGCGGTAGGGATAGTCCAATGGTGGGGATATTTGCCTAGAAGAGGCCGTCAGGTGACCTATAGGTGTGTCGTAAGTCGACAAATCCCTTGAGTTATGGGCACACTTCGGTAACAATCAAATGTATTAAGGAATGCAGCCAGCTTTCTAAGCCACAAAACTCCTCTGTGCCGGCTCATCGTTTCGCTCGGAAGGTCTATTCGTATGAACAGTTATGTTGCTCGCGCGACCAGCGTACGTCGCGGTTTTACGCTCGTGGAGCTCCTGGTCGTCATCGCGATCATCGGAATCTTGGTCGGTTTGACCCTGCCAGCAGTGCAGATGGCTCGTGAAGCTGGTCGACGTGCCGAGTGTCAGAACAACCTCAAGCAGGTTGGTTTGGCTCTGATCAACTTCTCGACTGATAAAGAAACGCTTCCCGAGGCGGTGGATCCCCTAGGTTATTCCTGGATTGCCAAGATCTTGCCGCAGCTTGAACAAAATAACCTGGCCGAAAGCCTGGACATGACGGTCATGGACTTTACAGCCAAGAACCGTCCGTTCCTGGAAACGCAACTGGAAATGCTGCAGTGCCCATCCGACCCAGAAAACGGCGATCGGACCCCGGTCGATAACATCGGGATCACCAATTACGCCGGTGTCGAAGGTTGGATTTCTGCGGTTTCGTATCAGCAGTTCAACAAGGGTTCGTCCACCGCAGTGGCCGGTACGGCAACTCGCCCCGCTTTCTTTGATACCACTGGTTCGGGTACGACTAACTATCGGGCCAAGAAGATTGACTTGGGTGGTATGTTCCGACCTGCATACGCAACCAATCTGGCGAAGGTCACCGACGGCTTGTCGAATACCGTCATGGTGGCGGAAGTGACGGCCGCTGGTTTCACAGGCGGTACAGACGACAGAACCAACTCGGGGGAAGCGGCATTTATCACTGCGGGTCGCGCACGGGCCGCACTCGTGGGACGCTATCCAAATACGACTCAAATTCCGACAGCCTATTCGGCAATTGTTGACAATGCTGGCTACAAGCCAGATGGTACTAACGCACCAACGTCTTCGCTGTTCGCACCACTGTTCATCTCGTTCCAGGCAATCAACTCGAAGTCGCAATCGGCTTGCACCCCGCACAACGTCGAGCAGTGCGTGTTCGGCGACGGTTCGGTTCATGCCATTTCGCTGACGATCGACAACGACGTCTGGATTCAGCTCACGGCTATGGCTGATGGTACCGTGATCGACTCGTACTAAGAGTTGCCAGCATCATTCAATAAAAAACGGGTGCGATTTGATCGCCCCCGTTTTTTGTTTCTTGAAGGTCTTCCGGCCGCGGTTTAGTAAGCTTTGGCGATGACCATTCGCTTGGAAACTTCCTGTCCGGTGAACAGGCACTTGCCTGGCTCCTCGTCTCCGTCGACTGGAATGCAGCGAGCCGTCAGTTTCAGCTTCTTGAGCTCTTCTTCGACTTCCTTCGCGTCGGCACAGTGGACAAAAGCAAAGCCGCCGTGAATCTCTGGCTTGTCGTCATTCTTGGAGGTGAACCACTTCTTCAGTTCTTCCAGCGAATCGACCTTACGCGAATTATCCTCACGCAGCTTCTTCGCCTTCTCGAACAAGCCGTTCTGGATGTCGGTCAGCGTGGCGGCAACTTCGGCCACAAACTGATCGACCGGGATTCCCTGCTTGTCGTTGGGGGCCTTGTCGCGGCGACCAACGAAAACGCTGCCCGAGGCGACGTCACGCGGACCGACTTCAACGCGGACCGGCACACCGCGCTTGATGTGGTACCAGGTCTTCTCTCCGCCACGCAGGTCGCGATCGTCCATCATGACGCGAACGGGTGCCCCATCGTAAGACTGCGCCTTGAGCTTGGCTTCCAGGTCGTTGCAGAACGCCAGAACCGCGGCTTTCTCTTCATCGCTACGATAAATTGGCAGAATCACGATATGCTTAGGGGCCAATCGCGGCGGAATCACCAGACCGTCATCGTCGCTGTGGGTCATGATCAGGCCACCCACCAGGCGCGTTGAAACCCCCCACGAGGTTGTCCAGGCAAATTCCTCGGTACCTTCGGCCGACTGGAACTTGATTTCCTGGGCCTTCGAGAAGTTCTGACCCAGGAAGTGGGACGTACCGGCCTGCAGGGCTTTGCGGTCCTGCATCATGGCCTCGATACTGACCGTCATGTCGGCCCCTGGAAAGCGTTCCCACGAGGGCTTTTCCCCTTTGATGACCGGCATGGCCATGTAGTTCTCGGCGAAATCGGCGTAGACGTCGAGCATCTGACGTGTCTCGAACAGGGCCTCTTCCTTGGTCGCATGGGCCGTGTGCCCTTCCTGCCACAGGAATTCGGCCGTCCGCAAGAACATCCGGGTACGAAGCTCCCAACGCACCACGTTAGCCCACTGGTTGATCAAAATCGGCAGATCTCGATACGACTGGACCCACTTGGCATACATCGCACCGATGATCGTTTCACTGGTAGGCCGCACAATCAGGGGTTCGTCCAGCTTGCCAGCCGGTACCAGGCCACCATCGGGGCCAGGCTCCAAGCGGTGGTGCGTGACGACAGCGCATTCCTTGGCAAAGCCTTCGACGTGCTCGGCTTCTTTCTCCAGGAAGCTCATGGGGATAAAAAGCGGGAAATAGGCGTTCTCGTGCCCTGTCTCTTTGAACATGCCATCGAGAACTTTTTGCATATTTTCCCAGATACCCCAGCCCCATGGTTTGATGACCATGCACCCGCGCACCGGGGATACCTCGGCCAGGTCGGCGGCCTTGATGACCTGTTGATACCACTCAGGATAGTCCGCTTCGCGAGTCGGGCTGATTGCGTTTTTGGGCGCCTTGGCCATCGGGGTCCCTATGTTCCTATGTCTTTAAAATAAGGGCAAGTTTGCACCATCGGGTGGATCGGCATTCTAAAAAAATCTATCAACTGGGGACAGCCGAGGTAGCCATGTGGTTCCCTGCAACCACATTTGCGGGTCCTTGTTGAGACAGTTGGGTGTCTCTAGAATCGCCTCCAACCTTCTCCCATGGGGGGAACGCGCTTTGCGGAATAGCAGAAGATGGAATAGAAGAGATAGGACCGGGAATGGCCAGAAGAAGCATCACGCAACTAGGTGAGAACGAGAGCATCAACGAGATTTACGTCGCTTCCAGCAAGCAGCTTCGCCCCAACCGCCAGGGCAATCTTTATCTTCAGATGCAGCTTTCCGACAAGTCAGGTGCCGTCAACGCCATGATGTGGAACGCCAACGAAGGCATCTACAAGCGTTTTGAAGATGGCGACTACATTCGGATCCAAGGGACATCCCAGTTCTACAACGGGGCCATGCAGGTCATTGTCTCGCATATCGAGAAAGTCGATGCCCGCGATGTCGACGAGTCCGATTTCATGCAGGTTAGCCCCCAACGCATGGATGCCATGCTGAAGGAGCTGTCGGACCAGCTGCGGGCAATCCGCAACATTCACCTGCGAAATTTGGCCGAATGCTTCCTGATCGATGAAGAACTGGTCGCCCGTTTTCGTAAGTCGCCCGCTGCCGTAAAAAACCACCATGCTTACGAAGGTGGTTTGCTAGAGCATGTGGTCAACCTGATCAAGGTCGGCAAAGCGATCGTCCCGTTCTATCCTCAGGTCGACGAAGATCTGCTGGTGATGGGCATCCTGTTCCACGACATGGGCAAAGTCGACGAACTGAGCACCGACAAGGGGCTTGCTTACAGCGACGAAGGTCAGTTGATCGGTCACTTGGTAAGCGGGGTCAGCATCGTTGATCGCCTGACCAAAGAAGCCGAAAAGCTGGCCGGCGAACCCTTCCCCGAAGAGCTGGCTCTGCGAATCAAGCACATGGTGGTCAGCCATCATGGCAAGCTTGAGTATGGCAGCCCAAAGGTTCCGATGACGGCCGAAGCACTGGCCCTGCACTACATCGATAGCCTCGATGCCCACATGCACGGCTTCGAGAAACTCCTGGCCGACGACGTCAACAGCGACAGCCGCTGGACAACGTACAGTCCTCAGTTTGGCCGCAAGATCTTCAAGGGTGGGGACGCGTAACAGAGTCCTATCTCACGTTGAAGCGGATTTAGTGCCAGCTTATCCACGAGGGGCGATTGTCGATAGTTTGTCGACAATTCTAAGGCTCTGAGATTGTTCTTTGCGCTCGTAGCAAGGCCTTTACGAGTGTTCGCCGAGTGGTTTCTTGGCGGGTGGATCGCTGTAAGTAGCATAATCGTAGCGTCTTACGCTGACATTCTGTGTGCCTGTACATAAAGCCCAGCGGTCAGGTTGACAATTCCTCTGAGTGCCGCAGATTTACGATACCTTTACGGCCCATTCACTCCATCTCAACGATAGTCTGTCATAACTTCTAATGTTCCGAAAGGTTTCCTTAAGCCTTCAGCACAACTTTGCAGGATCGCAGGCAGTTGTGTTGGCCCCACGGCAAAACCTTTCGAGTCCCTTAGAACTTCGATCAGGATGGAGCCTGTCAGATTATGGGTGCCATGTCGCGCAATCGAGATCGGGTTAGAACGTTATTTTTCAGCGATCTGCACTTGGGTTGCCCCTATGCCCGAGTCGAGCCCTTCTTAGATCTGCTGAATCAGCACGAACCACAATACATCTACATTGTGGGAGACTTCATCGACGGCTGGCGACTTCGTAAGCGCTGGCACTGGGAGCCGGTTTACAATGCCGTCTTGAGCCGCCTGTTCGAGATGTCGCAGACCGGCACGAAGATCTTCTACACGCCTGGCAATCACGACGATTTCCTCCGCAGTTTTCGCTTCAAGTTCGATTTTGTCGAGATAGCCGACCAGTTCATTCACCACTGCCCTAATGGCCGTCGAATCCTGGTGACGCACGGCGACAAGTTCGATCAGATCGAAAAGAAGGCCAAGTGGATTTCGGTCATGGGGTCGTTCCTGTACGACTCGATTTGCTGGGCTGACCAACGCGTCAACCGATGGCGGCGGCATTACAAACTCAGCCGCTGGCCTTTGGCCGCTGCGATCAAGAAGAACGTCAAATCGGCGGTCCAGTTCGTCAGCGACTTTGAAGACAGCTTGATGCTGCACGCCAAATCGCTCGAGTGCCAGGGAGTGATTTGCGGTCACATCCACACCCCGATCGTCGTCGAAAAGCACGGCATCACCTACTACAACACCGGTGACTGGATCGAAAACAGCACGGCATTGCTCGAATATTTCGACGGCCGTTACGAAATAATTGATGTCCCGCATGAAACCAATCCGGATGCCGCCCAGGTAATTCCATTGGACCCAGCCGAGGTCGAGCGACGTCGACAAGAGTTGCTGGCCGCGGCACTGGGAGTCGACCTGCGGGGATCAGATGAAGCCCCGGTATTGGCGGTTCCTTTCCACGCTGAAGAGAGCATTTAGCAGCATCTTCCACGTTTCAAGGATGAACCTCGAATTCATGGGAATTGTCTTGTCTCGCAACAGGCACACGGCATATACATTACAATCACGGCACAGACAGCGGCATTTAAACGGAGTATTGGGTGGGGTTGAGGATCAGCCCCGCTGAGTTCCGCCGAGAGATTCTTCCCAAACAGTTATGGCGAAAATCTTTTACAGCATGTCGGGTGAAGGGCGTGGACACGCGGCCCGAGTTCGGACGATGACGGAGCATCTCCGCCACGAACACGAACTCGTCCTCTTCGCGCCTAACGAAGCTTTTGACTTCCTTGCCCCCATTTACAACACGCCAGAGTTCCCTGGCGTGGAAGTTCGTAAATTGCCGGGACTAAAGTTTTACTACACGCAGCGTCGGCTGGATCTCTCCAAATCGATTTATCAGGGGCTCAAGTTCCTGGGGCAACTCAAACGAAACGTTCGCGAGACGGTCGAGGTAATCCAAAGCGAGAAGCCCGATCTGGTTGTTTCCGATTTCGAGCCGATCCTTCCCAAGGCCGCACGCAAGTGCGACATCCCGGTGGTCAGCCTGAATCATCAGGACTTCCTAATCACCTACGATCTGTCGTCGTTGCCGTCGAGTTTGCAGTGGTATGCTTGGGCGATGGGGCTGGTGGTCAAAGCGCACCATGTCGAGAAGCAATCGACGATCGTTTCGTCGTTCTTCACGCCGCAGCTTCGCCCTGGATACGATGACGTCCTGCAGGTCGGTCCCCTGCTCCGCCCCGACGTGTGCGAGGCACGCCCGTCCGAAGAAGGTTTCATCCTGTCGTACGTGCGAAAGGCAACCACTGAAGACACGCTGCAGTTGCTCAAAGCGTGTGATCGACCCGTGAAGGTCTACGGCCTCGGTAAGCGACCTGACGACGGTCCACTGACCTTCCATGAAATTGATGAGCAGCGATTTACCGATGATTTTATCCACTGCGACGCGTTGATCGGTGCCGCAGGCAACCAATCGCTCGGCGAGGCAATTTACCTGGGCAAGCCCGTATTGGCCCTGCCTGAGTCCTCGCACCACGAGCAGATGATCAATTCCCACTTCCTGAAACAGATGGGAGCGGGTACCTGGACGGCGATTGAAACGTTCGCCAAGTCCAACCTCGTTTCGTTTCTCGACGGACTCTCGAAGTTCCGCGAGAACCTGGCCCCATATCAGGGGCAAACCAACGGCAATCCTCCGGCTTTGGCTGCCATTCGCAAGCATCTGCCGTCGACCTCGTTGGTCTAGACAATATTCTCTTTAAATCGCCCCAAGGGGGGCTGTTATGATTGCTCGCTCGTTAGGCGAGCCGTAAACTTGGATTATGGAAATAGAAGAAATCGAAGCAAAGTTACTCAGTCACGTCAACGCACCGAACTACCAACCGGTCAAACCAAAAGTCATCGCCAAGAAGCTGGGCCTTACCGAGGATGATCGGAAGCCCTTCAAAAGAGCCCTGAAGCGGCTCATTCGGAAAGGATTGGTCCGCTACGGAGCCAATCATCTGGTGAAAAAGCCATCGGCTGAGGATGGCGACAAGCGAATCGTAGGCCGCTACCAACGCAATGCCAAAGGGTTCGGATTCGTCCGCCCCCAAGGGGTTGCCGCATCGAAAGGGCGCGAAGCCGATATCTTTATCCCACAGCGCCGCGGGATGGATGCCGCTACCGGCGACCTGGTGCTGATCCGCACCTACCTCGGACGCGGCCCCGCCGGCGACCAACGCCTGTGCGGCGAAGTGGTGGAAGTGGTCGAACGCGAAACGCATCGTTTCGTCGGCACCTACTACGAAACCCACGGCATGGCCCTGGTGCAGGTCGATGGACGCATCTTCGCCGAGCCGATCCCCGTGGGGGACCCCGGCGCGAAGAACGCTCAGCGGGAAGATAAAGTCGTCATCGAAATGGTCCGCTTTCCTTCTCACGCCCACGATGGCGAAGCGGTCATCGTGGAAGTGCTGGGCAAGCGTGGCGAGCCAGGCGTCGACTTGATGTCGATCATCGTCGAATACGACCTGCCGCGCGAGTTCCCCGAAGAAGCCCTGGAAGTGGCTCGCGAGCAAGGTGACTTGTTCGACGAATCGATCACCGAGGGACGCCGCGACTTCACGCCCGACACGGTCATTACCATCGACCCGATCGATGCCCGCGACTTCGACGACGCGATCAGCTTAGAACGGCTCGACAATGGTCACTGGATTCTCGGCGTGCATATCGCTGACGTCTCGCACTTCGTCCCCGAAGGCAGTGCCCTGGATATCGAGGCCCGCAACCGCGCGACCAGCGTTTACCTGCCCGACAAAGTCATTCCGATGTTGCCGGAAACGATCAGCAACAACCTGGCCAGCTTGCAGCCTGACAAGGTTCGTTACACGCGTACCGCAATCATCGAGTTCACCCCGGAAGGTGCTCGCGTCAACTGCGAAGTCTGCAAAGGCGCGATCCGTAGCAAACGCCGCTTCGCCTACGAAGAGGTGGACGAGTACCTGGCCGATCGCGAGCCGTGGAAGGAAAAGCTCACGCCGGAAGTTCACAGCCTGTTGGGCCGGATGCACGAACTGGCCATGATGCTCCGCAAGCGTCGCTTCGCTCGTGGCAGCATGGAATTGAGCATGCCGGAATTGAAGCTCGACATCAACAAAGATGGCGAAGTGACCGGCGCTCATACGGTGGAAAACACCGAGAGCCATCAGATCATCGAAGAGTTCATGCTGGCCGCCAACGAAGCAGTTGCCGAGGCCCTGGTCGATCGCGAACTGTTCTTTCTGCGGCGTGCCCATGCTTCGCCTGATCCGAAGAAACTGGCCGACCTCACCGAGTTCGTCCGCGACCTGGGTATCGAGTGTGACAGCCTGGAAAGCCGGTTCGAGATCATTCGCGTCTTGAACGAGGTGAAAGGAAAGCCCGAGCAAGCCGCGGTGAACTACGCGGTGCTGCGAAGCATGCAGAAGGCCGTCTATAGCCCCGAAGAGATCGGCCACTACGCCCTGGCGAGCGAGCACTATTGCCATTTCACCTCCCCCATTCGCCGCTACCCTGACCTGACGATCCACCGTATGTTCGATCTGATCGAGCAAGGGATCCGTCCACCGCAAGAGTTCGGCCAGATGCAACTCGAAGGGGAACATTGCAGCGAACGCGAGCAACGGGCAGCCGATGCCGAGCGGGAACTGGTCAAGATCAAACTGCTCACCTACATGAGCACCCGTATCGGCGAAGAAGTCGACGCGGTAGTTACCGGGGTCGAGTCATTCGGGCTCTTTGTCCAGGCCCTGGAAGTTCCGGCCGACGGCCTGGTGCGGATCGACTCGCTCAACGACGACTTCTATCGCTACGATGCCACCACGCACAGTCTGGTCGGGCATCACGAGGGGAACTCGTTCCGCCTGGGAGACGTGCTGACGGTACGCATTGCCCGGGTCGATCTCGATCGCCGCGAACTCGATTACCAGTTCGTCGAAAAGACGGGCGAGACAAGCACCAAGCAGCCAGCCAAGTCGCTCGGCGGCGGCGGCCGGTCAGGCGGGGGCAAATACAAGCCGAAGGTCCAAAGCTCAAGCATGAAGTTCTCGGCCCAGTCCAGCCGCCCCAAAAAGGGTGCCCGGGGTGGCAGTAAGGCGAAACAGGGAACTTCCCCCTCGCGCCCGAAGAAGGACAAACGCTCGAAACGCCGGGGACGATAGTCATTTCGAGCGGTTCTTGTGAGTTTTCGCTGTGTCGGTAATACTTGCGGGTCGGTATTCGTTTGATTTTCCCTATCTAGATGATCGACCCCTTCCATGACCCATCCCTGGATTGCCGAACGTACTGCTTCCTTCGATTCGAGCGGAATCCGCAAGGTCTTTGATCTTGCTGCGAACATGACCGATCCGATCAACCTGTCGATCGGCCAGCCAGATTTCGACGTCCCGCAAGAGGTCAAAGACGCGGCGATCGATGCCATCCAAGGGGGCAAGAACGGCTACGCTCTGACCCAGGGCATGCCCGTCTTGCGAGACAAGCTGCAGGCCCAGGTTAACGACGAATATGGCCATGCCGATCGCAAGGTGTTTGTTAGCTCAGGTACCAGCGGTGGGCTCGTGTTGTCGATGCTGGCCATGGTGAACCCAGGGGACGAGGTGATCATCTTCGACCCCTACTTCGTCATGTACACCTCGCTGGTCAAGCTGGTTGGGGGCGTGCCGGTTATCCTGAGCACTTACCCTGACTTTCAGATCGACGTGCAGAAGGTGGCCGATGCGATCACCGACAAGACGAAGTTGATCCTACTGAACAGCCCTGCCAATCCAACCGGCGTGGTTGCCAAGAAGGAAGTCGTCGAGGAAGTGGCCAAGCTGGCCCAGGAAAAGAACATCGCGATCGTCTCGGACGAGATCTACCGCGTGTTCACCTACGACGACAGCTTCTGCTCGCCGGCAACCTACAACGAAAACACGATCGTCATCGACGGGTTCTCGAAGAGCTACGGCATGACCGGTTGGCGATTGGGCTTCGTCCACGGGCCGTCCGCCGTGATCGATACGATGATCAAGCTACAGCAGTACACGTTCGTGTGCGCCCCGCAGCCGGTTCAATGGGCCGGGGCCGCGGCGATGGAAGTCGACATGTCTTCGCACGTTGCCGACTACGGCAAGAAGCGTGATCGCCTGATCGACGGCATTTCCGACCTGTACGAGATCACCAAGCCAGGCGGTGCGTTCTATATCTTCCCGAAAGCCCCTTGGGGTACCGGTACCGAGTTCGTCGCCAAGGCAATCGAGAACAACCTGCTGATTATCCCCGGCAACATCTTCAGCAGCGAGAACACCCACTTCCGCATTTCGTACGCGGCCTCCGACGAAACGATCGACCGCGGCATCGAAGTGCTCCGCAAACTGGCCAGGCAAGGTGGCTAGTCGGTTTCGCCCAGAAGCTCCCAATCTAGTCCCCTCTCCACCGGAGAGGGTTAGGGTGAGGGGGCAAGAGGCTTCTACTGATGAATCGTGAACGGCGTCTGCGGTCGTTCTGTTTCAATGCCGTTGAGCCGCGCGAGAATGTCCTGCAGAATGCGCTGTTCAAGCAACACGTCGCGGCACAGGGGAATCCACCCGTCGGTTTGCGGGCCTAGTTCACCGGTCGACTCGCCACTGCGAAGCGTGCCGTCGAAGCGAACTCCGTCGAGCGCCATTTGCGTGTTGGAAGGTCCGGTGACGTCTTCCATTTCTTTGTGCACTTCCACGCCGATAAAATAGCCTCCCTGCTCGGGCGTGACGCGGACGATGCAGCGTCGGCGGATCGTTTGCAGGGTGCTTTCCAGCTTTTCGTAGCCGCGAGTTGAATCGGTATGCCACGGTTCGAGCATGGTGCTGCCGATTCGCGGGTAGGTTTCCAGGCGACCTTCGGTAAGCTGGCCGGCCACCACGCGGACGCGCTGTTCGGTGCGGATTTTGAAGTGAGAGTCGACCGCGTCGACAATCTGTTCCCACATCAGTTCGTAGTCGCGAATGGCGACGAAGTGGGGATTATCGACCGGAGCCGCAGGCGCACTTCCAGCGTGGTGCAACAGCGGTACGAAACTGCTGCAACCGATACTGCCCAAAAGCAGCGAGCAAACTAGAGGTAGCCACCTCGCCAAAACAGCGCTCCTGTCGATTCGATAGAGGGAGCGAGAGTTTGACGAATCGACCTGATGACAGCAAGGTCAAAACATTGGCCTGCTAGCATGGGGCAAGAAACACTCCAGGCCGTGACTTGCATCACGGCCTGGAGGGCTTTTTCTGGTGGTTTGGGGCGGACGCTTAACCGTAGTTTTCGTCCATGCCCAGTCGCATCCGAAGTTCCTCGAACTGCTGCAGGTATTGCTGCGACGACGAGTGAACGTGCTCTGCTTCCGTGATGAACTTCATCTGGGGGCTGGGGTACACGTCTCGGTCGATGAAGGCCTGTTCAAAAGGCTTCAACTCGTTGCCGTAGACGATCAACAGTTTGTGTTCGTCGAACTGGACTTCCAGCGGCTGGTGAGGGTTCAATACGGCAATCCCCGTGCAACCGTCGTTCAGCAGCAAGTCTTCGTAGTCCCAAAGAATGCTCTTGAGAACCGGAAGATCGATGTGTTCGCGGTACATGTCCCCGCCGGGGCGGCCATCAGAGTGGTGGCTCGATTCCAGCACGACGTCCACTTCGGTGCCCAGTGGATCCAGCAGATCCATGAACGTTTCAAACAAGTTGGATCGTGTAGCACTTCCCATCAAAACAGGAACCGTGCTGCCGGTCTGATCGTCGCGATACGTTTCTCGGCGGAAACCTTGGGTGGGCACAACCTTCAAATCAAACGAAGGGCGAACCGCTTCGGTTAGTTCGAAGCCGTTGTAGCTTCCAACGTCCAGGTGTGCTTCCAGTTGCTCTTCCGAGAGATGCTCGAAACTATTGGCGATGTGGCCCATTTCGTTCTCGTGAAAAACGCTCTTGAAAAATCGTTTCAAGAAGCCCATGAGTGACCTCTGTTCCGGTGTTCTTACCCGGCCTAAGACGCTGTCGTGTCCCGGCCAGGTTATGCTCTTGTTCTTTTCAAATCCTAGGTTGGATTTTGGCTGTGTGACGCCATTTCTTGCGGATCGCATGTCCGCAATGGGTATCCGTTGGTTGGCCCAGTTTGTCGTGCCCCGACGGATGGCGTTTTCAGCGAATCTAACGAGAACATAGCACCGTAAAATGGGCCACTTTCGAGGCTTAGGTGACAATCTTGGAAATCCAAGAAACGAAATGCCTTGACCCGCGCGGCACCGAAACGCAACCTATGCCGCCAACTGAGACGCGGCTTGATCGCTACGATCGCCCCAATTACGCCGCCCCATGGGCAGCGCCCCAGCGAATTGCTTTCCGGATGATTCTTTGGCGAAACGCATGTGGTGTTTGGTATACTTCCCGGTAGTCACGATGTCCCCTTTTTGAAGCTTTTCTCCCCCCTCTGGATGATGCTGAGCC
Source organism: Blastopirellula marina (assembly GCF_002967715.1). Lineage (NCBI taxonomy): Bacteria > Pseudomonadati > Planctomycetota > Planctomycetia > Pirellulales > Pirellulaceae > Blastopirellula > Blastopirellula marina. The sequence continues at coordinate 44,660 of NZ_PUIA01000058.1, forward strand.
CCAATCAACGCATTGCATGGATGATTTCGTTTGGGCTGATCTGGTTCGGATGTACCGGTTGTCCGGCCCCCACTGCGCCACAGACGTCGAGCCAGAACCAGGAAAAAATTCAATCGACCCAGGAAAGTTGGGGGGCGATCGTTCTTCAGGGGGAAAAAATCGGCCACACGATGGAAAAGGTCGAGCGTCTCAAGCACGGCGAAAAAGACTACGTTCGCACCACCACGGTCGAACATCTACAGATTCAACGAGCCGGTCAGCCTCTGAAGATGACCGTCGAGAACGTCTTTCTGGCGTCGGTCGACGGTTCTTTGAAGCAGTTCACCACCAAGATCGATCAGGCCGGCTCGGTGACGCGATTCACCGGACAGGTTTCCGAGGATGGCAAAACGCTCTCGATATCGACCCAGGGTGGGCAAAATCAGGCCGTCACCTCGGAAAGTATTGGCTGGAAGCCCGAATTCGGCGGGCTGCATGCCGTGTATCGATTATTCCAGGATCCTCCCATTCAAGCCGGGCAGAAACAGTCGGTGATGGCCCTCGTGCCGACGATGAATCGCGTTGCCAAGCACTCGATTCAGGGGCTGGAAGAGGAAGCGGTGACCATGCTCGACGGGTCAACGGTCACCCTGTTGAAAACGAAATACCTGACCGAAATCAAGGGACAGCCGGCCCTCGAATCGACGGCCTGGGTCGACGATGCGGGGGAAATCGTGAAGATGAACTCCCCAGTCCAAAACTTCGAGATCTACCGCTGCCCGAAAGCGTTCGCCCTGAGCCCCAACAAAAAGGTCTCGTTCGACCTGGCGCTCGATACGATCGTACCTGTCGCGGGAATGCCTGAGGGCAATCGCGACGAACTGTCGACTCTGTCCTACCAGGTAACGCTGAAGACAGGCGACCCGGCCAAGATCCTGGCCAGTGCCACCAATCAGAAAGTAACGGCCATCGATGCCCACACCGCTAAGCTAACGGTTTGGCGCATTCGTCCCGATTCGCCGCTACCCGTCGAACTGCCGCGCGAGGACAAGCCAACCGAGGCCGACCTGACTGCCAGTCCTCTGGTCCAGGTCGACGCGCCCGCCGTGCAGATGCTGGCCCAGCAAGCCGCACTGTCCGGGGGAAGTGCCGCCGAGAAGGCCATCGCGCTGGAAAAATTCGTCCACGAGACGATCGAAGAGAAAAACTTCTCGCAGGGGTTTCTTTCCGCTGCCGAGGTCGCGCAAGGGAAGACAGGCGACTGCACCGAGCACTCGGTCCTGTTGATGGCCCTTTTACGTGCGAAACAAATTCCCGCCAGAGGTGCACTGGGCCTGGTGTATGTCGACTACGGCGACAAGCAAGGATTCGCCTACCACATGTGGACCGAGGCCTGGATCGGAGATCGCTGGTTGCCGTTGGACGCAACTCGCGGCAAAGGAGGCATCGGCGTCGACTACATCAAAGTAACGCAAACCGACCTGAGCGGCTCCGGAGCCTTCGCCGCGTTCCTGCCGGTCTCGCAGGTCATCGGCCAACTCGAAATCGAAGTAGCCCTACCGTACGTGGACCCGTTGGAATAAAGCCGGGTGCCACGCTCGAGTCTGCTTAGGCGTGCGAATACCGCCCCATGGGCCCCAAGCGATAAGGAACTCCGATCGCGCATTCGTTTCAAGCTTGCGGATTGCCCCCTCACCCTAACCCTCTCCCCCCGCAGACGGTGGAGAGGGGACCAAATGGAATTGCCGATACAGGGGCTCGCGCCCCTGGCTACATTCGATCGGCCTTTCAGGCCTTAAGAAATGCGACTCGTCGACTACTTCGACCCTTCCACATGCTCCGCCACCGCAGCCAGCAGCCCGTCGATGGTTTGCTCTTGAATCGTATGGGGCGGGTTCCAGTCGAACCACTGGGCATCGCCGTGCTCGGTCAGATTAAGCTCGACATCCCGGTCCAGGCGGGCCAGAAAGTAAACCACCGTCTTCAGGGCATCTTCGCCGCCGAACTTCTTCTTGTAGTTCACCACGTATTGCAGTTCGTAACGGAAGTTCGGGTCGACGGTGATATCTTCCGCGGTGATGCCCGTTTCCTCTTCCAATTCCCGCAGGGCGCACTGCATGTCGGTTTCCCCCTCGTCGACGTGCCCCTTGGGCAAGTCCCAACGCTTGGGGTGCTTCATCAACAGAAAGGACTCGATCGGATTGCCTTTGACAATCAGAAAGCCGCAGGCCCTGGTCTGCGGCATGGTTGGATCCGTCATCTTGCTCGTTACTTTTCTTCCGTGGGTTGATCTTCCGGGAATGTGAAGTCGGCGATGAACAGCTGGCTGCTGTGATCATCGGTTCGGGTGCTGGTCCACATCAACTTTTTGCCATCGGGCGAAAAGACCGGCAACACGTCGGCCGCGGGGCTGTCGGTGATTCGCCAGATCGGGCCCGGCTTGATGGCATCGTCGGTCTCTTCGTACTTCATCAGCCACAGGTCGTAGTTAGGCCGCCCTGGCTGCGAGTGGTCGGCACCGGCCCAAATGATATAAGGCTTCGTCGGATGCCAATAGGGTGCCCAGTTCACACCGACATTGTCGGTCAGCTGAAATTCTTTTTCACCATCGACCGAGATCACATAAATCTGCAGAAACCCTTCCTGCTTGCGATCGCTGCGGAAGACAATCCATTTGCCGTTAGGGGAAATGAATGGTCCGCCGTCGTACCCTTTGGCGTTGGTCAACTGCTTCACGTTCGAGCCGTCGACATCCATGATGTACAGGTCGGGATCGCCGTCGCGGTCGCTGCAGAACGCGATCTTCTTGCCGTCGTACGAGAACGCCCCTTCGGCGTCGTACCCTTGGGTGGTAGTCAGCGGGGTCAGCTCGCCTGATTTCATGTCTTTGACGTAGATATCGGTGTAGGGATCGAAGTCCCAGGCATATCGTCGTCGCTGTCCGCTGCGGCGTTCCTCTTCCTGCTTGGCGACTTCTTCGTCTTCGGTCTGCTTCATGTTCGGGTCGCGATGGCTGCTGGCGAACAAGATGTTCTTGCCATCGACGGTAAAGTAAGCACAGGTGGTGCGTCCGCGACCAGTGCTGACCAGTTCAGGCTCGCCACCGGCCAGGGGCTGCGTGTAGATCTGGTAGAAGGGGTACTGCGGAGGAACGGCCTGGTAGACGATCCGCTCGCCATCGGGCGAAAAGTACCCTTCCCCGGCTTTGACCATGCCCGAGGTCACCTGGCGGACGTTGGCCAGGTACTTGGATTCGGCCGATGGGGTATCGGCCTGGGGGGCAACAGCTTCCGGAGGTTGAGCCAGTGCGGTGGCACTGCCGATCAAAACAAGGGTGGCGAGTGAGACAGTGGTGTGCAAACGCGTCAGCATCGAGGCGGCTCCCTGGTGTGGTGGGCGAATTACAGACACGGAAGGGTTTGGGTTTATTATAGGCAGCTTTCCACCCCTCTGTCCGGCCTTGATGTGCCTTCGCCTACCGAAAAAAGTTACGAGAACTGGACTTATCTACTTTACGCGGAGGCCGTCGCCCCCTATTTTTTGTACTGAACTTTGTGCAACTTCCGCATCAGGCAAGACACTGGGACTTCTCTCCAGACTCAGTGGCGGAAACGCAGAGGCATCACGAGCGCGATGATCCAGGCAAATCATCAGGCGGCGCGCGTAGTACCCCACAATCTGATACAACCTTTTTAGAGGTGGAGATTCATGCGCACGTATTTCCTTCGTGAACGATCGGCCTGCGCGCTGATCGCGATGTTAGTCGGACTTATTCTCTGTCAGCCGTTGATGGCTCAACTTGCCCCAGAAACGGGCGAAGATCCACCGGCTGTCGAGCAAAACGTCCCCGTCGAAGCCGGCAACGCAGGCGAAGTCGAAGTTCCGGAAGAAGAAGCCCCGGGTCTCGATACGGGGGATAATGCCTGGATGCTGACTTCCAGTGCGTTGGTTCTGTTCATGACCGCCCCGGGTCTGGCGATGTTCTATAGCGGGCTGGTTCGCAAGAAAAACGTCTTGGGCGTGATGATGCAGTGTTTGTTCCTGATGGGCTTGATGACGGTTGTCTGGAGCCTATGGGGTTACACGCTGTGCTTCGGCGGCTCGAATCCCTACTTCGGCGATCTTGAATTCCTGTTCATGAACAACGTCCAGCCGGCCTGGGATGCCGACTTGGGCGAGCCGGTCACCCCGATGCACGGGACCATTCCGGAATACACGTTCATGTTGTTCCAGGGGATGTTCTTCATTATCACCCCTGCCCTGATCTGTGGTGCGTTCGCCGAACGGATGAAGTTCTCGGCGATGGCTGTCTTCTCGATCCTGTGGGGAACGCTGGTCTACTGCCCGCTGTGTCACTGGGTTTGGGACGGCGGTATCCTCGCCTACGGTGGAGCCGATTCGTTGGCCGGTGGCGCGCTCGACTTTGCTGGGGGTACCGTGGTGCATATCAGCTCTGGTATCTCGGCCCTGGTTTGTGCCATGTTCGTCGGCAAGCGTCTGGGGTTCGGCCACGATGACATGCGTCCACACAACTTGACCTACACCACGCTGGGTGCCGCGATGCTGTGGGTGGGGTGGTTTGGTTTCAATGCCGGAAGTGCCGGTGCCGCCAACGGCCTGGCTTCCAACGCGTTTGCCGTGACTCACTTTTCTGCCGCCGCGGGTGCCGTGGCCTGGTCGCTGATGGAATGGATTCTCCGTGGCAAGCCGAGCGTGCTCGGATGTGCTTCGGGTGCGGTTGCCGGCCTGGTGTGCATTACCCCTGCCGCTGGTTTCGTATTGCCGATGCCGGCCTTGGTGATGGGAGCTGCCGCTGGCATCGTTTGCTATTATTCCTGTGCCGTGCTGAAGCAAAGCATGGGTTACGACGACTCGTTGGACGCGTTTGGCGTGCATGGTGTCGGTGGAACCTTGGGTGCCGTCCTGACTGGTGTTTTCGCTTCGCGCAACGTTTGTGGCGATCTGACCGGCGGCGAGCCGATTGGGCTCTACGAAGGGGGCGGCGTCACGCTGCTGATCGGCCAGATTGTGGCCGTGCTGGTGACGATTGCCTTTTCGGTGGTGGCCACGGTGATCTTGCTGAAGCTGATCGACGTAGTGATTGGCCTGCGAGTGACCCAGGAAAGCGAAATCCGTGGTCTGGATATCTCCGAACATGGGGAAGAAGGCTACATCTTCAGCTAAAGTCGCACGCCTTCAAGGCGATGCATTTTCATATTTCACGACCGAGCCAGCCCCTGCTGGCTCGGTCCCTCGAACAGCAATCAGCCGCACTTAGGAGATATACCGATGAAAAAAGTGGAAGCGGTTATCCGCCATTTCAAATTGGATGACGTCAAGAACGCGCTCAGCGAGCAAGGCGTGTTCGGCATGACCGTCATCGAGGTATCGGGCTACGGTCGTCAGAAGGGACACACCGAGACGTATCGTGGCACCGAATATGCGGTCGACTTCGTGCCCAAGAAGAAGATCGAAGTCGTTTGTAGCGACGAAAACCTGCAGAAGGTTATCGATACCATCCTGCGGACGGCTCAAACCGGCCAAATTGGGGACGGCAAGATCTTTGTCACCAATTTGGAAGACAGTATCCGTATCCGAACCGGTGAAACAGGCGAAGACGCCATTTGAATGCCCGGCACGGACGGTTAATTGGACTAGACTAAACTGATAACGGTGCCATCCGGTTGAATCGGCACCGTTTTTTTACCTGACGAGACAGGCGAAGCAATTCATGGCAGCACTGCGCCTTCGCGAATCAGTCATCGCGGCAAAACAGAAGCTCGCAGCGGATCGAGAGAAACTCAAACGCCAACATCAGGCCGGCACGCCTGGTGTTCAGTTGTGCGCGCAGATCACCGATTGCTTCGATTCCATCCTGCTGGATCTGGTCAATGCCGCGGCCGAGGACGTGCCTGGGTTCACGGCAGAACGCGTGCTGAGTAACGTCTCGATCGTTCCGCACGGTGGTTATGGACGCCGCGATACGGCCCCTTACTCCGACATCGACCTGATGATCATGCACGCGCCGACCTTTCGCGAGCCGGCGATTAAGTTCACCAAGCGTCTGCAGCAAGATGTCTTCGACGTCGGTTTGATCCTGGGGCATAGCCTTCGCACCCCCAAGCAGGCCATTTCCTCTGCGCTCAGCGATGCGACCATCTTCACTTCGCTGGCCGAGAACCGTTTCCTGGCTGGCAGCGTCGGGCTGTTTCGCGATTTCGCCGAACCCTTTCGAAGAAGGGCCAAGCTCAGCTTTCGCAGTCTCTTCCATGCGATCATGAAAGCCCGCGACGAGGAACGCGCGCAGTATGGCGAGATTGTCCATTTGCTCGAGCCCAACATCAAACGCTCTAGCGGTACTTTGCGTGGTATCCAGATGGTTCGTTGGCTTGGCTTTGCCAAGTTCGGCGAGAACGAAATCGACGCGCTCAATCGTGTGGGTGCCATCTCGGACCGCGACCGCAAGATCCTCCGCGATGCCCGCGAGTATCTGCTGCGGCTACGCAACGAACTCCACTTCCACGCCGGCAAGTCGTCGGACTTGCTCGATCGTGCCGAACAGATTCGCATCGCCGAACTGTATGGTTACAAAGGAACCGATGGGCTGCTGCCGGTCGAACAGTTCATGCAATCGTATTTCGAGCAAACCGGTGGTGTGCGCGATGCGGCCCGGCACTTTATCGCCTCGATCCGGCCTCAGTCTCCTATCACCACGATCTTCGGTCCGATCATGACCCGCCGCGTCGATCGCGACTTTCATGTGGGGCCTTATCGCATCAGCACCTCCAAACGCTGGAAGCAGCACAAAGCCGGTCAGATCGACCAGGTGCTGGAACTGATGATTGCCGCCAGCCGGTTTGAACGCCAGATCGATCATCCGACCTGGGAAGTCATTCGCAGCAAGATGCAGGGACAAGGGGAAATTGAAATGACCGAGGCGACCCGCCGGGCATTTCTGACCCTGCTGTCCGAGCCTGGCCGGCTGGCTCAATTGCTGGGGCGGCTGCATGAGCTGCGGCTGTTGGAAAAGATCATTCCTCCCATGGCCCACGCGCGGTGCCTGCTGCAGTTCAATCAGTATCACAAGTACACCGTCGATGCCCACTGCATCAAAACGGTCGACTGCGCCACCGAGTTCCTCCACCGCGACGACACCTTGGGTGCCGTCTATATGAAGATCAAAAAGAAGTGGCTGCTGCACCTGGCCCTGCTCATACACGATCTGGGGAAAGGGTTCCCCGAAGATCACAGCATCGTTGGGGCGCGCATCGCCGCCGAAGTGGCCGATCGGTTCTGGTTATCGCAACAAGATAAAGAAACACTCGTACACCTGGTACTGCATCACCTGACGATGTCGCACCTGGCCTTCCGCCGCGATACGTCGGACGAACAGCTCGTGCTGAGCTTTGCCATGGCCAACGGACCGGCCGAGCGGATGCGCATGCTGTACGTGCTGACGTGTGCCGATTTCGCTGGCGTCGGTCCTGGTACGCTCAACGACTGGAAGGTCCGCGTGCTTACCGACTTGTATCGGCGTTCGATGCAGAACCTGGGCGGAGACGATACGGTCGATACGGTGGCGCTGCGTCGTAAGAAACTCGATCGCCTGGCGGAACTCGTTCGCGGTCATGAAAACGAAGAGTGGTACCGTCACGTTATCGATACGTTGCCGGAAGGGTTCCTGCAGGAAACGCCCGCCACGCAGATCATTAGCGACCTCGAACAACTTCAGGCCATGAGGGACGATTCGCCGATGGTCGCTTGTCAGTACCGCCAAGATCGCGGCGTGCTGGAGATCACGATCGGTACCAAGGAAGCCCTCATGCAAGGGGTCTTCCACAAGCTGACCGCCGCGGTGACCAGCCAACGCATGACAATTCTTGCCGCCGAGATCAACACCCTGGCCGACGGGCTGGTGCTCGATCGTTACTTCGTGCAGGACCAAGACCACGATGGCCAGTCGCCTCCTGAGCGAATGGAAGACATCTGCCAACGCATCCGCAAATACTTGACCGGCCCGGAAGATCAAACGCCAACCTTCACCACGACCTGGACCTCGCGGAACCAGCGTCTGGCGGAAGAAGCGATTCCAATCCCGACCGAAATCAAGATCGACAACGAGACGTCCGAGCAGTTCACGATCGTCGAGATCTTCACGCAGGACCGCCAGGCCCTGCTCTACCAGATTTCGCGACTGCTGTACGATATCGGCCTGAGCGTTCACGTGGCCCGCATCACAACCCACCTGGATCAAGTGGTCGACGTCTTCTACGTGACCGATTCCGACGGGCACAAGATCTTCGATGGCGAACGGCTCGAGTCGATCAAGCGAACGCTCGGAGAAGCTCTCGTCGAGCAGACATCGTAAGTGCGTTACGAGGGAAGCTGGCGAATAAACGCGACCCACTCGGCCTGCACGCGGGAAACGCTCTCGCCGAATGTTTCTTCGACGGTGGGGGCCGGCAGATTTCGCTTATGGACGTAGCGGTCCAGGCTGCCAGGGGCGAATAGCTGTTTCTGAAACACCAGGTACCACGCCAATCCCCACGCCACGTCGTAGTCGAGTCGCCCTTCGTGCAGGTTCTCGAACAGGATGAAGCTGCCTGCTTTGGTTTGAAGAATCCGCTGCAGGCTCATTCCGTTGTCCCGTTCGAGCCGCTCCTTCAAGCTTGCCAGGATCTCTTTCGGCGGCAGGTCGATGCGGAACGTGCCATTTTCAAACTGGGCATGCTCAAACAACTGGGCCAGCCCTTCGTTCAACCAGATCGGCACCTCGTATTCTCCTTGCGGATAGAGGTAGTTCTCGACGTAGGCATGAAACGATTCGTGGCACAGGTGCTGCGTGGCCTGGTTGATCAACGAATCGAGTGTCGTCTGGTTGCGGCGATCGGTGACTTGGATCTGTGCCTGGGCCTTCTTGAAGTCACGTTGCCACGCCTCGCGTCGCGTTTGCACTTCGGTAACGATCGTATCAGGCTGCCAGCCTGCATCTTTCAATCGCTTGGCCAGTTGATTCAGGTCTTCCGGCAGCTTCTTCTCGCGCTCGGACCACTGAGCCAGGATCGCTTCGTGCCGTGCGTGAGCCAGTTCCAGGCGAGCCTGAAACGCACCCAGGTCTGAACCAATCAGAACCTGGTTGGTATGCGGAACGTAAACGGCCGGGTTATCGATCGTTAAGCCAATCTTCTTGAGGTACGCCGAATAGCTGTCGATCGAATAGAACAGCACAATCTGGATCGGGCTGTTGGGCTTCTGCTTCGGCGGCAGCCAGTGCTCGAAGGCCTGAAAGATTTGATCCACGCGCACGGCGAACGTCCGTGTCATGTCTTCGTTCAAGGGGCTGATCAGTACGAAGCGATCCCCTTGGTACTGCCAGGCCTGGTCGGTTTCGAGAATCGCCGACTTGGTGCGTTTGAGGGTGAGCGAGTCTTTCGCGGCCGCACGAATCTGCGTGTGGTTGCGTAGCCGATCGACCAGCTTTTCCAGTTGCTTGCGATCTTCGCCAGAGACTTTATCGAGGCTCTTCTTCTGATTGGCGCTGATCGTGTGGATGACGGCAAACATCGGTTTGCCAGGGGGGCGAACAACCTCTAAGAACTCGAGGTTTCGCGGAGATTCTTCGAGCAGCATTCCCTGCAACTGCGTACCGTCGGTCAGCGTCAAGCGATCGCTTTCTTGATCGCGCAGCGGATCTTGCGGTTGGGCAGGCAGCGGCAATGCCAACAAGGACATTGCCGCTAAAGTGAAACAGGCGACTAGCGCGGCTCGCGTCACAAACAGCCCCACTTAGGCGGCGTTGAAGGGAACTTTGTGCGAGTCGGCGACGTTCACCCAGCAGTGAACATGCGGCTTGCCTCGGAAGTACCAGACGAAGCTCGGTCCTTCCAGACGCCAGTTGTCCCACACCTTGTCGTTGCCCATGTCCGAATCTTCGTAGAACGACAGGTGGCACGCATCCAGGCCGCCATACTTGTTCAAGCAGGCCACCACTTCGTCTTGATCGCTTTGACGATAGGGCTCGATCAAAAGCTTCAGCACGCCTTGTACGGCTTCCTTCTGATCGTCGGAAAGGTCACCCACTTTGATACCGGTGAACTTGGCTTCGGGACCTTGGAAACTGTTTTCCTGTTCGACGGGGCTCTTCTTCACCAGCGCGACCTGCTGCTGCTTGCCGTCGAGGATCTCGTACACCTTGTTGGCGGCTTGGGCCTGGTGCCAGAAGACGTTGCCGGGGTGGTCCGACTTTTCGTTGAATGCTTTGGCCGCATGACCATAGAAGATCGGTCCGCCAAAGGCGACGTGCTCGGCCGAGTTGCCGTCGCAGCGCATCGTCATGTGACGACCAGTGATCACCAGCTCGAACTTCCCTTCGCCAGGTTTACCGAAGATGGCGATGTTTTGCTGCTTGCCGAAGCCGCCGGCATCGTCCTTCAACTGCTGGTCAAACTTTTCGACCCATTCCGGATTGACCATCCCCACAAAGATCTGCCGAATCAGGTGCTGCTGATCCTTGGTGTAGTAATTGCCGGCGATCGTCTGGTCGACGATGTGCCAGTTGTTCTCGACGTGGGTTCGCAGCTTCCCTTGGAAGACCGTCTCGTGATCCCAGTCGAACGTGATGTCCTTTTTCTGCTTGTCGCTCAGCGTGTCGTACAGAACTTTCACGAGTGACTCAGGCGTCTCTTGCTTGGGTGCTTCATCGGCGGCTAGTAGCGAAGTAGCACCGAGGGCAAGGCCAGCCGTCGTGGCAGCAGCAGTCTGCAGAAAATCGCGTCGATTGGGGGGGACCAGGGGAAGGCGACTTGGCATCGAGAGGACCTCCAGGAAGGGAGAGAAAAATGAGGAGCGCACTTCATCTATTTTTAACCGACCTCACCCATAGAAAACAATGGAAATGTCGATTCCGGTTATTTCTCCTTCTGGCAGCGGGGGCAATGGAAGGTCGCCCGTTGGGCTTGAACCGTCCGCACAATCACCCCTTTACCACACGAACGACACACTTCGCCCTGCTTGGCATACACGCGGTGCTCGTTCTGATAGCTGCCGTTTTGGTTCAATGCGTTGCGATAAGTCCCGTCGTTGAGGGTCGATCCTTCGTACCGAATGGCCAGTTCCAGCACTTCGACCATGCAGGCATGAATCTGCTTCCAGGCCTGGGAACTGACGTTACTGCACGGCGTCGCCGGATGGACCTTTGCCAGGTGCAGGATCTCGGAAGCATACAGATTTCCGATGCCAGCAATCCGCCGCTGATCCAACAGCGCGACCTTGATCGGCTGCCGCGTGGAAGAAAACTTCTCGCGGAAGGTCGTCGCATCGACATCGAGCGCATCCGGCCCGAGCCGCCCCTGGTGGAACTCTTCGGCAAATTGTTCCGCCGAAAACCACCGAACCGAACCGAGTCCGCGGCGGTCCCAGTACAAAAGCTCCGGATGTTGCGAGCCGGAAAGGGTGAGCCGGACGCGTAAATGATCGCGTGTTGGTGGATCCGAAATGAGCACCAGTCCGGTCATGCGGGGCTCGAACATCAGCCGCGATTGGTCGTCCAGGACCAGCAGCACCCGCTTTCCGAGCCGGTCGATCCGTTGGATCGTGCGACCAACCAACTTTTTTTTCAGCACACCAGCGGTGGGGGTAATGCCGATGGGACGACGTTCGCACGCCAGTTTTTCAAAGCTTTCGATACGACCACCAACCAGGCCCAGCACGCCCCGTCGCATCGTTTCGACTTCAGGAAGTTCCGGCAATTGGCTACTCTCCGCTCGTTTCTGGCACCGATCGTGGTGATCGCATCTACTTGACCCCCTTACAGGTTGCCCGGATACTCAAAGGTTTATCACGCAGGCACCTGCGTCGCATAACTGGGAGCGATCCCGCTGCGACGTCATCCCCAAATCGTGACACATGGATCCGCTGATGGAAAGTCTAGGTACCGCCAGTCGTAATGTTCCTGATCCCGCCGGCCGCTTTGGTCCGTTCGGGGGGCGATATGTCCCTGAAACGTTGACCCAGGCCCTCGACGAGCTCGCGGCTGAATACGAAAAGGCCGTGCAGGATCCTACCTTCTTCGAAGAACTGAAGGGCCTGCTGCGAGACTTCGTTGGTCGTCCCTCGCCGTTTTATCATGCCAAGCGGCTGAGCGAGCAAGTCGGTGGTGCTCAAATCTGGCTCAAACGCGAAGACACCAATCACACCGGCGCTCACAAAATCAACAACACGCTCGGCCAGGCTCTGCTGACCCTGCGCATGGGCAAAAAGCGTGTCATCGCCGAAACCGGTGCCGGCCAGCATGGCGTGGCCACGGCAACCGCTTGTGCTCACTTCGGCATTCCTTGCGTCGTGTACATGGGCGAAGAAGACATTCGCCGCCAGGCCCCTAACGTCTTCAGCATGAAACTGCTGGGCGCGGAAGTTCGCCCGGTAACCACCGGTTCGCGAACCCTCCGCGACGCGATCAACGAAGCGATGCGCGATTGGATGGCTTCGGTTCAAGACACCCACTACATCCTGGGTAGCGTCGTTGGTCCGCATCCTTTCCCACGGATCGTGCGCGACTTCCAAGCCGTGATCGGCGAAGAAGCCCGCCAGCAAAGTCTCGATCGCCTGGGCATGCTCCCCAATAAGGTCGTGGCCTGCGTCGGTGGCGGCAGCAACGCGGCTGGCATGTTCTATCCATTTGTTGAAGACAAAGAGGTCGAACTGATCGGCGTCGAAGCTGGCGGTCGCGGTCCCAAGGCCGGCGATCACGCTTCGCCCCTCACCTACGGCCAGCCAGGCGTGCTGCATGGTAGCTACAGCTACGTGATGCAGGACGAAGACGGCCAAACGTGCGACGTTCACTCGATGTCGGCAGGCCTTGACTATCCCGGCGTTGGTCCCGAGCACAGCTACTGGAAGGCCACCGGCCGCGTCGAGTACACGTGCTGCGAGGACAACGACGCGATGAAAGGTTTCGACGCGCTGGCCGCTTCGGAAGGGATTCTGCCGGCGCTGGAATCTTCGCATGCCGTGGCCAAGGCCATGGAAGTCGCCGCCAAAATGCCGAAGGATCAGGTCGTTTTGGTGTGTCTGTCCGGTCGCGGAGATAAAGACGCCGCCGAGATCGCCCGCCTCAAAGGCGTTAAGTATTAATCAAACCAATCAGACTCGATCCGTGTGCCACTGGCCTCTGGCCAGTGCGAACCAGTAACCGGGTCTCTCAAGAGCACTGGCCAGAGGCCAGTGGCACACTTTCGTCCAACCTTAGCTAATACCCACAAAGGTTACGCCCCGATGTCCGCAGTCGATCGAGCTTTTGAAACCCTGCGTTCGCAAAACAAAAAAGCGTTGGTTCCGTTTGTCACCGCTGGCGATCCTTCCCTGGAGATCACTGCGGCGGCCCTCACCGAACTGGGCAAACGTGGTGCGACCGTGTGCGAAGTGGGCATTCCGTACAGCGACCCTATCGCCGACGGCCCCGTGATTCAAGCTTCGTACACCCGGGCACTCGACAAGAAGATCAAACTGAAGTCGATCCTCGAAACGATCGGCAGCGTTACGCCGACCCTCCCCTGCCCTGTCGTCACGATGATCAGCTACGCGATCATTCATCGTCACGGCCCCGAGCAGTTCCTGGAAATGGCCCAGGCCGCCGGCGTCAGCGGCGCGATCGTGCCCGACCTGTTGGTCGAAGAATCGGAAGCGTTCGCCAAGCTGTGCAAAGAGCGAGACTTCAGCCTGATCCAACTGGTCACGCCGACTACCTCCAAAGAACGAGCCAAGAAGATCGTCGAAACGTCGACCGGCTTCATCTACTACGTCTCGGTCGCTGGCATCACCGGCGAACGCACCGAACTGCCGCCAGATATCGTCGACAACGTGAAGTGGCTCAAGAGCCAAACCGACCTGCCGATCTGCATTGGCTTCGGCATCAACAAGCCAGAGCACGTCTACATGCTGAAGGATGCCTGCGACGGCGTGATCGTCGGCTCGGCCATTGTCCGCCGCCTGTGCGAAGCAGAAACGAAGCCCCAGGCAGAGGTCATCGAGGAAGTCGGCCAGTATGCCGACTCGCTGCTGGAAGCCTTGAACGGCTAGGGACTCTTCTCGGAAAGAGTTTTTGACCACGGATATCACGGATGGCCACGGATAAAATTCCGGGTGCCACCCTCAAGTCCGCTTGGGCGTGCGAATCTGGAAGTCAGACATCTATTGCTAGATAAGTCTGCCTGGTAGTCGCACAACCAAAATTCTTATCGGTGTTGATCCGTGTAATCCGTGATTAGCCTTCTCTCTTCCTCTTGTGTCTGATAGATGGTCCCCGCTTCGCACGCCCAAGCGGACTTGGGCGTGGCACCCGGCATCCGGATCCTAGTTCATTCCCATCCGCGACCATCTGCGTAATCCGCAGTTAGCCCCCTCGCTTCCTTCCCAGCAATTCGCAAATCAAAAGCTACCCTCTGGCTGTTCCCGAGCTACAATGGTATTAGGCAAATTACTGAACTTGACTCAGAGTATTAGCCGAAATTAATGTAGCTTTAGAGCGTTTGCGAAGGTGAGCCAATGGGTACACCGTTCGCATCCTTGCCCCATTCATGCGTGTGGACATTACTTCACCCTTCGGGCAACCATGCGGGCCACTTTTGCGGCATCGCTGGGCACCTAAGCCAAGTGCCTGACGGGTTTTGCTGACCGACTTCACTGTACGGGAGGGGAACCAACCATGCATGCCGACGATGACAGCACCAAGATGCACCGCTTCTTTGCAGGCATCACCGAGCAGACCTTTCAGGCCAAGCTCGGCGTCCCGGATACCGACCTGATCGACTATCTGACCGGACTTCTGACCCGATTCATTCACAGCGAAATGGTATTCAAGGTCCGCAGTTTGACGGGCAAACCGCTTACCGAAGTTGCCGACATGCTGGTCGAAGCGGAAGCCAGGATTGGCCAGGCGAAACAGTCCGTTCACCAACACGTGGGTGACTTCCTCCTCTTCTGGAGCGGTGTCTACCCCGAAAGCCTGGCCCGCATGCAAAAGGCCGATCGTAAAGATCATCTGCTCAATTACTGGGGAGTCGGCAAGATGGCCTACGCGAAAGCGAGCGAGCTATCGGCCGAAGAACACTCCGACCAGGAAGCCGAACTGCTTCATAAACTAAGCCACGAGTTCGAGCTGTGCGCCTACGGCCTGGGCGAAGTCCGCCGCGAATGGGAACGCCGCGACCAGGAAGGGGACTCAAGGCAGATCATCGTGATGTAGGAAGAGGTTTTTGACCACGGATTACACCGATGAACACGGATAAGATACCGGGTGCCACGCCCAAGTCCGCTTGGGCGTGTGAAGTTAGCATAGGGCCTCGCGCGAGCACCCTAAATCATGGGCACCCGCTTCGCATGCCCAAGAAGACTTGGGAGTGGCACCCTATGTGTCTCTCTCATCCGTGATATCCGTGGTTGGTCCCTTCTTCTCCTTTTCCGCTTCTTAAGCGATTAACTCCAGCACGCCGGTTACGCAGTTGGAAAGACCCTTGGGCAGTCAATCGTGTCGATCGTCGTGCAGGATCTGATCGATGACGATGCACGCACACAAGATGGTAACATCGTCTTCACCGCTGGTCGTCTCGATGCCGTAGGTGTCGTTCCAGGTCCAAAAGTCTTTGCAGACCTTGGCGACGGTTCGGCCTTCGCGTTGGAACTGGTAGTCGTGCAGCCAGAAACTGCCGTCGATGGTGTAGTCGTTGGGGCCTGGCACATCGAGCGTGAACTTCTGGTTGAACCAGGTGAACTGCTTGTGCATCTCGGCGAAGAGTTTGCCGCCGTGATAGATCTCGTAACACGGCATGAACGACAGCAGTCGCTGCTTGATGAACGCGAGTTCGTTGCCGCGCATGTCGCAGAACGCCAGCTGATCCCCCCACGAAAAGACTTTCCCTTTGATCTGATAGACAGGCTGCTGATCCTCGTCGTAGACGTAAAAGTTGTCTCCCCACGACCAGAATCGCTCTCGGATCACGTATCGCATACTGCTTCCGTTTCCGTGATGAATGAAAAGGTTTTGTTGGCTTAAGACGGAATGTTGTTCGTTCTAAGTCACCAAACCTTTGGTCACCATCATGAAAACGTCTTCCAGCGTCGGATCTTTTTCGGCGAAGGTGCGGACGTTGATTTGGTTGTCGACCAGTTTCTTCAGCAGCGAAGCGACTCCTTGGTCGTCGGTTTGCAGTTCGCATGTTACCTGGCCGCGATCGATATCGACGTCCACACACTCCGGCATGCTGCGAATGATCGAGAGGCCTGCGTCCATGCCGTCGACGAACTTGATGTTGATGATCCGGTTCTTGCGGATGCGGCGGTAGACGTCTTCGATGCTACCGCTCATCAGCAGTTCGCCACGTTCGATAATGCCGATCGACGTGCAGCAGTCGGCCAGTTCCGTCAGGATGTGGCTCGAGATGAGAATGGTCTTTCCCATCTTGCGAAGTTCTTTCAACAGCGCCTTCACCTCCAAACGTGCCCGGGGGTCGAGGCCGCTGGCAGGCTCGTCCAGAATCAGCACCGGCGGATCGTGCACCAAGGTTTTGGCCAGGCACAATCGCTGCTTCATCCCGCGTGACAGGCCGTTCACAAAGTCGTTGCGCTTGTGCGTCAGATCGAGCAGTTCCAGCACGTCGGTGATGACCGCTTTACGCCTGCTGCGGGGGATCTTGTAGGCGACGGCGAAGAAGTCGAGGAACTCCCACACCTTCATGCCGTCGTACACGCCGAAGTTATCCGGCATGTACCCCACGCTGTGCCGCACGTCCATCGGCTGCTCGGCGACATTGAATCCGTTGACGAAGCCTTGCCCGCGCGAGGCGCGTAGCAGCGTGGCCAGGAAGCGGATGCTTGTGCTTTTACCGGCACCGTTGGGGCCGATGAAGCCGAACATCTCGCCGGCGTCGATCTTCAGATTCAGGCATTTGACTGCGGTGAAATCGCCATAGTCTTTGCCGAAGTCGACTAGTTCAATCATCGAGGTACGTCCTGAAGGTGCTTTTCTGAAAAGTTACAACGCGTCGACAGCGTCGAGTTCCATCAACTCGATCTGGGCCGGTTCCTGTCCGAGGAAGCGGCGGGTGTTGGCATCGGGCTTTGGGGTCGGCAAGGCCGCATGCTGAAGGTGGGCAACCACCATCGTGCGGATCGTGCGCTGGTTAGCCGCCGGGGTGATCGTCATGCCCGGCATGTCTTCTTCGGTCCAGCCAATCAGCCGCGTCTCTCCCTTTTTCAGTTGGCGAACGTCTTTCACCGCGTTCAGCATGTGACGCAAGTTGACTTCCCCTTCGGTAGGTGCCAGCGACAATACCGGCGACTGGGTCCACTCGTCGAACAGCAGCCACTGGTCGTCGGCCTGGCCGAAGCGGACTTCCTGTTTCGATTCCGGTTCCAGGTCACCCAGCCAGGCAACTTCGATCTGGTTCGACTGGGCATTGCGGCGAACGATTCCCACATCGTGCAGGGTCTGCGGCGAGGCATACGTCAGCGTGCCGGCTCCGGCGGTGTCGGTGTTCCAGGCGAACATCGGTTGGATCGACGTCGAAAGGAAGTACTCGCTGTGGATCATGGTCGACGAGTTCGAGGCGACTTGAACGCCGCTCAGCTGGATGTCGCCCCCTTCCTGGTGATAGCGGACTTCGCTGGTGCCATCGCCAAAGCGGCGCGACTGCGTGCTGAACGCATCGGCCCCTCGGCCAAACGGCAAGGCGACCGCGGTCGATTCCGAGAAGGTCATGTCGTACGTCGTACTGAGCGACGTGTACAGCGACGTGAACCGCGTCAGGTGAGCACGATGGTAGCCGGCGTGGGCTTCCAGGAAAGCGATCTCCGTGCGGCTGCGGGCAAAACCGATATCAAGTTCCGCCAGCTTGATCACGCAAACCGCACCCAAAATGGCAATCACCGGGGCCGCGATCCAGGCCCATTCGACCCTTCCCAGCATCCAGAATACAAACCAGTTCAGCGGCACCAAGACTAGCAAATAGCCAGCGGTGACACGCAGGACGAAGTTGCCGTTGGGAATGCTGATTCCGGCCGCGTCACGCAAGCATGCCCGGGCCGCGGTCGAGATCCCACCCGAATCGCTCCAACCTCCCACTCCGGACTGATTGTCGTAACCGAAGCCGGCGAATGCATCGATATTCAAGTCGCGTTCGGTCTGCCGGATTTTTTCGGCCAGGTTCTGCTCTGCCTGCAGATCGGCTTGGGGCTCGTCAGGCACGAGATCGACATTTAGACCTGATGTTTCCGGCTGGAATACTACCGGCACTTCTTCTTCGCTGATGTTCACTTCCGGCGTGAGCTCGCTGATCTTGTTCGCATCGCGCTGCTGATAGGCGGGCATCAGGTTGGCCAGGTCGCGGCTCATGAAACGCAGCGAGGTCACCAGCCGTGGGTCGTTTACACCGAAGGAGTCGGCCCAGCCGTTGACGGCTTGTTCGTCGTCGGTCTTGATGAACTTTCGCGGTTCGCGCCGCAACAGGACCGCGTTGAGGAACGAATCGAAGTTCTTCCAATTCCGCGAGATGTCTGGCGAACGAATCTGGAACGCAGTAACCGCGATGCGGCCGCGTCCCACACGCCGCTCGGCGACCAGGTCGCCGGTGTTGGGGATGAACTCTCCTTCAGGGCGAAGCTTCAAATCGGAACCGCGTAATGCCCCGGCCCGCAGGTCGACCTCGTACCGGAGGTCTTGCCACTTGTTGCTCTCGTAGATGCGTTCCGTCTTGACGAACGTATCGTTCCACGCTTGGAAGCGGTCTTGTCCCAGTTCGATGCTGCCGCCGTCGTCGGCCGGTAAGTAGTCTGCGAGGAAGCTCAGTTTCAGGCGATCCAGCGAGTCTGGCCCGCTGATGATCAGTTGCCCGCCGAAGTGGAGCCAGTCGATCATGGCCTGCTGTTGATCGAGCGACAGCAGTTCGGGGTCGATTCCATCCCAGAAGACATAGGCGATCGAAGTCCAGGCCATCGAGTTTTCCGGAACCGAAACGCGATCGATCGTTTTCGGGAGCACCAGGCGATAATGCGGAGCCGTTTCCGACTGGGCCAGCGGCGGATGCAGCGGGCGAACGACGTCGGTCACTTCCAGAAACTGGTATTCGTCGGAAGCACTGGCCAGCACCACCATGTAATACTCTTGGGGATGCATACGCGTGGTGGCCAGGCGATCGACCAGCACGGGGCGTCCTCCACCCACCGGGCGAAGGTCTGCCGCGAACAGCCGCGTTTGCGAGATGTTGCGATCGAACAGCGGTGGATAGAACAGCAGATCGGACCAGCGCTCTTGTCCCTTGGGCAGGGCCAACGGACGCGTCGCGGTGAAGTAGTAATCGGTGTCGGTGATCGGAACGGGACGATTGTTCGAGTCGACCGTCGAGGCGTACAGTTCTCCGCGGAAGTCGAAGTTGTTGGCCTTCATCAGCGTGCTGACGTTGACCCAGTGCCCCGGTTTAACGCGATTGAGCTGCGTGCGACGATCGTCCGACGGCAAGACGTTGAGCTTGGGGGGCTCGAAGTCGTCTTTGGTTTCTTCTTTCTTCAGCCGCGCTTCGCGTTCTTCGAGCGTCTCGGCCGGCTGCAGGCAGCCGGAACAACCGGTGGTGCCCAGCATGCAGAACAAAAGCAGTGCGGCCATCCAATTGCGGCGCACAGGTGATGCCCACAACGGAGTGAAATCGTTTCGCGCCGAGTCGATTGGTAATGCCATGAGGAGAGAAGTCTTTAGCCGCCGAACCAGGAATCCATTACGCCGAGCTAAATTCTGCTCGCGTCAGGCGTTATTTCTTTCCCGTAGCGTAGGAAAGTTACGTCACCGAAGCAAGCAGAAGGATAAGTTCGCGCGTAGGGATTGCCGACCCAATGCGGGGAAAACGAGTTAATGGTATGTGAATTTGCGGATAGAAAGGTGTACGAGGACCTCAGCCCACAAAGTGCGACCGTGCGAAAGCAAGCCGTTCAGATCGAAATCGAAGCCCCTGCACCGCTGGCGTTTGATGTCATTCACGACTACCAGCGACGGCTAGAATGGGATTCGCTGTTGAGCGTGGCCAAAGTTCTACCACCGGACGAGTTGCCTGGGGTGGGTGTTTGTACACGCTGCGTCGGCAAATGGACCTCGTGCTGGATGGTGATGGATACCCGCTACGTGACCTTCGAACGCGGACGTGTCGCGTCGGTAACGCTGGTAAATCGTTCCTGGCTGTTTGCCAGCTTTCACGCCACGATCCGCCACGAGACACTCGCCCCCTCGCGGTCGCGCGTGATCTATATCTACTCGTTTGCGTGCCGCCCCCAAACGCTGGCCTGGGCTTGGGAGCCGATCGTAGACTTCCTGTTGAACCGCGAAACGCAGCGACGGTTGCACTCACTGCGGGACTACGTGCAACGTGTCTGACAAGATGAGCGTTTGCGTCGACGGAACACGCGTCGGCAGGCAAAGCACGCCCAAGCAGACTTGGGCGTGGCCCCCGGGGTGGTGTTGGGGGCGGTGA
>NZ_PUIA01000059.1 GCF_002967715.1 Blastopirellula marina
GGTCGATACTCCCTGAACTGCCTCCAAGTGGGTCGTATGCGGTTAGAAACGGAAGCATAAACAATCTATAAAATGAATGGCATCGTGCCAGGATCCCGCTTGACTACGTTACAAGATTGCCCACTGCAAAAAACTCTATTTTGGCGTTGCACGACTATCAGCCATTCCCCATTCATGAAGAAACTGCTTTAGGAACTGCGTCATGAACTCATGCCGCTCGTTAGCGATCTGTTTTGCAGTTTCCGTGTTCATCTTATCTCGCAACAGTAGCAACTTCTCGTAGAAATGATTGATCGTCGGTCCCCTGTTTGCCTGGTACGATGCAAATGACTCATGTCGTTCAGGCGGATGTTCGGGATCGTAGATTGCACGATTCGTGTGGCCTCCGTATGCAAACGCGCGAGCGATTCCTATTGCTCCCATGGCATCAAGGCGGTCGGCATCCTGAACTACCTGGCCTTCAACGCTTCGCATCTCCGTAGGTACTCCAGCTCCCTTGAAGGGCATGTCGTGGAT
>NZ_PUIA01000060.1 GCF_002967715.1 Blastopirellula marina
AGGTTTTATAAATGGCTATCGAATAAAAACTCCCGCAGTGTGTGAAAAGCGCGTTTTTTTGTTCCTTGCGTAGTCCGTCGGCCCATAAAGGTAGAGATTTCGCGGCTAACCGACTTTCCTGCCGGGGCCAACTTCCACACGCCGTATGGATTGTGGAACAGGTGATCCGGCTCAAACATCGTGCACTTCTGATGTTCGATTTTGTACCGCGGCGCTTCGGCTTTCACGCTGAAGGTCTGACCATCTTCGAGTTCTGGACCGTCGAAGAGCAGGTAGCGGAGAAACGCGTCGATCAACTCGGCGGCGGTTTGCGGCTCGATCTCGGCCTGGACGACGCAATCGGGATATCCCAGGTTGTGCATGCCGCACGAGTAAAAGAGGTCGCCTGATCCAATGTAGGTGACGTAGGCCCGAAAGAGCGTAGGCAGATCGGCCTTCTCGCTCCACTCCTCCCACTTCTTGGCGGGATGGGCGATGCCGGTCGACTCGATCTTGATGGCGATCCCGCCGCATTTGAGCAGCGCGGCGGCGGCCAGCATCATCTTCTTGGCGGTCTCTTCCGATCCCCCCTTAGTGATCAGATAGACGCACGAGCTATGCT
>NZ_PUIA01000061.1 GCF_002967715.1 Blastopirellula marina
GTACTCGGCATGGATCGCCGGCGGCAGGCAGAGGTCGACCATATCGATCGAGTCGTCAGCCAGCAGTTCATCGTAAGACGAATAGCCAGCGACCCCAGACAGGTCGATCTTTTCACCGGGAGGACCGAAGTTCCCTTTGATTCCGCGCCAGTCCCCTTTCAGCCGTTTGGGATCGCGCGAGCTGACGGCGGCCAGTTTCATCGAACGAACTTTTTGGTAGGCCAGATAGTGAATCCAGCCCATGAAACCGACGCCGACGAGTCCAACGCGAATCATGGTTGCTTGCTCCTGTGGTAGCTTGGGTAGGTAATAAAGCAGTCGCCGGGCCGCTGCGGCGGCCTCTAGCGTTACTTGTTAAGTAGGTTCAGGAATCGCCCGTACGCTTCGTCCCAGGCGGTGGTGTTGCGCGGTTGATATTCGGAGACCGAAAAGCTGTTGCGGACCACCTCGCGGCTGTCCCACAAGTTGCCGACATCGCCGAGCGCCACCGCTTGCGTCATCAGGTTGCCGACCGCCGTCGCTTCGGTCGGTCCGGCG
>NZ_PUIA01000062.1 GCF_002967715.1 Blastopirellula marina
ACGAAGGCGGAAGGCGTTGGAACGTCACCTTGCGCGCAGCGAGCGAAATCGAAGCCGCCATGAAGCAGGCGAAAGAAGACGTGAAGTTCGAGAAGCTAGAGTCGCAACTCCGCCGCGCGTTGCTCGACGCCGGCCCCAACGGCCTCACGAAATACAACATCCGCGCCAACAGCGGCATGTCCGGCAGCAAGTTCGGCCCGACCTGGGATCGGATGATCAGTTCAGGAAAGATCGTCCCGCTGGAAATTGACCCGACCTATTGCTACCAACGATACATATTGCCGCCGGCCGAAGAAAAAAATGAAACCAACCAGTCCAGTCCGCCCGTCGATGCAGCCCCAACACACTAACCCGAGGCGCGAGCCGAGGGAATGCGGCGTGAAGCAAAGCAAAACATAGTAGCCCGACGCGCGAGCGAGGGAAAAGCGGACGCAAGTAGAGCTACGGCCAGCGTTTCCAATCCAACGCCAAGCCACCTAAGACTCTCCCTCACTCAACGCTGGCCCTTCGCCTTCTCCATCCGCCAATTCTGGAAGCGGCCGAGCAAACTCAACCCCCACCAGTTAAAACTTGACTCTGCGGCGTAGAACAGATACGACAGGACGAAGGTCAGCACGAGCAGAGGCGCGACCGTCTCGAAAACGTATCGCAAGTCCCCAAAGCTACTACCTTAGTAGCTAACAAGTCCTAACCCGAAGATGACGACGAA
>NZ_PUIA01000063.1 GCF_002967715.1 Blastopirellula marina
CCCTACTGCCGATCCCGCTGGCGATCGTCGACTTTGACAGCGTCGTGATGATCGTCCTGGTGATCGCCATACCGGGCGCCATTCAAATGACGCTCGGAAACGTGATCGAACCGATGATCATGGGGGAAGGTCTGCAACTGCACCCGGTGACTATCCTGTTAAGTCTGACCTTCTGGGGCATGCTGTGGGGACCAGTCGGCATGGTGCTGGCCGTGCCAATCACCGCCACGATGCGGATCGTGCTGCTGCGGTTCGAAACAACCCGCGTGATCGGCAATCTGATGGCGGGCATTTTTCCGGAACATATGTAGCTAACGTCTGGGTGCCGTTGCCACGTCTGCGTGGCAATGAATGCGTTGGCAAACGCCTGGGAAATTATACTACAACGTGTGCCACTGCTGGCTTGCCCAGCAGTGCAAGCCGGGTACCAGACATCCACTGCTGGACAAGCCAGCAGTGGCACACGATGGATGAGCTTTTCCGCGATGCTTGTTGCCAGATCCAAAGACATGCTCTTTCGACGAAGACGCCGTAAGAGCATGGCACCAGGCCGTAAGAGCATGGGGCCAACTCTGGGAATCTAAATGT
>NZ_PUIA01000064.1 GCF_002967715.1 Blastopirellula marina
TTTTATTTAGAGGAAAACGGGCGAGAAAGTCGGTTTGTAACTAGAAAAGAGGACGCGCGATGAGGAAGGAATTTAACCGCGTAATCCGCGGTTCACTTCTCTTGGAATGTGAGAGAGCGGGTACCTGGTTCGCACGCCCAAGCGGACTTGGGCGTGGCACCCGGATGATTGGGGTTGTTGGTGAGTGTTGGGCGTGGGGAACGGAATTGGTTGTTAGACGAACTGGCGGCAGACGGCTTCCAGGATGTCGGTAGCTTTATGCAACTGTTCGACTTCGATGAATTCGTCTTTGGTGTGGGCTTGGGTCAATGAGCCGGGGCCGAAGACGACGGAGGGGACGCCAATGGCGAAGTAGGCTGGCGAGTCGGTGCCGTAGGCTACCTGAAGAAAGTCGCTTGTTACGCCGAATTCTTTCGCGACACTGGCTATATGTTGGGCGAGTGCTTGATTCGACTCGGCCAGCGGGAGGCCGGGGGAACTCATGTACGGGGGATCGTGTTTGACCTTCTCGGGGTCGTCGATCTTGGCAGCGATGAAGTCGATCACTTCCTGGCGGACTTCTTCTTGTGATTCGCCCGGCAGCACGCGGCGATCGATTTCGATCGTGCAGCAATCAGGCACCGTGTTGACGCTTACGCCGCCGGTGATCGTGCCGACGCTGATCGTGGGCGGGCCGAGCGGGCCTTGGTCGGGGGCTTGGGCGAGAACCGTTTGTTCGTACTCGCGAATGATGTTCAGCACGTTGCCCATGCGGTAGATGGCGTTGTCGCCTACGGAAGGACGACTACTGTGGGCGGCCTGGCCGAGGGTATGACATCGCCAGCGAACGACCCCTTTGTGCGAGACGACCACGTTCATCAATGTGGGCTCGGCCACGAAGACGGCGTCTGGCAGCTTCGAGATCAATTTCGATTGACCATTCTTCCAGGTGCTGGCCAGGTGCCGCGCGCCGGTGAAGCCGCACTCTTCGTTGACGGTGCAGGCCACCAGGACGGTCGGCAGGTTGTTGCCTGGGTTCTCCTTCAACCGCGACAGCACCGCCAGGCACATGGCCATGCCTCCTTTGACGTCGCACGAACCGCGGCCGTAGATGCGGTTCTCGACGCGGGTACCGCCAAACGGAGAGATCGTCATCCCTTCGACCGGGACGGTATCTTGATGGGCTTCCAGGACGATGATCTTGTCGGACGAGCCTGGTAGGCAAGCAATGACGTTATCGCGCTGCGGGGCGACTTCGATCCGTTCGTACTCGACACCGATCTCTTGAAAGATCTGCTCCAACAGGTCTCCCAGGCGGTGTTCGAGTTGAATCTCTGGCTGATCGACTTTGTGCCCCATTGGGTTGACGCTGGGAACTTGCACGAGCCGCTGCGTCAGCTGGACCACATCCATGGTGAAATCCTTCGGATTTAGTTTGAAGTTTTCAGTGTTCAGTTTTCAGTGCAGAAACGCCAATTTTCTGACCTACTAAAAACGGAACACCGAACACTTAAAACTCATCATTGTCTTGTTTCCAGGTTTTCAAACAAGCATCCCACGCCGATTGTTACGCTGGTTTATAATACGAAGTTTGGCGAAATCTTGTTTGTTTCGTTGCCTAGTGCCCTGCGGATGTGAACTGGTGCCATCGATTCCCCGAAAACCGACGACGTTTCTGATTCAAGCCTTCGATCTTTCGGCATGGCCGGTCGTGTTGTTTGGGGAAGGGAATACGGTGCGTTACTTGAACCCAGCCGCCGAAAGGGCCTTGGGGACTCCGCGCGACGAACTGCTGGAGCAAACGGCCCGGTATCATGGCTTGGGACAATTGCCCAAGGCCTTGCAGCAGGTATCTGACCTGTGTCCCGCTTCCAACGTGTGGCTGGGGGAAGTGGCAACGCGTGAGATCACGCTGGCTGCCGGGGCCGACGCTGACGAAACGAATTGGCGAGGTATCTTCTACCCGATCACCGACGCACCAGACACCGAAGCGGTAGCGCTGGTTCGCAACGTGGTGGTAATGCTCGCACCGCCGGAGAAGTATCCGAACTGGGGTCCGCTACAGCCGCAGGAAGAAATTCATGCAACGCTCCAGGCGCTGCGTCACGAGTACCGCGGACGTTATTCGGTGAGTCACCTGGTAGGTATCAGCACGGCGATGATTCGCGTGCGGCGGCTGGTCGATTTGGCTTCGCAGTCGCGCGTGCCGGTGCTGGTGATCGGCGAACAAGGGACCGGACGCGAACAGGTTGCCCGCACGATCTGTTATGCCTCGCACCCCGGTCACGCCGGCCCAGTGATTACCATCGAAGGGGAGTTGATGGATGCCGAGATCATGCAGACCACGATCCGCGCGTTTGCCAATCGCTGCCAAGACGACGAGGACGCCGGCCATGCGTCGCTACTGCTATTGAATGCCGAGAAGCTGGACCTGGGCGCGCAGACAGAACTGTTGCACCTGTTGGACCTGGTGGGGATCGACCTGCGGATTCTTTCGACATCCCAGGAGTCGCTGTTGGAACTTGCGCGACGTGGGCAGTTTCGCGAAGACCTCGCGTTTCGGATTTCGACCTTAGAGATTGAACTGCCCCCGCTGTGCGATCGTCCGGAAGACATTCCGTACATTGCCCAGGCGGTGGTCGAAGAGTTGAACATTCCTTCCGATCGGCAGTTGCAATCGATCTCGACCGAGGCGATCGATCGATTGCAGCAGCAAGAGTGGCCGGGCAATATCGATCAGTTGAACGAGATGTTGACCGCGGCCCATCAGATTGCGACCGGGTTTACGTTGGATGTGACCGACTTTCCGGCGGTCGTGGCGCGGACACCGCAGAAGAAGATCGAAATAAGGGAGCCAGAGGTGGTGGACCTGGACGCGGCTCTGGAAGCGTACGAACGCGAGATTTTGGTGCGAACGCTCAAAGCGGCCAAGGGAAATAAGACCCAGGCGGCTAATATGCTGAACATTTCTCGTGCCCGGCTGCATCGGCGGATCGAGCAATGGGGGCTCGAATGAGTGGGGCAGGGGCATATCGTGTGGTTGTGGCTTTTGCCCTCGCTTTTTACGATGAATGAGGGTTTTCATGGATTTATCGGGCCGGTGTGTACTGTACGAACCTCAACCATGCTGGGCTCCCCGTTTACGGGTGCTCTCGCCGACCTCGACGGTTGGCCTGGTTGAAGTTCGCGTGGCATCCGAGGTCACCAAGCTCCTTACCGAGGAGAGCGGGCGACTGCTGATGGTTGCCCTGCATAGTTCGATGACGGCGGCTCAGGTTGCCGCTCGATTGCGTCAGGTGGCCTACGTTCGCCAGCGCTGGCCGGAGTGCCGTGTGTTTCTGCTTTTAGACGAGCGGATGGACGCATGGCATCGGGCATGCTGGGAGATGGGCAGTGGGTTCGTATTTATCGGGCCGCAATCGCTTCCGGTGATACGCCGCACGATCCAGCGGTTCCTGACGCAGCTGCCGGCCGCAGAAGAACAACCGGCGGCCGATCAGCACGATCCACTCGACTGGCTTCCCTGGTAACCCCGAAACAACCAATTCAACGCGCTTCCGGCAACGGTTATACGACCTTGCCCTTTGCTTCCGCTCGAAGGAGAGTTCTCCATGGCTGATGTCCAACAAGTCATCAAAGCCCTTGAAAGTATCAAAGACCCATACTCGGGGCGTTCGATCACGACGACCGACCAGGTCAAAGAAGTCGATGTGAACGGCACCAAGGCATCGTTCATCTTAGAGCTGACCACGCACAGTGCTCCGCTGTGGGAAGAAACGAAAGAGTTGGTCAAACAGCAGGTACTGAAAGAAGTGCCAGGGCTGACGGAAGTGAACGTCGAACTGCGCGAGCATCAGCGCAAGATCGAACCGATCGGTCAGATTGGTTTGACTGCGCGCAGCGTGATTGCGGTGGGCTCTGGTAAAGGTGGTGTGGGTAAGAGCACGGTCGCCTCGTGCCTGGCTTACGCGCTGAAGAAAGCAGGCGCGAAGGTTGGCTTGATGGATGCCGACATCTACGGGCCAAGTGTTCCGCACTTGTTAGGTGTCAGTGGTCGACCGGAAGTGATCGAGAAGCGGATCCAGCCGAAAGATGTCGATGGGATGAAGGTCATCTCGATGGGTTTGATCGTTGAGCCAGGTGAAGCGGTAATCTGGCGTGGTCCGATGCTGCATGGCGCGGTGACGCAGTTTCTGCGCGATACCGACTGGGGACCGCTCGATTATTTGATTATCGATATGCCGCCAGGTACCGGTGACATTGCGTTGACCCTCAGCCAACTGTTGCCACTGACTGGCAGCGTGGTGGTTTGTACGCCACAAGAGGTTGCGCTGCTGGATGCGATCAAGGCAGTGGCCATGTTCCGCAAAGTGAAGATCCCGGTTCTGGGGATGGTCGAGAACATGAGCGGCTTCGTTTGCCCCGACACCGGCAAGGAATGGGACATCTTTGGACGCGGTGGTGCCGAGCGCAAAGCGAAGGAGCTGGGCGTGCCGTTTTTGGGTGACGTGCCGATCACGATTTCGATTCGTGAGCAGGGGGATGCAGGAAAGACAAGTGAAGTCTTGCAGAATGCAGTGACCGCCCCGCGCTTCGAGCAACTGGCCTACAACCTGGTGAAACAACTGGCCGATTCGGCTGCCGAGAAGCCACCGATTCCTACGCTAACTGTTTTGTAGATAACGACTTTTCGTTATCTGATCGATGGGAAAGTAATCTTCTTTTGTTCCCTCTCCCTTTCTGTGGGAGAGGGCTGGTACCTGCTTCGCCCCCTCACCCTCACCCTAACCCTTTCCCCGCAGGGGCGAGAGGACCAGAATTGAGACCACCTTGGGCGAAGGGACAGGAAGCGGGGAATCCCATTCGGCGAGAGGGTCGATGGGGATCACAAGAAAATGTTAGAGCCGTCTTCTGAGTTAGAAAACGGCTCTGTCTCGTTGTGATCTTGCTGAGGGAAAAGCGAGACGGCTGTGGTCTTACTTTTCTTCGAAGCGAGTCAAATGACTACTACTTCTTGGCAGTCTTCTTCTTGACGGTCTTCTTGGCGGCCTTCTTAGGAGCAGCCTTCTTCACGGTCTTCTTAACCGTCTTCTTGGCGGCCTTCTTAGGAGCAGCCTTCTTCACGGTCTTCTTAACCGTCTTCTTGGCAGCCTTCTTAGGAGCAGCCTTCTTCACGGTCTTCTTAACCACCTTCTTGGCAGCCTTCTTTGGTGCAGCCTTCTTGGTTGCTGCTTTCTTAGGTGCCGCCTTCTTCACGGTTTTCTTCTTTGTGGCCACGTAAACGTCCTCCGTAAGATCACGTTGCGATTCGCTTGATGATGAAAACAAAGTCGAACCGATCGAACTTGTTCATCGCTGTGCGACGTTGCAACAAACTTAAAAATCTAGCCGGGCGCCCTGTGGGCAGTGCAGCTTCCGATGCAGCCCGGTGCCTTTAATAAGGCCATTCACAAAAGAAGCTGAGGTAAGTTGTACGTATATTCGTTTTTTTTGCAACACGTTTTCCACATCTCAACACGCGCATCTTGAAAGTTCTTTGAGAAAAAATGTCGGTCGCGTGAAGTAGAGTAACGCGCGCGGTTGTTGTTCGCGATCAACAAAACGCATTCGCGCGCATCGCGCAGCACGTTGCATCGTGCTTAGTACAACGCAACGGTAAGATGTTCGCCGCGCTGAATCACGGGCTGTTGTTTTGATTGCGAAACACCAAAGAGGGTGCGCTGATGAGGACGCGTCATCCAGTGTTTCATCTCATGAAAAAAGTTCGATCGCACGCGTGTGTAATCAAACGATGAATGACCCAGCGCGGTAAGAATTGTGTGCCACACTTCCGGCCGCTTGCGCGACTTCCAGTGAATGGGATCAAAGCCATACCACTCGGGTTTTTGCGGGATAAACGTGATGTCGTCCTCTTTGCCAAACGTTTGCAAGCGTTGGTCTAAATCTTCCGCGCGCTGCTGCACGGTGCTTAGTTCTAACGTCGATCCAGGGAACATCAACGTGCGTAGTGCGCGGAACTTGTAAGGGGCTAGATTGCGAACGCCGGCCAGTGGAATTCCTGTGATCGCGATGGGGCCTGCGGTAAGTCGCAATCGAATGATGCACTGCTCTAACCAATCAATTATTTGATCGACGGTGCGACTGTAGAGAAGGTCGTTGCCGATGTCGGTGATGACGCAACTTGTCTTTGCAGAGATTGCCCTGCTTTCCAAAGTAGGCCAAAGTTCGCTTTCTAAAATTCCTGGAAGTCTTCGAAAAAGAAATTTGGATTGCGTGCCGTAAGAGCGTCCACGACCGATCGCCGCGTAGACTTCTAAAGGTTTGGCAATCATCTGCGGAGCAACGTTGAGCAGTACCTCTAAACTCTTGGCAACGTTACTAGCGCCTAAGACGATCAAACGATGACGCTCGAGTTGGTTGCTCTCTTCACTTACCAAGGGTTGCCTCCGCTTCGATTCGATCCGTTTAAGTCTTGATAGTTTTGAATTGCCATGAACGCGAAGAAGATTGCGATGAACTTGCGGTCGTATTGAAAACCGAGGATGGCGACACCGATCGCACAGATCAAGGAAAGGACGAGCGAGTTGCGAATCGCTAATCCGCCATCGAACATTTGAAACAACTCACGCGAGATTTGACCTCCATCCAGCGGAAAAATTGGCAGCAAATTGACCAGGCCCCAGATGATGTTGAAGTACAGCATGAAATCCAGCCAAAGGGCGATGTAGGGATACGTCAGCAAACGATCGCTGGGATTCATGTTGTAGCCTGAGGGAACCATCGTTTCGCCAAAGGTGGTGACTTCATATTGGGCAAGTCCCGTGCCCCAAGTGATGGCAATGATCAGCGATGCTAATAGAAAACCTGCCCCGGGGCCGGCCAGGCTGATGATGATTTGTGTCCATTTGTTTCGCCGGCCCCGTCCAGGACCGAAGTTCGATTGGACGTAGGGGTTATGAATCGCCAGTCCACCAAACGAGTACAGCACGACACTGGGGGACCAGCCGTACCATTGAATGACTAGCGCGTGTCCCATTTCGTGAACCAAGATCGAGATCAACAAGGTCGCGACCCACAACACGACCGTCTTCGGATCGCTGCCATTGAATCCCAACAATACCGCGACCAACCAAAACATTGGGTGGATGCGAATGGGAATTTTGAACAGCGAGAAGTGGAGGTCGTACGGAGTGTGATTCGGTTCAGTCAGGAACATGCGGCGAGTTTTCTTCTTCGCAAGGAGAACTGGTCCATCGTCGCTAATGACTTACGCGTTGAATTGCGTCGATGGGGATCATGATTTGGGCATCTTAACGTTTTTCGTTGGCTCAATTGAATCCTGACCCAAAAAAAAGCCAGGCCACGAAAGAGTTCGCGGCCTGGCTTATGGATTCAAGCTTTGGCGAAGAACGAGAACTAGTCGTTCAGTTCAATGATATTCACGTTGCGCCATTTGATCTGCTTGCCAACTTTCTTTTCGTCGCCACCCACACCGTGGACCTGCAGGGCAATGAAACCTTCTGCGGTCATGTCGTCGGTCAGGTCAGCAGCAGGAACACCGTTGATCCAAGTCTTGATCGAGTTGCCACGGCATTCGATACGGTACTTGTTCCACTCGTTTTGCTTGAAAGCCTTTTGAGCTTCCGGCTTGTTCTTCAGGTCGAACAACCAGCCACGACGACCTTCGTCGTAGATGCCACCGCTCCAGGCGCGATCGGAAGGATCGATTTCGACCTGGTAACCATGCACGCGACCGGCACCAACTTTCACTTCTTTGCCTTCGCTGGTTTTGTAGGTCTTCGGCTCGTCGTAAACGTTGCTGCGGATCTGGATGCCAGAGTTCAGCAGCGGATCGACCATATATTCGACTTCCAGAATGAAGTCGCCGTACTTCTTTTCGGTGCATAGGAAGCTGTTGGGAGTCTTAGGGACCGAAGTACCGATGATCACACCATCTTCCACGGTGTACTCGGCCTCGCCACCATTCTGAACCCAACCATCCAGGTTCTCGCCGTTAAACAGAGGAACGAACTTCTCTTCGTTCTCGGCAACAACGGTACCGGCGGCCAGGAGCAACAGGGTGACGCAGGGGAGGGTGATCCAATGTCGGTTCATAGGGGAAATATCCTTACTGATCTGTTGGGGGATGTGCGAGGGACGAGGGTGCTAACCGAATTCAGAATAGTTGAGTTTCTATGCGGTGTCTATCCCTTGGCTTCTGGGGCAATAGGGGTGTTTTGCAAGGAAGATTCGTTGGTCTAGCCACTGAGAACACAGTGGTCACCGAGGAGAAGGAAGAGTTGTGACCACGAATCCCATAGATGAACACTGATAAGGGGGAGCCGGGGGCAGAAGAGCGTTTTTCGGCCCGGCCTTATTCATGCTGATGTGATGACGAGAAATCGATATCCGTGCTCATCCGTGAAATCCGTGGTTGTTCCCTCCGGATTCATCCCTGAACGCGTCTTGTTGGCGCGATTTCGTATCCATTTCACCTGAGATGCAGCGGGGGACTGGCGCAAGCAATATCTGGCTGTTTCTCGATTCTAGCTGTGCTATAGTGACCGGTCTTGCCTTAACTACTGTTCCTAATGATGTCTGCACTGGCAATGGGAAAGGGGTGATCAACGGAAACCCCGGAATTCGTATTGAATCGGCATGACTTGTTGTTCGATTCGCTACGCAGACATCGAGTAATTCCTACCTGGAGATACCCTCATGAAGTTGCGTTGGTTCAACAGTGGCGCGCTTGCCACGCTGATTGCATTGCTTTGGATTGGTTCCGCCCAAGCGGAACTGGCCCTGCCGAACTTGTTTACCGATCACATGGTGCTGCAGCGCGATAAGCCCATCTTTATCTGGGGCACCGCTGACAAAGGCGCGGAAGTTACGGTCACGCTGGGTGATCAGAAAACAACCATCACTGCCAACGACAATGGTAAGTGGAAGGCCGAACTGAAACCGCTGCCTGCGGGTGGCCCTCACCAGGTAGTTGTCCGCAGTGGTGAAGCCGAGAAGGTGATCACCGACGTTCTGGTGGGTGAAGTCTGGGTTTGCAGCGGCCAATCGAACATGCAGTGGGACGTGAACTCAGCCAACGATGCGGACATCGAAAAGCTGACTGCCAACTATCCACAGTTGCGTTTGATCAGTGTTCCTCAAGTCGGTACACAAGAGCCGCAAGACAACTTCAACGGCAAGTGGGAAGTGTGCACGCCTGATTCGGTGGGTAGCTTCTCGGCAGTTGGTTACTACTTCGGTCGTCAGCTTCAGCAGACGCTGAACGTGCCGGTTGGTTTGATCGACAACGCCTGGGGTGGTTCTTCGGCAGAAGCCTGGGTCGAACGTGATCTGCTTAAGAGCAGCGGCAAGTTCGACGAACTGATGGCACGCTGGGAAAAGACCGAAGCAACATACGATCACGAGAAAGCTCTGCAGCAGTACAAGCAGAACCTGGAAGCTTGGAAAGAAAAGGCCGCCCAGGCCAAGAAGGAAGGCAAGCCAGCACCCGGCGGACAGCCAAGGGCACCAGGCAACCCGCTGACCAATCAGCATCGTCCGGCGAATCTTTACAACGGCGTGTTGAATCCAATCATCGGCTACGGCATTCGCGGCGTGATCTGGTACCAAGGGGAATCGAACGCCGGTCGTGCTTATCAGTATCGTGAATTATTCCCAATGATGATTCAGAACTGGCGTGATAAGTGGGGCCAGGATGAATTCCCATTCTATTGGGTACAGCTGGCCGACTTCTTGCAAGAACGAGATCAGCCAGGGGACAGTGCTTGGGCCGAACTGCGTGAAGCACAGACGCTGACGCTGGACAAGCTGCCTCACACCGGGCAAGCGGTGATCATCGACCTGGGCGAAGCGGAAGACATTCATCCAAAGAACAAGCAAGACGTTGCCAAACGTTTGGCTCGCCTGGCATTGGCCAACGAGTATGGCTACAAGATTGTCAGCCAGAGCCCACGCTACAAGTCGATGAAGGTCGACGGTGGTGCGATCGTGTTAGAGTTCGACACGTACGGTAGCCAACTCGACTCGTTCGACACGCGGGCCCTCAAGGGCTTCACCATCGCTGGCGAAGACAAGAAGTTTGTGAACGCCTCGGCCACGATCGTCGATGGGACGCACGTTCGCGTTTCCAGCGAGGAAGTGAAAGAACCGGTTGCCGTTCGTTATGCCTGGGGTGATAACCCCGTCTCGAACCTGCAGAACACTCAGGGGCTGCCAGCGACTCCGTTCCGCACCGACGACTGGGATGGTGTCACGAAGAACGCCAACTAACGGCTTACTTCCATTGAGCTAGATCCATGATCAGGCCGCTGTTGGCAACGACAGCGGCCTGACTGGTTTCTTGGATTGATCTTGGCGTGATACGAGCGGTGTCGATAATCGGAGGCATTGCCCATGCACTATGCCTAACCGATTGACCGGAGAACGATCTAT
This sequence comes from Blastopirellula marina, assembly GCF_002967715.1. Classification (NCBI taxonomy): domain Bacteria; kingdom Pseudomonadati; phylum Planctomycetota; class Planctomycetia; order Pirellulales; family Pirellulaceae; genus Blastopirellula; species Blastopirellula marina. The sequence continues at coordinate 10,432 of NZ_PUIA01000064.1, forward strand.
GCTGCTCTTTGCCCAGGCCGGCACCGACGAAAAGTTGCCGCCAGACGCGATTACTCGCCTGTCCGATTTTTATGACGAATCGATCAAGTTCGTCGTCGAGCAGGGACCCTACTGGATCACCAATGTGGTCGCGGCGATCGTGGTTTTGCTGCTGGGGTGGGTTGCTGCCCGGGTGTTTCGTAGTTTGTTCAATCGGGCACTGACCCGCAGCCGTATCGACGACACGTTGTCAGGTTTTCTTTCCAACATCGCGTACGCGCTGGTGATCGTCCTGGTGGTGATTGCGGCGCTCAATCAATTGGGCGTGAATACGACGTCGCTTGCGGCGGTGGTCGGGGCGGCTGGCCTGGCGATTGGTTTGGCGCTGCAAAGTTCGCTCTCGAACTTCGCTTCAGGCATCATGCTGATCATGTTTCGACCGTTTGGCGTAGGGGACTTTGTGGAAGTGGGGGGGGCGACCGGCATTGTTCAGGAAGTGCATGTCTTTCATACGGTGATGCGAACGGTCGACAACAAGCGAGTTGTCATCCCCAATGGAGAAATCACGAAAGACATCATTACTAACTTCACTGGGCATGCGACGCGGATGGTCGATCTGGAAATAGGCTGCGGCTACAACGACGACATTCGTGCCGTGAAACAGCTTTTCATCGAGATCTTGGAGGCCGACGAGCGAATCTTGAAGGACCCCGCGATTGAAGTGCGGGTGTTTGAGTTAGGGGACAGCGCGATCATTTTCAAAGTGCGTGGTTGGGTGCAAACGCCAGACTGGTGGGCAACGCGGTGCGATCTTATGGAGACGATCAAGCTGGGGATGGACCAGCGTGGTTTCCACATTCCTTTTCCGCAACGGGATGTGCACCTCTATCAAGAAACGCAGCAGTCGGCATAGCGACGGCCTTCCAAGAAAAGAAAAAGCGGTCACCGTCCTCTTGTCGGTAACCGCTTTGAACGTGGGGCCAAGGCAACTTGCCTGGTTTGCCTTGCTGGGGCGTGAAGTGTCCCTTCCTAGGCCACCGTTTCACGCACAGGTACGTAGTGTTTGTTGATCAGATCGTTTTGCAGCCACAGCAGCTTGTTGAATGCCCGTAGCGTTTTGACTTCTGTTTCCCGATCGAGTCCGAGCCCCATGATGGTGGCGATGAAAGCGTCGGAGACAAACCCCATCAAGGCATTCATCTGCACCAGCGGCACATCCAGGGCTTTGCTGCCGGCTGCTGGCGTATGGATTTTGCCGACCATGTCCAGATACATCAGCATCTTTTCGTCGTAGGGTTTGGTAACCAGAGCTTCCAAGTAGCGGGCCAGGTGCTGCTTGCGAAACTGGATCTGCTCGTGATCCATGGAAAGTTCTTCGACCGACGTGGGGACGTCCCCTTCGTAACCGAACTGGCGGGGAACGAAGTGTCGCCAAGTGGCATCGTAGCCGTGCAATTTGTCGTAAACGGCGTCGACCAAAGAAGGAACCAAGGGAGCAAGAGCCCCGGCGGCCCCGTGAATGGCTTCGATATCATCCCCACCAAAGCCCACAAATTCGAGCAAATAGCTGAAACGATAGGCCAAATCTGATTCTAAACGCGCTTCGTCGATCTGTTTCATAGCTAACCCAATCGAGTAAGGGGCAATCTTAGGCTAAACTGAATGGGGCGGTTTCAAATCAGGACACCAATGTCCTGTTTGATGTTGCAATCTACGATTCGAATAATTGGATGTCAATGTCCAGTTTGGCTCCAGGTGTGGGAAACCTATGTTTTCACAAACCGTTGAGTATGCGTTACGGGCAGTTTGCCACTTGGCCTACACAGCTCCGGGAAGTTCGACCACCGAAGAAATCGCCAACAGCACGAAGGTACCGATCGCGTATTTATCGAAAGTGCTGCAGGGATTGGTCCGCGCTGGGGTGGTGAAATCGCAGCGGGGGGTAGGCGGCGGGATCTCGCTGGTCAAATCGCCGGAAGAGCTGACGATTCTGGAAGTGGTTAACGCGGTCGATCCAATTGTGCGGATTTCATCGTGTCCGTTGGGCTTGAAGGCGCACGGCAATAACCTGTGCCCACTTCATCGCCGCTTGGATAACGCGATGGCCAGCGTGGAAGAGGCCTTCCGCGATACGACCCTGGCCGAAGTGATTGCCGAGCCGACAACGAGCATACCGCTGTGCGAGTTTCCATCCGCTCGGCCTTCGAATAAAAAACAGTAGCGCCAACCGCGCATAGAATAGGCCCGGCGAAGATCCTTCGCCGGGCCTCGTATCTTCTTAGCGAGACTTCTTTACGGGACGTCGCTGGGCGGCTTCATCCGCTTCGACGGCTTCCATTTCTGCCTTGATGGCCGCTTCTTCTTCTGCGGTCAGTTCCGTGACAAGTTCAGAGGGGGTGCTCGAACCGCAGCCGACCGTTGTCCACAGGCCAAGCAGCAGCAAAGAGAGCTTCAACAGTTTCATCGTACAACACTTCTTTCAATGGGGTTAAGCGGGAAAGTCCTCCTCGCGAGATGGTTTCTTCGCGAGGAGGTTGGCAAGTGAGGTAATCGGAATCGCCGGGTGGCTTACGGCCATTCAAAGACCTGGTGATCGTCCGACAGAGCCGCACGACGGAAGGTGTCTTTATCGACGGTGAAGGGAACCGAGCGAACCGAGCCGTCGGCCAGGCAGAAGTTGGTAACGCCCAGGTGAGACGAACCGAAGTAGGCGTGCCACTGACCGAACTCTCCGCCGTAGCTCAATGCACTGTTGTCGAAGACCCAAGTGCCGGAATCGTTTTTGTGCACCGATTGGATATCCGGAATTGGTGCCAAGCCGTGCGAGGTTGCGTCGTCGTTGTCGTAGAACGCGCCCCAGCGGATCACACATTGGTCCCAGCCAGCGTTGACGTAACGTTCGTTGTCGCCACCTTCGCTGCCGTGGGAATCAGGGTGAAGTGCTTTTTCGCCAACCATGATCGTGTTGGACGATCCGTCCTGAATACGTTCGATCACCATCTTCGTGCCGAGCTTGTTGTTCACAACAACCCCATGCTTACCAGGGCTTGTTCCTTTGTTGACGCCGTCGTCGTGCCATTCGCCTGCGTTGCCGGCGTAGTCGGTGCGGTAGTAACCGCTGTAGGCGGTCGGCGCGCGGCGGGTAGGGCAATAGAAAGCGGCAACCGGGTTGCGTGCCACAACGCTGGCGGAATTCGCCACGTCGTTTTCGTCACCCAGATCATGCAGGTTCGACTGTTCCAGGAACGGCATGATGTGGTAGGTCCAGTTCAGATAGTCGAGTTGCGAAGCGGAGCAGCAATCGTCCGAGGCACCCAGCGCGATCGCGCTTGTTTTATCGGCCCCACCAAACGGAAGGTGGCCGTAAGTGTCTTGGAAGTTGTGAAACGCGAGCCCGATTTGTTTCAGGTTGTTGGTGCATTGCATGCGGCGAGCAGCTTCGCGAGCTTGTTGAACCGCAGGCAAAAGCAAGGCAATCAAGATGCCGATGATGGCGATCACCACCAGCAATTCGACCAGCGTAAAACCAGTTCGAAAGGATGTGTGCAGTTTGGGAGTGTGGGACATGGACTTTGATAATTCCTGTACTGTCGCGATTGCCGATCCAAGTTGGTGTGAAAATCGTGTGGGCGGGGTGCCACGCGATCCTATGGAGAAGGGGGCAAGTCGAGACCGTTTCTTCGTGCGAGCTCAACCACGTTTCCCGGGTCCGTTCCCGGGAACTGGCTCGCATTGCCAGGAAAGCTAATTGGAGTTCGTGAAGGAAAAGTGAAGCCAAGAAGTGTGTGACTGTGAAGACATTTTTGTAGATCAATAGTAAAAAAAGTTTCCCTCATGGCAGGTGGTTGGACGCGTAGAACTCTCTGCAATGCGAAGCATTCTCTTTCATTTGCGCAGGGTAAGAGTTGGCGATGAAAGTTGCCCGCTAAGGGGGATGTATTCTTGATAGCGATGTTGGAACTCGTCGATCCCGTAGGCATATTTCTTACTTCTTGCGAACGCGAGCATCGCACGACTGGGGGAGATTGCGACAAAGGCCCCTTCCAACAGGGAGCAAGGTAATCAGCCTGATTCGTGCTGTACGAAATCCGTAATTCTTGAACGCGGTTTACCACATGCGTGGTGTTCTTGGATGCGTTGTTCGGTTGCCTGCTAGCAGAATCGTCGTGTCTAAGGGGTCTGGATAAGGTGTGCCGATTGGCATGTTCGAGGAGTCGACAATTTCGGGTTTCTCCAATGATTCCCATGATGCAAGCATGGAGAGTCACTGTGGGGGATGCCGAGAAATGAGTACAACGCCTGCGTTTGCGCATGGACGTATCGAAAACTCAAACGCTTGAATCGAATCAAGGACGTACTCATGGATTGCCGCACATGGATGGTGTCGCTGGCTGCCCTGATGGCCTCTGTGACCACGAATTCCGTGAGTCTGGCAGCCGACTGCGCTTGCGCTCCAAAGAACTGCCAGTGCGTCAGTCCTTGTCCCTCTTCACCATGTCAGCCGAGTCCTTATTATGAGGCTCCCAGCGATAACAACGCGAAGCCGCCGATGCTTCCCATGGATGACATGCCCATGGCGGACGACTTGACGCAGCCGGACGCGAATCTTCCACCGATGCCTTCGCCGGCGACCACCTTTGCCACATCCGCCCAGTTCGCTTCCGCATCGGAAGGAATTGGTTTCCGTGACGCCACGATTGGTGACTTCTTCGGCAACACGGCGCTTATTTCCGGTCCCAGCTACGGTAGTAGCCTGCCGGAAGATGGCTTCAATATGCCTCTTGGCGGTGGCGATCGTCGCTACAAGATTACCGAAAACGTAAGCCCGATTCCGGTTGATCGTTGGTTTGTCAACTACAACCACTTCAGCCAGCCCGTCCGCGATATTAGCGGTGCCGGTATCGACGTCGACCGCGTCACGTTGGGTTTAGAAAAGACCTTCCTCGACGGGTCGTCCTCGATCGAATTCCGTGTGCCGATTGTTGGTGGTCTCGATTCCACTCAAAATGCGAGTCAGTCGGGAGATCAAACGGCCGTTGAGTTTGGCAACGTGAATCTGATCTTCAAGAGCATCTTGCTGCAAAACGGTAACCAATCGGCTTTGACCGCGGGTGTTACTTTGAACTTGCCAACCGCCCAGGATGGTCAGCTATTTGATACGTCCGGATTTTTGGTCTCAACCGTGGCTAACGACTCGGTTCACTTGCTGCCGTTTGTCGCCTACTACCGTCAACATTCGTCGCGCACGTGGTCGACCGCCATCGCCCAGGTCGACTTTGACCTGAACGGGACTCAGTTCTATCTCGACGACGACGGTGGCACTCGCACCTGCTACGGGCGTTACCAGGAACAGACCTTCCTGTACCTCGACTACTCGGTGGGGCATTGGTTCTACGAAGATTGCTGCGGTAACGCACTGGTTCGCCGGGCAGCCGTCATTGGTGAAATTCATTATTCGACCACCCTCAACGATACCGACACGGCCAGTGCAGGCCCTTCGGGCGATATCGTGACCAACCCGTACAATCGACTCGATGTGGTCAATGCGACAGCCGGTTTGCGTTTCCAATTGGGAGACGACTACTTGCTGACGGCGGCCGTCGTGGCTCCGCTAAAGGATGAAGAGAACAAGCTGTTCGACAGCGAAATCGCTATCCTGCTGACGCGTCGCTTTTAATTCGCGTTGTCTAGAAACTATCTCCGCCTTGGCGGGCATTGATCGCCGGCGGAGTGATATTTTCCTTTGACGTTTGTCGTTCTAAAACCGTCGGAGGATCCTCTTCTTCAATCGGCGGTGCAACAAGTCCCTGGTTGGCCAGGTAGCTTGAAATCAAACGTTGGACCGACCGATTGTGGCGGACGAACAACCCGCTATGGGTCGCATCGGCGAAGAGTTCCTGGTCACTCCAGCTTTGCGGCGCGATCGTCTGTTTCAGTTGCTGGGCAATGCGGACAAAATCTTCGCGTGAGAAATCCCCTTCGCGAGATTTCTCGGGGGCATACGCCATCACGATGATGCTTTCGTCTTCATGCGTTTCCGGCACACTCGCAGGCGGACGGGAAGGGGCTGGCATCGATTGCACGACGACGGTTGCCGGCTGGGTGAATGTCACTTTGGGTTTCGCTTTGCGGACTTGTTCCAGCAGTTCTGCCACTTGGCGATGCACATCCCGCAATTGCGTGACAACCAAACAGTCGGCGTAGGGGAAAGAAGCCAACGACCCAGGACCGCCGAGTTCTTCCCACGACTCCGCTTCCACGGCGGTGGTAATCGCCTGGATCAAATCATCGAATTCCAGCGTCACGCCCCGTTTGGTGTTTTCTCTTTGTGTGAAAGCATTGTAGCGCACGAGATCCTTGACCGGATAAAGCATGGATGGTAACTCGCTTTCGGCTTCTTCCGGGGTGGTGACGATGACGACTTCCCCAATAATCATCGTCGTTAGATCGAGCCTCTCCAGCATGACATCGAGCATGTAGTCGATGCTCACGTCACCAAGTTGCAGAGTAACCGGGACATCAGGCGATAATCCGACATCTTCAAGTGCTCGGTTGTCGATCAGAATGGGAATGCGGCCGAAATTGGAGATCGCGGTAACCGCGTTTCCCAGTTCGGCATCGGTCAGCGTGATCGATGTTTTGACCTCTTGAAGTCGCTTGGCCAATCGTTCGGACTGTGCGGAGTGAGGGGAGATCGAGATCATTGCCGGCAGATCATCTTGGCGAGGCGATTTCTGTACCCGCCGCAGCGCCGCGAAAAGTCCTTGGATCAAGCGGTGGTTCTGATACGTCTGAGTAATGATCACTCCGTTGCGAAGATGAACGATGCTGGCAGGCCCACCAAGTTCTTCCCATGATTCGGGTTCAACGCAGCAGGTGATCATCTCGATTAAGATGTCGTAGTTGGGATTGGGATCGTTGAAGATGTCTTCGACCGCATAAAACTTCGCCCGGAGGCTCGATTCTTCTTCCTCCGGCGAGGTGATCAAAACGCTGCCGGTATCCATCATGTAAACGAGGTCTAACTCCTTAAGCATCAAATACAAGAGAGTTTCCGCGGCGACCTCGGGAAGATTGAATGTGACTGGCGTGTCCGTGCTGAGCCCGACATCTTCGAGTGCCCTCTCGTCGATACGCATGGGAATACCTGTCCGCTGCGTGATGACCCGCGTCACCTGATCCAGCGGCATATCGACAACCTGCAGTCCCAGCCGCGCGGCTTGAACTCGCTTCTCCATGGCCTCGATCTGCTGATACACGGTTGAACCAGTATCGGGTGGTACCAAGCGAGTAGGCTCGTCCTGACGTGGCCCGCCAAACTGAGCCATTGCTGTGCTACACGAGAAAACAACAATCAGGCAAGCGAACCTTGCATAGCAACGAAGGCAACCGGCAACAGCTGGCGTGGTGGGCATGCGACTTTCCAATATCCTCTTAAAAGACTCCGCCTGGCTGTTGAACGGGACCAGGCGATTGCTGGGATTGCGGCAAGGGTGGTTGATTCCCGGTGCCTGGGTGGTTTGGCCAAGGCTGAAGCTTCGATTCGTCTGGCCCCAGATGCGACCAGAAGCGGCTGATTTGCAACTGAACGTCTCGTCGATGGCGGACGATTAAGCCATCTTGGGTGACGTCGATAAAGTGGGTGTCCTGGTCCCAGGTTCCTTTGCCGAACAGCGTCTGAATTCGACCGGCAATCGTTGTCAGATCGTCTTTGCTGAGCTTGGGCTTTCCTTCACGATCTCGTGGCACCGTGTAGAACATGATGAAGTCGGCCTCGTCGGCCTTTTGGATCTTTGCGGCAAGGTCCTTCAGGTCGAGCGGCTTTTGTTGACTGCGAATGGTCTGCAGGAGTCCGGCCACTTTCTGATGGACTTGCTGTGTCTGCAAGATCACCAGGCAGTCCGACTCTTGGAAGTAGGCGATTGCCCCGGGACCGCCTGACTCCTCCCACGAATTGGGTTGAACATGAATGGCAATTGCCTCGATCAGGTATTCCGGGTCGCTGGGAAGTTCGGGGATCTCCCAGGCATGCAGGCTATCGCTATGCCACTGGGGGTAATACCCAAAGCCTCCGCCGTAGGATCGAGGAGAGATTCTCGATGTTGCATCGATCAGTGTTTTGACTTGGGGGTCGGCCGGGTTCAAGCCGTTCCAGGTCAAGTCGCGAGTTGGATAGACACGCACCTCCAGTTCGGTCTCTTCCTCTTCCGACGAGGTGATCACAACGACTTCCCCCACGGCGTACCAGGCCATTTCATACTGTTCGGCCAGGACGTCTAACGCGTGGTGAAGGCTTGTTTCGCCAAGCGACAGGTCGATTAATGTCTCGGGGCTAAGCCCAACATTGTCCAGAGCCCTCCGGTCGATTAAGAATGGCGTGGAAGATTGATGCTCCAGCATTTTGACCACGTCGTGAAGCGGCTGCTCTTTTATTTCCACGTCGAGCTTCACTTGACGCATTCGATCGTGAACGGCAGCCGATGCGAAGCCAGTGGGAGAAGCGAATAACGCCTGGGCTGGATAGCCTTGTGCCGGTAACTTTTTCGCTTCCCGCAGCGCGGCCAGCAGGGCCTCGATCTTTTGATGCACTGTCAGCGTTTGACACAGGATGACCCCGTTTTGATACGGTACGGTCGATGAGGGACCGGACCCTACATCCCATGATTCAGGATCGACCGTGGTTGAAATCAGCTCGATGATTGCGTCGTAATCACGATTGGGACCAGGGATGATCTCTTCGATGTTGTAGAACCGGGCCCGGACGTTCTCTTCGGCTTCGTCCCATGTGGTAAAGACGATTCCGTCCGCTTCGATATCGTACGTTAGGTCCAATTCTCTCAGCATCATGCGCAGCAGAGTTTCCGTCGGTACATCCGGTAACCGAAAGGTGACCGGCGTATCAGGTGCGAGGCCAACATCTTCAAGACCACTGCGGTGAAGCCGAATAGGAATTTCGATTTGAGCCGATAGGATCTTAGCGACTTCAACCAGCGGCAGGTTTTTTGCATCGAGCGTGGCTCGGCTGGTTCGCAGTTGGACTTCGATCTTGGCGATTCGCTCTGCCTCGGTAAGTGCCGACGGGGCTGGCGTGATTTGAATGTGCGTTCCCTCTGCGGAGTTCTCTTGTTGACCCAAACAGGCGGTCGGCAGCAGTAGGAAGAACAGTAGCGGGATCGGAAATCGAATCACGGCAGCGTGAGTCAGCTTCGAGAACATAAGGAATGCCAGTTAGGAGTCGAACGAGAAAGAGGTCCAATGACACGCAAGTTAAAAGAACCCACCCTGTTGGCCGTCTTGAGGAGGCGTAAACGAGGATCCCATTCCGCCAGGTTCCTGGGTGGCTGGCGTCTGTGACTTGTCCGTTCCGGTATCTCTTTTGTTCTTCGCCGGGACAGGCAGGCCGATGCCGATTTGGTCTAAGAGTTTTGCGATCTTCTCTTGCGTGTTGCGCTCGTGGCGGACGATCAGACCACCTTGGGTAGCGAGGATGAAATGGGTGTCATCACGCCAACTGTCTGGTTCGATCAGCTGCTGCATCTGACGACCGATCGCCTGGAAGTCTTCGCGAGTCAAATCGGACGGCGTGTCGGTTATCTGGGACGGCATGTAACGCACCGTGAGGACTTCCTGGCCGAGCTTTTCGATCTGCTGTGCCAATTTTGTCTTATCGGTCGGGTTTTGCTGCGAGCGGATTTCCGCGAGCAACTCGGCAATCTCTTCGTGAACCTCGCGGGTCTGTTGCACCACCAAACAGTCGCAAAGCGGATAATTGGCGATGGAGCCTGGTCCGCCGAGTTCTTCCCACCATTCGGGCCGAACCGAGGAGGTGATCGACTTGGTTAAATTATCGTAGTCAGGCATCTCTGGCAGAACATTCGAATTCAAGTTGGTCCGCCCGAGGGGGTGGTCATTTTCTTGGGAAGCAGAACGCGTCACTTCCCACAACTGCGTGCGAAGTTTCGGATCGCTAACGCTGAGCCCGTGCCACACGAGATCGCGTACGGGATATAGGCGGATTTCCAACTCGCGTTCGGCCTCTTCATGCGACGTCACGATGATCATCCCACCGATGACATACCAAGAGAGTTCGTGCTGCTGAGAAAGAATGTTAAGCGTTTGTCGCAGGGTAAGGTCTTTGGCCGTAACATTGATGGGCTGGTCGGTGGCTATGCCAATTTCGGCGAGGGTTTCCTTGTCGAGCAGGATGGGGACTTCGCTCGTCTTGGCCAGGAACGCGGTCACGTCTTCCAATGGCAAGTCGATGAAATCGACCGTGATCTTGACCGAGTTCAGCTTCGCTTCGACATCCGCCGTTTGTTCGTCGGGAGGAAAGGCGGACAAGGCCTGGGTCGCGTACGAGTCGCTGGACAAATTCTTCACCTCACGCAATCGGGCGATGAGGCTTTCGACCTTGCGGTGGGCCTTGTTGGTATGATCGACGATCAAGCTGTTCTGAAAGTGGGTAATCGAAGCCGGGCCGCCCAGTTCTTCCCACTGGGGCGTATCGACCGAAGTGACAATCACGTCGATCAAATAATCGGGATCCGATTGGGGGCCGACGTTGATCAGATCCCCCACCGGATAAACCCGTCGAACCATATTCGCTTCGGCGGCATCCCAGGTGGTCACGACGACACCGGTCGAGTCGATCCGATAAGTAAGGGAGATCTGGCGTAGAAGCAGTTGCAAAAGTGTATCGGCGGCGAGTTTGTGGGTCTCGAGAGTAAGCTCCGCATCGCTATTCAAACCAACTTCATCCAACGAACGGTGATCGATACGAATGGGGACGTCAATTTGCTCTGAGATAAACTGTAAAGCATCTCGGAGCGGCGTATCGATGACGTTGATATCGGCTTTCGTGGTCCGCAGTTTCTTTTGCCATTTTTGCGCCTCGGCAAAGGAGGTTTGCGAGGCCTGATGCGGAATGATTTTGATGGGGCGAAGTGCATGGCCTGCTTTGTCCTCAGCCATCAATCCAGTCGCAGCCAGAGCTATCAGAAGAGTCGTCCCAAGAAACGCGCGCATCGTAAACTCCTCATTTCGGAGCAGGGGGTAGGTGGAGGTACGGTATTACCCTAGCGGAGGGGAGGATGGCGTGCAATGATTTGGTCTGATTTGTCTTATAGGTAGGAGATTAAGATCGCTTGCCGTTGATGGTGATATCGCCCAGGCGAGGCTTACCTTCGTCTGGTACGAGGACTTCAATGCGTATTTTCTCCCACTGCCCCTCGGCGAGTTCCTCCTCTCGCACGAAGGTCAAGCGGCGATGCCTGTCGGGAAAGTCTTCGCCATATGCGAAGTCTTCGATCGTGAGTGGAGCAGCTTCTGGCAAATGCTGCTGGAGCCCCTTGTTGGCCAGCGGAAGTTGCCGGGCAATCGCTTCTTTGCCACCAGCGCGGACCAGATAAATCAGATCGGTGTAGGTTTGCATTACCTGGAGGTAACGTTGGATCATGAGATCTTGATTCGCGCTGGAAGAGGGCCAACCGTATTCGCAGGTCAGCGTGATCGGCTTCTGGGCGTCGCGTACGAGAAAGCAATCTTGGCTGCCATCCCAGCGGTTCGGTTCACTATTAAACCAAGGGCCGGCAATTGTTGGCAGATCGATGTCTGCGAGAAGCACCTTTCGCAGCGACTTGACTTCTTCCTCGGATAGTTTCAGTTGTGATTCGCGCTGTCGGTTGTCTGGCGGTACAATCGCTGTCCCATCTTTTAAGACACGTATCCGGTAGACCGGATCGGTTCCGCCAAACTTGACCGAGCCGAAGTGAATCCAAGTCAGCAGGTCGCCGTCTCGCTTGGCCCCGACCATGGTGTCGAGCGGAATGACGATCACGTTCTTCTCGCCGACCGGCTCCTGGCCCTGAAGCAACAGCGGCGTCAGGAAGCCAAAAATGACCCCTGCGAGCGCGTAGCGGTAATCCATAACAAGATTCCTTTAAGGTGGAAGCGACAACCTAATTGGTGCTGGGGACTCACTTTAAGTAGGACGATTAGAAGTTCGGTTTGGTTCTGACAAGGGTTGAAAAACGTTTTGCTTGTCATATTAAAGATCCCACGGCATAATCACCTTTTCGACCATGTCGCGCTTTTTCTTATACGGGATGATATCTCGGGAAAGTAAGGCAAATAGTTTGTTTTTTCATGTTTTCAAATCGGCTCGTAGGGGTGTTTTTCGCATTGTGGCTGGCATGTTGCTGGTGGCTTGGGTGGTCGCTGCAGGGCACGCGGCAACCGACGCGGAACTACAAAAAGCGGCCAGCGGTGAGAAGCTTACCGAAGACGAATTTGTCTCGGTGAAGAAAGCGGTCATTAAAGAGGCCAAGTCCGGTTTTAAGTCAACCGGCGCGATGCAGCAATTGATCACCAAGTTGAAAGATGCCCCGCCGGTCGAGATCGGTCCAGAGAAGGAGAACAAGTTCCAAGTTCTGGAACATCCGATGATTGCCTTGCGGATGATCGTCGAAGCGGAACTGGCCGGCAGCGTGCTTCCGCCGGATCAATTGAAGAAGCATCCATCGGCCGACAAGTTTCCTGGGGCGATCCATCGGGCCATCAAACCGGAGGCCCATTTTTGTGAGATCGATGTGAACTCGTATCGCTGGCAAAGCACCGGACTTTACGCGCCGCCGGGGGAAGTCGTGCATGTCATGATTCCGGAAGAGTACGTCGATGCAGGTTGGAAACTGCGGATTGGTGCCAACAGCACGACCATCGATATTCCCAGGCACAACAAGCTGAATCGCTTTCCCCGAATCGACCGCGTTTATGATCTGAAGAAGCGGACGACCGAGGTTGCCTGTTCGTTTGGTGGCTTGCTGTACATTGAATTGCCCACGCCCAGTGCCAAGACGTTTCTGGCCAAGCACAGCGACATTTACAACCTGGTCGATCACTACGATGTACCGCCAAAAAAGATGGTGCAAATCCGGTTCTCGAATGTGGTGCTAGCTCCGCGTTATGTGCATGGCGAAACCAACGTGCAAGAGTGGCGAGCCACCATTCGCAGCTACCCGGCACCCTATGCCGAGATCGGCAGTGACAAGGTGATTTTCACGTTGCCATCGAAGTTCGTCCGCCGACTTGATACGCCAGACCTGGCCATGGAAAAGTGGGACGAGTTGATCGATGCCATGAGCGAGCTTTCTGGCCGACCGAAGGATAAGCCTTTTCCACACCGCTTTTTGATCGATGCCCACGTGAACTGGGGCGCGGCGTTCGCTGGATATCCCATCAATGCCCCGCTTGGCTGGGCGGAAGCGATCGTCCGTGGAGAGCCTGAGTGGGGACACGCCCACGAACTGGGGCATCTGCATCAGCATCGCGCTTGGACCTATCAAAGCACCAGCGAAGTCACCGTCAATATCTTTGCCGCGTATGCACTTGAGAAGATCTATGGACACCCTCACGAGCGTGCTACGCGTGAGTCGGTGATCGAAAATGCTCAGCGTTACCTGAGTCGTCCAATCGAAGAACGAAACTGGATGACGGTCAACGGTGCATTGTTCGAACGATTGGCCTTCTACACGATGCTGTCGTACGAGTTCGGCTGGGAGCCCTTCAAGCAGGTCTTTCGCGAATACCGAGAGCTGCCGCTCGATCAGCACCCTAAGTCTGATGTCGACCGAGCCAGCGACTTTCTCATCCGCATGTCACGGGCTACCAATAGTAACCTGGGCCCTTACTTCACTGAGTGGGGCGTACAGGTGAACGACTCGGCCCTGGAAGAGGTCAAATCTCTTCCGGCATGGGAGTCTCCCATGATGAAGCAGGCCATGGCAAAGGCTCCGTAGCGAAAGCCTACGAGTTCAACGTTCCCTTGGTGCTCGGCACGCCAGGGGAACGTGGGTCGAGCTCCACTGCCATCCGCAAGCTTCGCGCGGCGCACTTGAAGATCGCCTCGCTGATGTGGTGGTTGTTGCGGCCGTAGTGAATGTTCACGTGGAAGTTGCACAGGGCATTGGCGGCCAATGCCTGCCAGAAGTCTTCGACCAGTTCGGTATCGAACTCGCCGATCTTCTCGGTCGTGAATGGAGCGTTGAAGACCAGGTAGTACCGGCCACTCAAGTCCCATACGGTGCTGCACAAGGTTTCTTCCATCGGCAGCGTGAAGTGACCGTAGCGGCGGATTCCCTTCTTGTCGCCAATTGCCTGGCGAATGGTCTGGCCGATGCAGATACCGGTGTCTTCCACCGTGTGATGCTGATCGACGTGCAGGTCACCGTTCACTTCAACCGACAAGTCGAAACACCCATGCCGCGTGAAGAGCTGCAGCATGTGATCGAAGAATCCCACGCCGGTGCTGCCGGAGAAGTTACCGGAGCCATCGAGGTTCAGTTCAAGCTTGATTTGCGTTTCGGTCGTGTCGCGTTCGATTTTGGCGGTGCGGGTCATGGGCGAGCGATTATGCGGGTTCTAAGAGTTCTGCTGAAGGTACTGCTCGATCAAGTCCAAGCATACGTCGGTTTGGCCATCGGTGCCGACCGAGATTCGAATTCCCTCGGTAATTCCCGGGTATTGCATGTATCTGATCAGAACGTGGTTCTGCTTGAGGAATTCGTAAATCGGTTTGAGTTTGACGCCTGGCCGTGTCGCCCAAACGAAATTGGCCTGCGAATCAGGCACGGTAAAGCCCATTTTTCGCAGCCGTTGGGTCATGTTGGCCCGGGTAACGACGACCTTGGCTTTGTTTTCGGCGACCCATTTCTGATCGTCGATGGCTGCCAGCGCGCCGGCCAATGAAAGGGCATCGCAATTGTAGCTGTCTTTGACCTTTGTCAATTGTTCGATCATCTGCGGCTGAGCGACCAGGAACCCGAATCGCAGACCGGCCAGAGCGTACGACTTGCTGAGCGTCCGCGAGAGCATGATCTTCTCGTTCTCTTTCACGAGATCGATACAGTTATCGTCGGCGAAGTCGGCGTATGCTTCGTCAATCAGCAGAGGGCAGGGGAGCGAATCGGCGATCTCGCGTAACTGCGATTTAGGTACCACCGTGCCGCTGGGGCTGTTGGGGTTAGGCAGGAACGCCAGCTTCAAGTGGTTGCTGGCCGTGCCGAATGATTCCGGCAGTGTCCAGTCTTCGTTGAACGGAATCTCTTCGCTGTCGGCACCTTGGATCTCGGCCAGGGTCTTGTAGAGGATGTAGCTAGGTGTGGGCAGTCGGAGCCACTCGCCATCGCCAACAAAGCCGCGTGTAAGAATGGTCAAGATATCGTCGCTGCCGTTGCCGCATAGGATCCAGTCAGGCTCAACTCCCAGCACTTCGGCTGCGCGAATGCGAAACGCGGTACCGACCGGGTCGGGATATTTTTCGAGACCCTGGTCGAGACGCTGACGAATGGCCTCGGCAACCTTGGGCGAGGCAGGGTAGGGGTTCTCGTTGGTGTTCAGCTTGATGAACTTCCCGCCTTGCGGTTGTTCGCCAGGCTTGTAACCAGCGATCGCTTCAATCTCAGGACGAAAGTAGCCCATGGTGTTCCTGCATTTCAATTGGGAGATGAACTGCGGAAAACGTGGATGGAAGCGAATAAGAAGAAGGGCTGACTTAGACATTGTCGGTCTGTTTTAGCTCCCAAGGAGCGACCGTTAATAGCCAGGGGTGGAAGCCCCTGGAAAGAAGTTCTCAATCTAAGTCTTAAGCCCTGAAAGGGCGGTCGAAGCAATGTGCTCTGAGTTCGGCCGCCCCGTTGGGGCTGACATTGCAGTTTTTCTTCTTGCTCGCGGTCATCCGCGAAATCAGCGGTTACTCCTCTTTGCTAGTTCTTGAGTTGTCTTAGTTGTCTTCGGTGCGAATCGTTACGCTGCGTTTGTGGGCGGTCAGGCCTTCTTTGTCGGCCAAGGTGGTCACCAGTGGGGCAATCGCCTTGAGTCCGTCTTCAGTGAAGTGAATCACGCTGCGCGAACGCAGGAAGTCGTTGGCCGATAGGCCGCTGGCCCAGTGGGCGGTAGCACCAGTTGGCAAAACGTGCGAAGGACCAGCCGCATAATCCCCCAGGGCCACCGGGGTGTAATTGCCCAGGAAGGTCGCACCGGCGGTCAGAATCTTTTCCGCCGTCGCTTCGCTGTTGGTCGTGGTGATGTGTAAGTGTTCCGGTGCCAGGTCGGTGGCGATGCGGCAAGCCTCGACTTCGTCCTTGGTGAGAATCACGGCACCAAAGTCAATCAAGCTTTGCACCGTCAGATCGCAACGTTCCAGCACCGCGACTTGCTTTTCAAGTTCCGTAAGCGCAGCGTCGATTAGCGCTTCGTCCCAGCTGATCAAGACACTGCTGCCGGGCGAATGTTCGGCCTGGGCCAGCATGTCGGCGGCGATGTACTGGGGTTTCGCCGTGGTATCGGCCACGACGACGACTTCACTCGGTCCGGCGATCGAGTCGATATCGACTTCGCCGAAGACATGCTTCTTGGCCAAGGCGACGAAAAGATTCCCGGGGCCGACGATCTTCTGCACCTTGGGAATGCCTTCGACACCGTAGGCGAGGGCTGCCACGCCATGCGCGCCACCGACGCGGTAAACTTCCTTCACGCCGATTTCGACGCAGGTAGCCAGCAGGTCCAAGTTGTACGAACCAAACGGAGTGGGGGGAGCGATTACGGCCAACTCTTCCACGCCGGCAGCCATCGCCGGAACAGCCGTCATGAGGACGGTCGACGGGTACGCGGCTGCCCCGCCAGGGACACAGATCCCCACGCGTTTTAGCGGAGCATAACGGTGCCGCAGCTTGCCGCCGTGTTCGATCGGAACTTCGACGTCTTTGTGCAGAATGGCCGTCTGGAAGCGAAGGATGTTTTCGCGAATGTCACGGATCGTTTGCAGAAACGCAGGATCGGCAGCTTCGTGAGCCATGCGAAGCTCTTCGTCCGAAACGCGAATGGTCGAAGCGTAAAGCTGTTTGCCGTCCAGGCTCTTGCCGTATTCCAGAACGGCAGCCAGCCCGCGACGTTCGACGTCGGAGCAGATTCGCTGCACCACTTGCAGCGGGCTTAACGGTTCGCCAAAGACCTCTATCGTCCGCTTGCGACCAGCTTCGCTGACGACATCCCCCTTAGGGCTGAGCTTATCGCGTACCTGTTGTAATTGCGATTCGACGTCGTCGTGCCGGGTATCGATCCGGGCGATTTTCGACTTCAGATCCATTTCAGCTTTCTGGGGGTTTGATAGCAAACGATCTCAGTACTGGGCAAGCATACTATTTTGCTGCACAGGAGACTTAGTGGAAAGGGGCGAAAGTCGGTTGATTCCCGATTCTGGGGGAGGGGACGATCCATCGCTGGCAAGGTTGGACGTCCCCTGGTTACTCTCCGGTCTTTCGCACCATTTTCCAGCAGCGGTGGATGCGCTGATTGCGAAAGTCTTCCGGCACGGTGTGTTTCGAGATCTCTCGGATTTGCACGTTCTCGAGTGCTGCTTCATCCAGTTTGAAGCGGCGGAAGTTGTTAGAGAAATAGAGGACGCCTCCTTCGCTCAGCAGGTTCAGCGTCAGGCCGATCAGTTCGACGTGGTCCTCTTGGACGTCCCATACGTCGTCGGTGCGTTTGCTGTTCGAGAATGTCGGCACGTCGACAATCGCCAGGTCGAACTTCGGTTCCGGCTTTTGATTACGCAGGTACTCCATTACGTCGCTACGGATGAAGTGATGCTTAGCGATCGATAGGCCGTTGAGCTGGAAGTTTCTGCCAGCCCAGTCCAAGTAATTGGCATTCAGATCGACGCTGGTGGTCGAAGTCGCTCCGCCTGCGGCGGCGTACACACTGAACGCACCGGTGTAGCAGAACAAGTTCAGTACGCGTTTGCCGGCGGATTCGTCGCGAAACTGGCTGCGCAGGTTGCGGTGATCGAGGAACAGCCCGGTGTCGACGTAGTCGGATAGGTTGACCTCGAACTTCAGGCCTCCTTCTTCCACGACGATAATCTTCGACTCTTCGGAAACCTTCTCGTGCTGCGTGCTGCCAGACTGCCGCGTACGATGTTTGACGAAGACATGCCCCTCGGGAATCTCCAGCACCTCGCGAGCCGCTTCGGTTAAATGATCGAGCCAGTCGGCGTACTGCGCTGGCGTGCGATCGTGCGGTCGGTCGTAGTCGGTGATGTGCAGGTAATCGTGATAGATATCGATCACCAGCGGAATCTCGGGAATGTCGCGTTCGTACAAGCGATAACAGTGGATGCCGCGTTTAGGCCAGCGGCGGAAATGGCGTGCCCGCTTGGCGAGCCGGTTTTTCAGCAACTGGGCCTGCTCTTTCGCCTTGTCATCGAGCCCGCCAAATGCTGGCGTGAAGGTGCGTTTCGGTTTTTCTTCGTTTGGCTCGGCAGACGACTCGTCGCCTGCTTTTGGCGGTGGAGGACCATGATACTGATAGTAATGGCATTCGCTGCGGCCGTTGTACATCTTGCGGCGACGGTTCGCTTCCTGCCCCATAGCCCGCTCGAACTCGGGGAAGGCCGTCAGGATGAAGTGCGACCAGGTGGGTAGCTGACGCAAGACGTCGGGGAAGCCGCGATAGAAGTCCCACTGGGCACGCCGAGCACGCGAGTGGTCGTCGTACGGTGGGCTGGTGATCAGGCAGCCGTACTTGCGCTTGCTGGTAAGTTCACCAAACGATTGCCGTTGGAAGTGAATGTTACTGTCGACCCCAGCGGCAATTGCTTGTTGCCGGGCCAGACGCAGTGCCGAGGCGTCTTCGTCGTAGCCAATGATCGATTCGGGCAGCGTCTCGAGCACTTGGGCACGGGCCTCTTCCACCAGGTCGAGCCACGCTTCCTGATCGACGGCCGGCCAGTCAATCAGCGCGAAGTCACGCAAGAGTCCTGGCACCATGTTCCGGCCGATCATCGCCGCTTCGATCAGCAGGACGCCACTTCCACAAAAGGGATCGACCAGCGGACGATCACGGTTCCAGTGACTCAACTGAACGAGCGCCGCGGCGAGCGTCGGCTTCATCGGAGAGTGCCGCTCGGGATCGAGGTATCCACGTCGTGCAAGGCCAGCCCCCGAGGTGTCGATCGTGAGCGTAGCGACATCCTTGGCGATGGCGACTTCGACGGTGTAGGTTGCGCCCGATTCCGGTAGGTTCTCTCCGTAAGCCGATTGAAGCCGCTCGACGATGGCTCTTTTGGTCGCTCGCTGAACGGCGGGAACGCTCGTCAGCTGCGATTGGTAGCTGCGGCCTTTGACCGGAAAGGCCCCTTCAGCGTCGATGAAGTCCTCCCAAGGCAACGCTTTCACACCATCGAACAATGCGTCGAAATCACCGGCCGGAATCTGGGCAACTTCCACCAGTACGCGATCGGCCGTGCGCAGGTGCAAGTTGGCCTTCATAGCGTCGGTGTAGTTGCCGGCGAACCGCACACGACCGGAACCGAGGATCTCGGTTTCGAAGCCCAGCGTTTGCAATTCGCGGGCCGTAACGGCCTCGATGCCGAATGCCGTAGTGGCCAGAAGTTGGAGGGGACTGGATAGATTCACGCGCTTAAGTTACCTGGCAAGGTTGGGGGAATTCTTCATAGTACGTGCCAGTCGACAGAAGGCATAGTGTGCTTCGGCTGAGCGTGGGGTGTAAAAACTTCATCAAAAACTGCTGTAAGCTCCTGCCAGATCGGTTTATAACCACGTTCTTGTGAAGTGAGTCCTTTTCTACCAGCAGCATGGCAAACGCGGAGGCGAGCAATCCATGAGACATCTATTGAGTGCCCTATTAATCGGATTTTTGACGGCCACGATGGCGTTTCCGCCGCAGCTATTGATGGCCCAGGAGGCTGCGGCCCCGACTGCTGAAGGCACGCTGCCAGGCTTGAATTATGTGCCTGAGAACGCCGTCGGTGTTGGTTTTGTGCAGGCCGATCGATTTCTGACGAACCCCATGATGCAGGCCTATCCGGTCGAAGTTGTCGAAGCTTTCGGCAAAAAGTATCTCGGCTTCGATCCCATGAAGATCACCTCGATCACCTTTGCGATCACTCCTCCTTCGCCCGACTTTCCGCAGCCTGATATGTTTTCGATTATCAAAACGTCGGAAACATTGAACGAAGAAACGTTCTTTTCAGGAATCGAGACGTTTGTAGACGGCATGGCCGAAGACGAAGATATCAAAGACGCGTTTCCTGGGCTCAAGGGGAAAGCGTTCTATACCGATGCCTACCCATTTGACTACTTGGCCGTTCATATGTTGGACGAGCATACGTTCATGCTCGGTTCGTTGGGGATGATGGGGGACATTGTCACTAAAGGGCCCAATGCCCAACTGACCAAGCCCGCCGAAGCTTTGGCCGCGGCAAACGACGGTGCCGACGGGTACATCGCATTCAACATGGCACCAGTTCGTGATCAACTTAATGCGATTCTGTCGCAGCAGCAGATTCCTCCACCGTTCACCATGTACAAGCAGGTTCCCAACTACACCGAGTCGATCACACTGAGCTGCCATTGCACGCAAAAGTTGGCGGCGACACTGAAGATTAACGGCGTAGATGAAGCGGCTACCGGGCGATTGGATGACATGCTCCGCTTCTCGCTCGATCTGGCAAAGCAAGCCATCCTGTCGGAGGCCGATAAGATGGTAAACAGCGAAGACGAAGTCGAGGCCGCCATGGGACGCTACCAGGTTCGCGTTTCAGAAAGCATGATCGATGCGCTGCGCCCCAAGAAGGAAGGCAACTCGCTCGTCTTGAACTTCCAGCAGAACGAAGAAGCGGTCATGGGGGCAAACGTCGCCGTGATTGGTGTGCTGATCGCGCTGCTTCTGCCGGCGGTTCAAGCGGCACGCGAGGCGGCTCGTCGCGTGCAGGCCTCCAATAACATGAAGCAAATCGGCCTGGCGATGCACAACTTCCACGACACATTCGGATCGCTACCGGCTCAGGCAAAGACCGATGCCGAGGGCAAACCGCTTTTGTCGTGGCGCGTGATGATCTTGCCATTCATCGAACAGGGTACAATGTTCGATCAGTTTCATATGGATGAACCTTGGGACAGCGAACACAACAAGCAGTTCATCAAACAGATGCCTGAAGCTTATCGACGCCCCAATAGCAAAGCCCCTGCTGGCTACACGACCTACCTGGTTCCGGTCGGAAAAGGAATGGCTTTCGAGCCTGACTCGAAGCCGACCCCAGAAGGACAAATGATGACAAAGGGACTGGGATTCCAACACTTCACCGACGGGTTATCCAACACGGCTATGTGTGTCGAAGTTAACGACGATCATGCCGTCATCTGGACCAAGCCGAGCGACCTGGAGGTTGATCTGATGAATGTCTGGAACGGGCTCGGCGAGGCTCAACTGGGTGGCTTCAATGGTCTCTTCGCTGACGGAAGCGTCCAGTTCATCAGTAAGAACGTGGGTGACAAATTCCTGAAGCTTTGGTTCCAGCGTAACGATGGCCAGGTTTTGCCTCGCAACTAGCAAGCACGTTTAATTCGTTCCACGTGCTTGGCACTCGCAAAGCCTCCCTGCAAAATGTAGGGAGGCTTTTTCATTTCACCTTTCCACGTTGCTCAGGCCACCATGAACTACGCAATCGATCTTCGCAGTGATACGGTTACCCAGCCCAGTCCCGCCATGCGGCAATTCATGGCCCAGGCCGAAGTGGGTGATGCCGTCATCGATATCGATCCGACGACCGAGCGACTCGAGAAACTCACCGCCGAGATGCTCGGCAAAGAAGCTGCGATCTTCATGCCCTCAGGCAGCATGACCAACCAGATCGCAATCCGGCTGCATTGTCAGCCTGGGGATGAATTCTTGTGCGAAGAGAACTGTCACGTTTACAACTACGAACAAGCAGCGTTTGCTCAGCTAAGCGGCGTGGTGGCTCGCACGTTGCCAGGCGAACACGGCGTGCTGCAGCCCGAGCAGTTTGAAGGCAAAGTCCGTCCCGAGAACGATCACTTGGTGCGGACCAAACTGGTCTGCCTGGAGAACACCCACAATCGTGGTTCTGGCAAAGTGCAGCCGTTTGATACCGTCCAGAAGATCACCAGTTGGGCACATGCCAGTGGTCTGCAGACGCACCTCGACGGGGCTCGGCTTTTCAACGCGGCCGCCGCCACTGGTATCTCGGTGGCCGATTGGAGCGGGATGTTCGATTCGGTCAGTGTCTGCTTCAGCAAAGGACTTGGGGCACCGGTTGGTAGTGCGCTTGCTGGGCCAGCGGAGTTTATCAAGCAGGCAAAACGAGCCCGCAAGCTGTTCGGCGGAGGAATGCGTCAGTCAGGCATCATCGCGGCTGGGGCACTGTACGCGCTTCAAAATAACGTGGCTCGCTTGTCGGAAGATCATGAGAAAGCCGCCAAGTTGGCCGAAGCAGTCCGCCAGACCGAGGGGATTACGTTGGATGTCGACCCGGTCGAAACGAATATTGTGATCTTTAGCATCGACAACGAATTAGGCACCGCGGCACAGCTTCAGGCGGTACTCTCCGAACGTGGAGTTGGGGTCCTTTCAGTCGCCCCCCAAAAGATCCGGATGGTGACTCACCTGGATGTATCGATGTCGCAAATCGATACGGCGATTGAAGTTATCAAGCAAACGCTTCCTGCGTTAGCGTAAACGGGGCGGGGCAGCAGACTGCCTGAGGGAGTCGCGCGAAGGGGTATTTTCGCGATACGGTTCTGCCGCCTGTCCTGGTATTTCGGGCCGTTCAGGCAACGATTCCACAAGCCACGAAAACCTGACCGAAGTTTTGCTCTTCTAGGAACCTGCGCGGTACACTAATAGGTTGACGGAAAACGGTTTACGCCTACTGGAAACGGTTGATTCAGGTGCTCAACTGGTGGATGTGGGGGTAGCCGTGCGGTCCGCGTCGTAATGGAACAATAGAGACTGATCGCAAACAAGCATGCAAGTTACCAAGACGAACGACTTCTGGAAGCTGATCCTCGAATCAGGCCTAATGACCAAAGAGGCCTGTAAGCCGCTGCATGATCAGTATCAACAGACGGCCAATAATGGCGATGCCCGAGCACTGGCTACCTGGCTGGTCAAAGGGGGACATCTGACCACGTATCAGGCTCGGCTGTTGTTGGCTGGCCGCGCGAAGGCCATCAACATCGGTGAATACCAGATCACCGAACGCCTGGAAGAAGGACCGCTGCAAGGAACGTATGCCGGCAAGCATACTGGTTCAGGGCATCCGGTTTGGCTGCATCCCATTGCGCCTGAGATCCAGGCAGATTCGGTCCGGTTCCCGATCGTTCAGCAGATGTGCAAGCTGCGATCGTCCGTTCCGCATCCCCACCTGATTCGCTGCTTCCATTTGCGTCAGGGTTCTAAGCGAAGCTACCTGGTAACCGAACAACTTGATGGCAACCTGTTGGCCGAAAGCCGACCGGGCGAAGGAGTGCCGATTCCGACGCCTGACTGTGCTCGCCTGGTGCGTCAAGCAGCACTTGGTGCGACGCAGATTCACAGCCAGGGCATGGTCCTGGGTGACCTGACTATGAATCAGTTGTGGCTGGAACCGACTGGCAACCTCAAGCTATTGCATCTGCCGGTGCGTCCTGTTGAAGCAATTCCGTGGTCAGATGAAGCTCAGGCCGAACGCTTGAACGCATTGGCCAATGTCGCCGCGCCGGAACTGCAACAAGCAGGTGCCGCTCCTACGAAGTTGAGCGACTTGTACGCGCTCGGAGCGATCTTGTTCGATCTTCTAACAGGCAAACCGCCCGTCGAAGGGAGCATCGCCGAGAGGCTACAGCAGCACGCCACTGCCCAGATACCTTCGCCCCCCTACATTCCTGGCAACTTGATGCAGATCATTCAGTATCTATTAGCCAAGAACCCTGGCGGTCGATACCAAAACGCTCAGGATGTGGCCGAAGCACTGCGGCCGTTTGTCGATGCCGGTCAGCTCTCGCCACCGATCGCCGATGCCTTGCCGACGATGGGAAGCTACCTGCAGTACTTGGCGACGAATTCCAGCGAAGCCACAGCGCCGCCAGTACCAGCTGCCCCAGTACCTCCACCAGCGGCGGTTCCCTTTCCTGGTCAGGCTCCGCCCATTCCGCAGCCTGTTCCTCCGGCGGCAGCACCGTTTCCAGGAGCAATGCCTCAGCCAGTTGCCCCACCTCAGCCAGTCGCTGCTCAGCCAATAGTTGCCCAGGTAGCAACTCCGGTTGCCGTTCCCCAAGCAGCCGTCGCCACCGCGGTTCCTGCGGCACAGCCGGCTCAAGAAGGGGGAGCCAGTCGCGCGACCGCTTTGACCGAACGCATTCGCAAACGGAAACTGCAGCGCAAGATTACCAGCCTGGTTGTGTTGGGGGTGATGGCGATTGCAGCCGTGGTGGGTGGAATCTACGGCTACCAGTTGGTCTTCAGCCCTGACGACATCGCCGACAATGGCGAGCAGGTCGAAAATCCACCGGAAGAGAATCCAGATACGCCGCCAGTTGATCCAACCCCGGATGTCGATCCGGTGCCTGCCGCTCCGACGGGGCCGCAATTGGTGCAAGACGATGGCCAAACGCTGTGGGCCTCGCCGACCGATGGTCAGCCGATCGACCTGACCGGTGTGCCAAACGACACGCGGCTGGCCCTGGTTGTGCGAACAAGCGACCTTACTGGCAATCCTGAAGGGGACCGTATCCTGCGGGCCTTGGGACCGGACTTCGCCGCTTTGCGACAGCAACTGGAAGGGGAGTTAGGGGTTCGTTTCGAGCAACTCGAGTCGCTAACGGTCAGCTTTGGTGCATCGACCGCCGGTGGGCCGCCGTGCCTGGTGGCGAAGCTGAAAGGAGGAACGAATCTGCTTTCGCTGTGGGGCAATCCTAATCCAGCAGCCAGCGGCATCCCGGCCATGTACGACGTGAAAGGGTGGACCGTCATGCCGATCCCTGGCAAGGAAGACCGCCAGTTCGTTGCCGGTTCGAAGGCCGTTGTGGAAGCGATTGCCCAGCGGGGTGTTGCCGCACCCCAGTTGACGCGCGAACTGGAGCAACTTCGTCGCGAATCGGACGATCAACAAACGGTCAGCTTGCTGGTCGAACCGCAGTTCCTCACTTCGTCGTCAAGCCAGGTTATGCGCGGCGAATTAGCCGCTGGTACCGCAGGCGTGCAGGACTTTTTCGGCGAGGGGATTCGCGCGGTGCTTGTGAGTGGACACATCGGTCAAAATCTCTACCTTGAAATGCGCTGCATGGGTTCGCTCAGTTTGGATCCGCCCAGTTTGGCCAATTCGGTCAAAGAAAAGATCAACGGCGTATCGCGTAAACTGGAAGATGCCGTGCCGGCAGTGAATCCGTCCCCTTATTGGCGTCGTCTGGCTACTCGCTTCCCGAATATGGTCCAGTTTGCCTACCAGCAGACACGAACCGGCGTCGAAAACAACCAGGCTGTCGTCAACATTATGCTGCCTTCGGCAGCTGGTCAAAACATGGTTGCCGGGGCCGAACTGATGCTTGCGGCCAACTCAGCCGGCGCTGCCGCGCCTGCCGGTGGCGGAGCGATGCCGGCAGCGAAAAAGCCTGAAACGATCGAAGAGAAGCTGGCCAGTACGATGAGTATTTCCTTCCCGCAGAACTCGCTTGAGTTTGCTCTTCGTGATATTGGCGAAGAGGCTGGCATTCCGATCGAAATCAAGGGAACCGATTTGCAGCTGGATGGCATCACGCGCAACAAGGAGATCAAGGAATTCACTCACGATAACAAACCCGTTGGCGAGATCCTGGCTCAACTACTTGTCAGGGCCAACCCCGAACCCTCGCCTGGCTCTAATACCGAAGTTCAGAAGCTGATTTACGTGATTGACCCCATGGATGGTCCCGACGAAGCAAAGAAGCTGGTAGTCACCACCCGCGCTGCCGCGGAAAAGAATAAGTACACGTTGCCTGACGTGTTCAAAATCAAATAGCCTGTTTCCGTGCGAGAGTAATCGCGTGACCCTATTCCGAGTTCAATGCCCGACCTGTGCTGCTCGCCTGAAGGTGACCAGCCATTCCCTCATCGGCCAGATTGTCAACTGTCCGAAGTGTGGGAGCATGGTCGAGATCGCCGCACCAGATTCGCCTGCATCGACCGAAACGTCGAATGCCAAGGCCCCTCCTGTCGCTGCGCCGGTTGCTTCCGAGCCAGAGCCGCCGGTACCGGAAAGCCCTACGCCGGAAACTCCTGGTCCGGAAACCTCTGCCGCTGAGCCACCAGTGACGACTGTCGAACCCTCCACTTCGGACGAAGCGTTCGACAACCTCGACGAGATGTTGGCCGGATCATCTACGCCCCAAGAGCCAAACTCAGCCGATACAGAGCCGGCTGCGGCCGCCGAGGTCAATCGTTTTTCCGACAGCGCTTCCCTTAGCAAGATGCGGAACATGGCCCTGATCGGTGGGACATCGATCATGGCAATCGTGACCTTCGCGGTGATTGGCTACGCGGTCTTCTCCGGTAGGGATCAGACTCCGGTCACACCTGAAGAGCCAGAACCGATCCAGGTCGCCCAGTTCGAGCCTCCGGCCGAAGAAGAACCATCTGGCGAGAACGAGCCAGCCCCGATCGAAGAAACACCGCAGCCAGCGGCTGAAGAGCCCGCGAAAGAACCTGCTCTGGAGCCAATGCCCAGCAAAGAGCCGACTCAGCCGGAGGCCGCCGCTGAAGCGTCCCCTAAGCCGGCGATGCCCAACAAAGACAATCCATTTTTATTCGACGATCCGGCCGGTGCGCCAGCTGCGGAAAAGCCTGTAGTGGAAACACCTGATATCGATTCGGGTAAGCCCAAGGTCGCCACTTCCCAACCTTCGATCTTAGAACTCAAGGACGACCCGCTTTACGAAGTATTTGGTGAGGCGTTTCCTGTCTTGGATCCAGCAGCATTCAATCAATCGGCCAGCGTCGATCCGGGACCCGCCGATGCAGCGCCGGTTGCTCTGCAAGTCGAAGTTTCCACCGCTGCGGAACTGGTGCCCCGAATTCCGGAAGTGGATGTCGCAGGGCGGCTGAGCGACCCGATCGTGCGGATTGAATTCGATAACATGCCGCTCAACGAGTTTGCTTCGTTCGTGACGCAGATGAGCACTGTACCGGTCACCATCGATCCCATCGCATTGGCATCGGCGGATATCAACGCCAAAACGCCGATCTCGGTCAAACAAACGCAGACTTCCGTCGAAGGCATTTTGGAAGCAGCCGTACGCCCGTTTGGCTTGGAAGTGGAAGCCACCGATAAGAGTGCTCGGCTACGTATCACGCAGCCTCTGGATGGCCATAAACGTGTCGCGCAGCTACTGGTCGACGATCTGGCCAAGGATCAGAAAGAGGTTGCCGATATCGCTTACCTGATGACGCACCTGGTCGAGCCTCTTTCCTGGAAGCAGTCTCGCGGTGATGGTCTTTATCGGATTGATCCGGGCAAGATCATGATTACGCAAAGCGAAGTGGCCCACTTCAATGCCGTGGTGTTCATGGAAAAACTGCGAGTTGCTCGGGGACTTCCGATTCGAAGTAACTTCTCGAAAGATCAATTCGACCTCACTCTTCGCAGCGATCAGCTTTCGCCGGCTTTGCAGAAAGATGTGAAGCTGCAAATCGTCGTGCCGACCCCGTTGTACAAGGTGATCGACCAACTAGAGAAGAAGAGCGGATTGACGATCCTATGCGACTGGGATTCTCTGGCGATGAATAAGCTGGGTCCTGCGACTCCAGTAACGTTAACCGCACCCGGCGTGACCGTGCAGCAAGCGCTCGACCAGTTCTGCCAAGCTTGGAAGCTGGAGGCCTTGCCGATCAATCCGACGACAGTGCAACTGGTCAGCCAGCGTAGCGTGCCGATCATGCCGTGGCTCGAGTTCTACGATGTCAGCAACTTAGGACTAGGTAAGTCCGAAGCCGCGGCTTTAATCAACAACGCCAAACGTGAATTGACCGATCTTCGTAAGACTGGCTACGGCGATCTGCTGTACGATCCTGCCAGCAAACGCCTGCTGGCGCTGTTATCGAAAGACGATCACCAGCGACTGCAGTTCGCTTTGCAGCGGAAGATCTCCAACTAACGCGGAGATCTTCCCGAGTTTTCCAGCCTGAACACCTCTGGGCTTAAACGTCGGCCCCGCACTGAATACCGATGGCATTTGCTACCGCGCGGCAACGTTTCATCGTTTCTGCGAAGGTCGGCAGATCAAGTGACTGGTAACCATCACTCATCGCTTCATCGGGTTCGGGGTGCACTTCGACGATAATTCCGTCCGCACCAATCGCCACGGCAGCAACGCACATATCCGGGACCAGCGAAGCATGGCCAGTGCCGTGGCTGGGGTCGATGACAACCGGTAGATGCGTCTTCTGGTGCAGGTACGTCACCGTTGCCAAGGGAAGGGTGAAACGCGTGTGCGACTCGAAGGTGCGAATTCCTCGTTCGCACAGCATGACGCGGCTGTTCCCTTCGTTGAGGATGTATTCAGCGGCGAGAAGCAGTTCGTCGATGGTTGCCGAGGGACCGCGTTTAAGCAGCACGGCCCGATCGACTCGGCCGACTTCTTCCAACAGGCGGTAGTTCTGCATGTTGCGAGCACCGATCTGCAAAACGTCCGCATACTTGGCGACAAGCTGGACATCTTCAGAGGCGACGACTTCCGTGACGATGGCCAGCCCGGTTTCTTCGCGGGCCGTGGCCAGCATCTTCAGGCCTTCTTCCTTCAGCCCTTGGAACGAGTAAGGACTGGTGCGTGGTTTGAACGCACCACCACGCAGCGCTGTAGCACCGGCGGCTTTGACTGCCTTGGCGGTCTTAACAATCTGGTCTTCGTTTTCGACACTACAAGGACCAGCGATGACGCCGCACTTGCCGTTGCCCACTTCCAGGCTGCCTGCTTTGACAAGCGTTGGCTCTGGTTTCACTTCGCGGCTGGCGACTTTGTAAGGGGCGAGGATCGGCACGACCTTTGAGACCCCGGCTACTGTTTCCAGCGACTCCCGCATTTCTTCGCGTTTATCGCCAATCGCGGCGATGACGGTCCTTTCGGTCCCTTGGATAACATGGGCTTTGAGCCCTAATTTCTCGACTTTTTCGGCGGCATGTTGAATCATGTCGCCGGTGGCGTCCCGTTTCATAACGATAATCATTGCTTTCTCTTCCCAGGCTTGATTTGGTGAGGTGTCAGGTCGTAAAGTTGGCAATAGAAACAAAAAAAGCCCTGAATCGCTTTCCGATTCAGGGCTTTTGGAGTTCTCGCGTTTTGCCGTTCGCAGTTTACAAAGAATCCTCGGCCCTACTCGGAAAGTAGGTAAAGTAGAATCCGAAAGTAAACTGCCAGTTGTTCATAACGCTAATTATGTGCGCGTTTTCGTTTGTGGCAAGTCCGAATTTCAAGAACTTGCTGTGAAGTATCCAACTTGCTTAGTGCCGCACAGGCGACGTGGGAAGCATTTCGCTGCCTGCGATCGGCACTCCGCTGGAGACAGCTGAGGTTGCCGTTGGGTTCGCGGTAGCGGCCGGAATTCGGATCGTGAAGGCCGTGCCCATGCCCACGGTGCTTTGCACGCGGATCTTGCCGTGGTGGGCTTCGATGATGTCGCGGCAAGCGGCCAGGCCAATGCCGGTTCCCCCTTTGCCCGTTTCATCGGGACCTGTTTTGGTCGTGTAGAACGCGTCGAAGATGTGCGGCAGTTGATCGGCAGGGATACCGGTACCGTGATCTCGCACCAACAGGTCGACCATGTGGCTCGACTGGTCGTATGAAAGCTTCAGGATCAATCGCCCACCTTGAGGCATCGCCTGGCGGGCATTGATCATCAAGTTCAACAGAACCTGTTGAATCTGGTTGCCGTTGGCCAGCGCCTGGGGCGCATTTTCATTTTGAAACTCGAGCTCGATCCGATATTTGCGGAGCTCACGTTCCAGCAGCACGATGGTGTCGTCGACGATCTTCGACAGATCGGTCGGCTCCATACGGTCGCCGCGGTTCTTGGCCATTGCCAGCACACCGGTGGTGATTTTGGCGGCTCGGTCCCCGGCGGCTGCGATCTTCTCGAAGCAGTTATTACGGGTTTGTTCGTCCTTGTGACGCAGCCCCATGCGAGCATAGTTGATCACGGCCATCAGCACGTTGTTGAATTCGTGGGTGGTGGTGCTGACGAGTTCCCCCATCGCAGTCAGTTTCTGCGCTTCAAGCAGACGACGCTTCAAGATTTCAATTTCCTTCGCCTGACGTTCAATCAGCGAAGCATCCGAGGGGGATTGCGAGTGGTTCATCCTTGACCCTGCTTCCGTAGTTAATCGCGACTGGTGAGCGGTCGAGCTAGCAGTTGGCATGAATCGAAATCGCAGAATCCTTTCAACGAAATCGATGGCCTTGTCGTACTGGCCCGTAATATGTCTATCGACGATCCCCCTTTGACCGCTACAATTTGCGACGGAATAACCGGCAACCTTTATGGTTGCTCATGCAAATTACCTAGATCATCGGAGTTCGCAAGGATGCACACCCTCGATCTGCTCGACCAGGCCATCGTTACCGCACAAGATTTGGGCTACCAGATTCGCCGCGAATGGCTCGACGGCCAAGGGGGAGGCGTCTGCGAAATTGCCGGCAAACGCTGGATTTTTCTCGACCTCAGCCTCTCGTCGATGGAACAGTTAGAGCAGGTTCTCGAAGCGCTCAAGAGCGATCCATCCTTAGAGCAAACAACCCTCACGCCGCAACTCGGCCAGGTGCTTGGTCGTCGTCGCGCAGCGTAGGGAATTATGCTGGCGTCACTTGCTTGTGAAAAACGTGCTGCGTTTCGATGTATTTCTCGACACTGCGTGGCACCATGTAGCGGATCGATTTTCCGCTAGCGATCCGCCGTCGGATGTCGGTACTGGAAAGGCCGATCAGCGGCATTTTGACGAAGTGCTGCTTGATGTGGGCCATCTGGTCGTCATCAAGGACCTCTGACAGACGTCCCCAGTCGTCCAAGTCGCTGCCAGGCCGCCCTACGGTGCAAATAGTGGCCAGCTCGCAGATTTCTTCGATCTTGTGCCAGTGGAAGAGGGACGCGAACGAGTCTCCGCCGACAAGCAGGAATAACTCGGCCTGGGGGATGATTTTCTGTAAATCTCGTAGCGTCTCGACGGTATAACTGAGGCCACCGCGTTCGAGTTCGAGGGGGCTGCATTTGAACGCGTTGTTGCCCGCGATCGCCAGTTCGATCATTGCCACGCGATGGGCATCCGAGGCCAGTACTCCGTCTTGTTTCAGCGGGTTGGTAGCGGCCGGCAAGAACCAGACTTCGTCCAATGCGCACTGCTCGCGACAAGACTCAGCGAGAAGCAAATGCCCGTTATGTATGGGGGAAAATGAACCCCCGTAAATTCCCAGTCGCATGGTACTCCCCCTTTCGCTGCTGGCCGATCATCGGCGTGGTGGGAAGGTCGCTCTCAAACTGCTATCGTATCGGTCCTGGGCTCTATTGGCCAGAATGAACGTTTCGACTGCCAGCATTTCGAGTTTTTGTGAAGAATCAAAAGGGACTTTTCGGCGACGATTCGACCCCCTGGGAGCAAGACGATGCCCAGACAGGGCTGGTCGCGTCGGTTGTGATGTCGACCGGTCCTGAGCAGACGTTCGATTATCTGGTTCCCGACGAGTTGGTAGGCGAAATCTTGCCTGGGCGAAGGGTTTACGTCCCCTTGGGGAGGTCCAACCGCCGGGTGATGGCCTACTGCGTGGCGGTCGAGCGAAAGGAGCATGGTCGCCGCAAGCTGAAATTCGTGCTGTCGGCTCTCGATCAGCAGACGCTGCTTTCTTCGCAGATGTTGAAGATGACCCAGTGGATGGCCGAATATTACCTGGCTAGCTGGGGGCAGGTGCTCGATGCTGTCATTCCGGCGGCCGTTCGTGGAAACGCTGGCACCCGCGAAGTGACCCTCTTGAGCGTTCCTCAGGAAGTTGCCATGAGGATTGCGAACATCAAGCTGCCAGAAAAGCAGCATCAGGTACTGGCGACCCTGGCCGCTTCGAGTAAGCCGATGACTCCGGGGGATTTGGCCGATAAGTGCCGCTGCACCCAAGCCCCCATCTCTGGGCTGCGCAAAAAGAAGCTCATCACATCGGAAGTTCGACGGGTGAGTCATGCTCACTTCGATGACATCGATATCGAACGCGAGCCCGTCAAAACGTTGAACGAGATTCAAGCGTCGGCCCTGAAGACCATCCTCGCGCAGGTCAACGCGCCTCAGCCGAAGCCTATCTTGCTGCATGGGGTGACCGGTAGTGGCAAGACCGAGGTCTACATTCAGGCCATTCAGCATGTGATCGATCAAGGGAAGCAGGCCATCGTCCTGGTTCCTGAAATCAGCCTCACGCCGCAAACCAAGCAGCGGTTTGCTTCGCGGTTCGATCGGATCGCCGTGTTGCACAGCCACATGAGCGATGTCGAGCGGCACTGGCAGTGGAAACGTATCGCTTCAGGGATCGTCAATGTGGTGGTCGGGGCCCGCAGTGCTGTCTTCGCACCGACACCACAACTGGGAATGATCATCCTGGATGAAGAGCACGACAGCTCGTTCAAGCAAGACTCGGTACCGCGGTACCATGCACGGGAAGTTGCCGCCAAGCGGGCTGAATACGAGAGAATCCCGCTGATCCTGGGTACGGCCACTCCTTCGCTCGAGACCTTCTACCGCGCTCAACAGGGGGAATACGAGTTGATCTCGATGCCCCACCGGATTGGCAATCGGCCTTTGCCGGCCGTGCGCACCGTCGATATGCGCTACGACAAAACAACCAGCTTTCGCGGGGCGATCAGCCGTCAGCTTTATCATTCGATGAAACGTACGCTGGAGCAGGATGGTCAGATCATCTTGCTACTGAATCGCCGCGGGCATAGTACCCATATTCAGTGCCCGGCATGCGGTCACCTTGTAGAGTGTCCTCACTGCGAAATTCCGCTGACGCATCATATCACCGACGGCAGCACGGTTTGCCACTATTGCGACTACCGCAGTTCAGCACCACGCGTCTGCCCGGTGCCCACGTGTCGCTACACGGGGATTCGTTTTTCTGGCATTGGAACGCAGAAGCTGGAACAGGAAGTGAAGTCGAAGTTCGGATCGTACCCGATCATTCGGATGGATTCGGACACGATGAAGAAGCCTGGGTCGCACGAAGCGGCGCTCGAGCGGTTTCGTAATCGCGAGGTGAAGATCCTGGTCGGCACCCAGATGATCGCCAAGGGGTTGGACTTTCCGAACGTGACATTAGTGGGGGTGATCAATGCCGACACGGCACTGCACTTTCCGGATGTGCGCGCCGGTGAGCGGACGTTTCAGCTAATCACCCAGGTTGCCGGACGAACCGGTCGAGGCGATCTAGGGGGGGAAGTGCTGGTGCAGACGTTAAGCCCCGATCATCCGGCGATCGAAGCGGCCACGCGGCATGACTATGCCTTATTTGCTGAACGCGAGCTACCGTTTCGCCGCGACTTTCAGATGACACCTTTTGCGCATATGGTTCGGATCATCGCTCGAGGCCCCTCGCAGCCGGCGGTCGAACTGTTCATGCAACAGATTTCCGAAGAACTGGCACGGTTCTCCCAAGAGCAGGGGGGAGAGATCTCGCAGCAAGGTCCGGCTCCCGCCCCGATCGAAAAACTACGGGGCAATTACCGCTACCACTTGCTACTGCATAGCTTCGATCGACTGTTAATGCGTGCCGCGGTGCTTCGCTGCCGGGAAAAGGTGGCCGTTCCGGACGAGGTGTTGTGGATTGCCGATGTCGACCCGATCGACATGATGTAGGCGACAGACAGGAAATCTGGGTAGTTTCAGAAGGGGGAAACTCCTAGAATTCAAAGGTAATCGTTTCCCGAGGTGTTCCGGCTGAACACTTCAAACTGAGCACTGAAAACTACTTATGTCGTATCGTTCCATCAAGCGCGTTCTCGGCGAGACCAATCTCGAGCGAAAGTGCCGCTTTCTGTACGGAACGTGCTTGCTGCTGCTGATTACCGGTAGCTTCTGGTGGTATGGGCAATCGACCGAACAGT
The DNA here is from genome assembly GCF_002967715.1 of Blastopirellula marina. NCBI lineage: Bacteria > Pseudomonadati > Planctomycetota > Planctomycetia > Pirellulales > Pirellulaceae > Blastopirellula > Blastopirellula marina. Next base: position 44,365 of record NZ_PUIA01000064.1, read on the forward strand.
TGGTGCACAACAACAACCTCAGCACAGGTCGTCACTTGGTCGACGCGGTGTTGATGAAGATCCACTGGAAGCATGACGCCCAGGCCCAAAAGAACCCTGAAGGGTGGGACGAGCATGTCCGTGATACGGGCCTTGATTTGGAGTATATGAAGTATAGGTGGGAAGTGATGACGCTCGATCCTGCCGACCGCAAGTTGGCGGCAACCAGTCGGCCGGACGATCGAATTCACCTGCCTGCCAATGAAAAGGAAGCCGAGATTCTCCAGCGACTGAAGGAAATCCAGCAGACACGCGACAAGGAGATCCTGGAGAAGTTTCTTAATACGCCTGGAGTAACCACTCAAGAGACGACGGACGAATTCGTTGAGCTAGGAGGGAATGATCCCGACACCGACGAAGATACCATTGCCTATTCGCCGGCATCGGAAGCCTTCTACGATGCGGAAAATCAAGAGTATATCTACTACCAGCCGATCTACTGGAAGCGGACGTGTACCGTTGCCTGTCACAACACAAACTTGGAACTAGCCGTTTCGACGACTGGATTTCCGCTAGGGAACGAACTACCGTTCAACGTGATCAAGATCGTCAAGGACGACAAGATCACGCAAATCGCTTTGACCAAGAACCGGGCTTACCTATTGGCCACGGCGATCATCACGGTGGCGCTTTCGATGATCGCGTTGTATTTGATCGTGCGATACATCATTGTGAAACCTCTGACCCACCTGCGTGACGTGAGTGATGAGGTGAGCCAAGGTCACATGGACGTGCGGGCCGAGATCTACACCGGCGACGAATTCGAAGACCTGGCGACTTCGTTCAATCGCATGTTGGCTCACTTGATCGATGCCCAGAACAAACTGACCTATGTGAACCGTGATCTCGACGGCAAGGTCGATCAATTGGCTCAGGCCAATATGCAGTTGTACGAAATGAACTGCCTGAAGAGTGACTTCCTGGCCAGCATGAGCCATGAACTGCGAACGCCGCTCAACAGCATCTTGGGGTTCTCGGATGTGCTGCGTGGGATCGACAGTCTGAATGACAAGCAGAAGCGATACGTCGAAAACATTCAGAAGTCAGGGCGGTTGCTGCTGGACATGATCAACGACATTCTCGACCTGGCCAAGGTTGAAAGTGGACGCATGGAAGTCCGCCCGTCGCGGTTCTCGGTCGCTTCGGTCGTCAGTGGTGCATGTGACATGGTTCGCTCTCTGACCGAAGAAAAGAATATCGATCTGACCTGCCACGTCGATCCGAATGAAGAGCCGGCGTTGCAGGATCAATCGAAGTTCCAGCAGATCCTGACGAACCTGCTTTCCAATGCGATCAAGTTCACGCCGGAAGGGGGACGCATTGTGGTGCGGGCAAATCGCATCAACAATCGCCTCGAGCTTTCGGTGAGTGATACCGGCGTGGGGATTGCAGAAGAAGATCGTGAAATCATCTTCGAGAAGTTCCGGCAAGGGACCGCATCACAAGGGGACACGCTCACACGCGAGTACTCCGGCACCGGGCTCGGCTTATCGATCGTCCGCGAGCTTTGTCAACTGCTGGGTGGCACGGTGCGGGCCGAGAGCGAGCTAGGTAAGGGAAGTACGTTCTTTGTGGACATTCCATGGGTGATCGAAGACCGTCCTGATGTTCGCGAAGATTCGTTTACTTCCCGAATCGATGAGATCACCAAAACCAAGCACGGCGATTTCGTCCGCATTCAAGGGTCTCGCCAGGTCGAAACGCCGGAAACAATTGATTCGACGACGAGAAACTAAGCATCTTCCAGGTGGGGCTTTATCCCGACCGCATCCCGGGACATAATCGCTCGTTTAGCGATCGATCTATTGGGAGTAGTGCATGGCGGCCACCTTCGAGCCTGAAGTTCTTCTTTACACGGACGGAGCGTGTAGCGGTAACCCCGGCCCAGGCGGCTGGGCGTTCATCTTGCGTCATCCGTCGACCGGCAAAGAAATGGAAAAGTCAGGCGGCGAGCGCGAAACGACCAACAACCGCATGGAATTGATGGCCGTTATCCAGGGCCTGCAAACCCTGAGCCGCGCATGCAATATCGAACTGTTTACAGATAGCGTCTACGTCGGCAAAGGAATGACCGAGTGGATGCCGAAGTGGAAGAAAAACAACTGGCAGCGTAAAGAAGGCAAGCAGTGGAAGCCGGTCAAGAATGACGACCTATGGAAACAGCTAGACGAGCAACTGCAAAAGCATCGCGTTAAATATACCCGCGTCGCCGGCCACAGCGGCCACCCCGAGAACGATCGCTGCGATGAATTAGCCGTGGCAGCCTATCAGCCCTATCGATAACCCCGACGGATCGCCCTGGTGAGGACGGAATGTCAGATAGCCGCGAATCGACTCCGCTGCAGCGTCTTCGTACGCCGGTTCAGTTCCTGAAAGGGGTCGGGCCGCAGCGTGCCGAGCGACTGGCGAAACTGCAGCTCTACACGGCACTCGATCTCATCTTCTTCTTTCCACGCGACTATCAAGACCTGTTAGAGATCGTCCCGGCCGATGATCTCAAGGAAGATGAGCCGGCGTCGATTACCGGCGTGATCGAAGACGTCGACTTCCGCGGAACCGGCCCAGGCCGCAGTATCCTGGGCGTGCTGGTTCGCGACAATCAATCGTATGTGCGCGGTGTCTGGTTCAATCAGCCCTTTCTACGGAAACGATTCCAGCCAGGGCAGCACGTGATCGTCTCGGGACGGCCACGGCTGCAAGGTAATCGCTGGGAGATGGCCCATCCGGTGGTCGATATCGTCGAGCCTGGCGATCATCCCGAAGGGGGCAAGCTGCTGCCGATCTATCCGCTGACCGAAGGCATTCGCCAGGGGTTGATGCGGAAGATGGTACACACAGCATTGGAAATTCATGGAAGCGACCTGGAAGAAGTCTTGCCCGACTCATTCCTGAAACAGCACGAGCTCCTTTCGGTTCACGATGCGCTAAACAAGATTCATCGCCCCCATTCACGGGAAGAAATGGAAGAGGCTCGCAAGCGGTTCATCTATCAGGAGTTGCTCGTCTTGCAACTGGCGATGTCGCTGCGGAAACATCAGCTCAATGAACGCAAAAGTGCGCTGCCGATTCCGGTCGATTTTCGCGTCGATGAACGGATTCGCAAGCTGCTTCCGTTTGAACTGACCGAAGACCAGAACAAAGCGATCCACGAAATCTGCCACGACTTGAATCGCACCATCCCCATGAACCGGCTGCTACAAGGGGATGTGGGTACTGGCAAAACGATGGTCTCGGTCTATGCCATGCTAGCCGCGGTGGCCGCCAAGACCCAGGCCGCGTTAATGGCACCGACGGAAGTCTTGGCTAAGCAGCACGCACGAACGCTGGGTAAGCTATTGAGCCACGCAAAGGTCCGCATCGGTGTGCTGACAGGCTCGCTGACAGAAAAGGAACGTGCCAAGCTGCTGGCCGATGTGGCCGCTGGCGAGATCGACCTGCTGATCGGTACTCAGGCCATCATCGCTACCGAAATTACCTTTCAGAAGCTTGGCCTGGTAATCATCGACGAACAGCATAAGTTTGGTGTTCGCCAACGTGCCGCTTTACGTAGTGCCGGCAACGATCCGCACTACCTGGTGATGACCGCGACACCCATTCCGCGTACGGTGGCCTTGGGAATGTTTGGCGATCTTGATATCTCGACCATTCGCAATGCACCGCCAGGTCGGCAGACGGTGAGCACGTACATTGCCGAAGACGAACAGCGGGCCAAGTGGTGGGATTTCTTTCGTAAGAAACTACGCGAAGGTCGGCAAGGCTATGTCATCGCACCGCTGGTCGACGAAACTCAGCGGGATGACACGCTCGGGGGTGTTGAGCAACTTCTAGAGCACCTGGCCAACGGCGAACTCGAAGAGTTTCGCTTAGAGATGCTGCACGGACGTATGCCGCCGGCAGAGAAGGATGCCGTGATGCAGCGTTTCGCCAATCACGAGATCGACGTGTTGATTGCCACCACGGTCGTGGAAGTGGGGGTCGACGTCGCCAACGCCGTGCTCATGACGATCGAAAGTGGCGAGCGTTTCGGCTTGGCGCAGCTTCATCAGCTACGCGGGCGAATCAGTCGAGGGAAGCATCCTGGTTATCTCTGCGTCTTCGCCAATCCGGCCACAGACGCCTCGCGCGAACGTCTGGAAGCATTTGCTGGCACGACCGATGGATTTGAACTGGCCGAAGTCGACTTTAAACTTCGAGGCCCCGGCGACTTGTTCGGCTGGAAGCAGCATGGCATGCCTCCTCTACGAATCGCCGACTTGCAGCGCGATGGCGAACTGCTGGCGAAAGCCCGCGAAGATGCGTTTTCGATCACCGACAGCGACCCCAACCTGGCCGGAGCAAAGTGGGAAAAGCTGCAGCGGATGGTGATGATCCGCTACGGAAAATCGCTTGATATCGGCGACTTGGGATAAGCCTGCTTGCGGAATGTTGAGTGGAGTCTGAGAGCTGGTATACTGCTGGGATACCAGTGTCACTTGTGCGTCGAGCTCCTTCCATGTCAAAAAGTGTATACGTTCTCTTCGCGGTGTTGTTGTCGCTCGCGACCGTTACGTCGTTGTCGGCAGCCAAGCCAAACATTGTCATCGTGCTGACCGACGACCAGGCACCGTGGGCATTTGGTTCGGCGGTTCGCTCTGGCCAATTCCAAGATGTGCCGGCGGCGGCGACACCCAATATCGATCGACTGGCCAGCGAAGGGGCCGTCTTTCGTAACTTCTTCTGCACGACGCCTGTGTGTAGCCCTGCTCGGGCTTCGTTCATGACCGGTCGGTATGCCAGTGAACTGGGGATTCCCGACTTCATTCCTCAGCCTGGGCATAAGCTGTACGACCCAAACAACGAAGCTCGCTTGGATCCGGACGGCACCGTTACGATCGCCGAGCTTCTGAAAGGGGCAGGCTACCGTACCGGCCTGGTCGGCAAATGGCACCTGGGAGACTGGACGGCACCAGGCAACGAGAAGTTTCATCCCATGCGGCATGGGTTCGATTACTTCATGGGGCTCACCGGTGGTGGTACGACACCAGACAGTCCCATGCTGGAAGAAGATGGTGAAGTTCGCAAGTTCAAGGGACTCACGACCGACATTCTGACCGATCGAGCGATTGGCTTTATCGAACGCAATCGAGAGCATCCCTTCTTTCTGTGCCTGGCGACCAGGGCACCCCATGGCAAGTGGTTGCCGGTGGCACCGGAAGACTGGAAGCCTTACGCCGAGTTAGACCCCACGATTCCCAAGTATCCGGGGCTCGATATCATGCGGGTCAAGAAGATGATGCGCGAGTACCTGGCCAGTACTTCTGGTGTCGATCGCAACCTGGGGCGAATACTCGACGCATTGGAAAAGAATCATTTGGCTGACAACACGATCGTGATCTTCACCTCCGATCATGGCTTCAACATGGGGCACCATGGCATCTGGCACAAAGGGAACGGCTTGTGGGCGACGAAGAAACAGCCACCAGGTGAGTACCACAACGGTGTGCGGGTCATTTCCGACAAGTATCGCCCCAATCTGTACGACGAGTCTCTCCGTGTTCCCGCAATCGTGCGTTGGCCTGGGATGGTTGCGCCAGAAACCGTCATCAGCAGCACAGCCACCGCGCTGGATGTGTTTCCCACACTTGCGCAAGTGGCCGGTGTGGATTCAGACCCAAAGCTATTAGGACGGAGCCTTCTTCCGCTACTTAAGGGAGAGCAGCCGGATGGTTGGAATAACGACGTCTACGCCGAATACGACATGATCCACTACGCGACCGCTTCTCTGCGCTGCTACCGAACCGATCACTACAAACTGGTACGCGATGATCACAATGATGGATGCGACGAGTTCTTCGATTTGGCGGAAGACCCTAGCGAGAATCACAACCTGATTCACGACCCACGGCCTGAGATTCAGCATAAGATCAAGGAATTGGATGCCTTGCTGCGTCGGCATGCTCCCAAGCACTAGCGTTAGTTACGTCGGGCAGTCGACATCATCCCAGTCAGCATTCTCGTACTGGATTAACTAAATGAGGGCTACTCGTCTTTCTCGCCCCAGCTAAATCTGAACGTGGGGAGCTTCCAGACGTGTTTGTTTTCGTCCTGTGTGGTTAGGTCCGCATTTTCGGAAGGCAGTGCCCTGTCGGGATCAATCTTAAGTGACCGGGCAATACTAGGGGCGTCGTTCTGTACTTCTAACTCGGCTTGAGCTTCATCTTGCTTGGCAAAGAACTGGCCAAACTTTTTAGCCGCTTTATCGAAGAAATGATCGCGGATCTCTGTCGCGGTTGTCTTGTGATAGCGAATCGCTGAAATGTCGTCCGTAGAATTGGGCCGCCCGTCGGGGCCATTCGAACGAACGACGACTTGGGTGCCGACGACGTAGTCTTTCTCTCGCAGCACGATCGCATGGCCCCAGGCATCGTGTTGGTCTGAAGGGCCGGGCGATAGTGTTCCTCCTCCTTTTTCGGCTAGTCGTTGTGCGATATAGGCATCGGCCAGCTTGTCGACTTGGGCCTGAGTGGTTTGCGTTCGCGAGTGTTGGATTCCGCTGCGAATGAGAAAAGTAAAGCCAATCGCCAGGAAGATCACGAATCCCACCGAGCCAATCGCCGTGATAACGGGCACCGGCACTTCAGCGGACTTGCGAGGACCTTGGCGATAGCGATCCTTCGTGGAGGCAATTCCATGGAATAACGCGTGGAAGAGAAGTTCCAGAAAGAATCCGACAAGCTCACCCAGAAGCGTAGCAAAAGCCAGAACGAGGCCCATTAAGGCCTCGATTAGTACGAGCAGCGGGGCAAAGATGATGGCAAGTAGATCACTCACGGACAAGATTCTCCGCGTTTAGGGTACGGTGTTCCCTATCTTACGCGAAAAATCTTCGATGAAGGGTCAAATTAACCCACTTCCAGCGGTTCGCCGGTCGTCCACTCCGACATATTCTGCGGATCGCGGATGACGCGGTTGTAGACCGTATCGCGTTCGACCGGTTCTCGACCAGCTTCAACGATCAAACGCTGAATGTCTTCTACCGACATGACTTCCGGGGTGGTAGCACCGGCGTCGTGGTAGATCAACTCGTGGCGAACCGTGCCGTCGATATCGTCCGCTCCGTACGACAGGGCCGTTTGCGCCGTACCAATACCTAGCATGATCCAGTACGCTTTGATGTGGGGGAAGTTGTCCAGCATCAGACGCGAGACGGCCATCGTTCGCAGGTCCATCATCACCGAAGGCTTTTTCAGCTTCTTGAGTTCGGCCAGTTCGGTGTTATCGGGGTGAAAGGCCAGCGGGATGAACGTCTGGAAGCCGCCACTGACGTCCTGCGTTTCTCGCAGGCGAATCAAGTGATCGACACGGTGATAGGCGTTCTCGATGTGACCGTACAGCATCGTGGCGTTTGTCTTGATGCCCATCTCGTGAGCCGTGCGATGGATCTCGTGCCACTTGCCGGTGTCGGCCTTATGTTCGCAGATCTGGTCGCGGACTTCGCGGTGGAAGATTTCGGCACCGCCACCTGGCATACTACCGAGGCCAGCGTCACGCAGAATTTCCAGCAATTCACGAACCGACTTCTTGGTGAGGAACTCGAACCAGTTGATCTCGACCGCGGTCCAGGCTTTGAGGTGCAGCTTGGGGAAGGCATCGTGCAGGATCTTCACGACGTTGACGTACCACTCGAACTTCATCTGGTGATGCAGACCACCGACGATGTGCATTTCGGTACAGCCGTTGTCGATCGCTTCCTGGCCGCGACCGAGAATCTGCTCGTCGCTCATCAGGTAGCCGCGTGGGTCGCGGAGGTCGGCGCGGAACGCACAGAAATTGCAACGGTAGACGCAGACGTTGGTCGGGTTCAAGTGCGTATTGATGTTGTAATACGCGTAGTTGCCGTTCTTCCGTTCGCGGACCATGTTGGCCAGCTCGGCGACTTCGTTCAGCGGCACGTCGTCCTGGTACAGGAAAACCCCTTCGTCCAGGTTCAGGCGTTCGCCATTCTCGACCTTCTTGCCGATCGTATCCAACGAAATCTTGTCTGCTCGAATCATTCCAGGTCGCTTGGCTCAGTAAAGGGAGAGAATGTTCTTATGCTAGGGGAACCGCACTGCCGGCGCGATTCTTAACGTTTATGGTCGCGATTTGGGCGTCAGGCCGCAAGGTGGGTCAGTTCCAGAGTAGGTCGATGCTGGTAAACGCCAGAACACCCAGCCCGATGACCGTATTCACATTAAAGAACGCCAGATTGACCTTCGACAGGTCGTTCGGGCGAACCAAAGCGTGTTCGTACAGCAAAAGTGCGGCAACGGCACTTAGGCCGATCCAGTAAATGATTCCCAGTGACGACGCCGTAAAGGGGAGGGCGGCGAATGCCAGCACGGCCAGAAAATGGCTAACCGCGGCAATCCGTAAAGCCCCTGATACACCGAACTTAGCTGGCACGCTCCGCAGCTTGGCGTCGCGATCGAAGTCGGCATCTTGGCAGGCGTAGATAATGTCGAAACCAGCGACCCAGAACAAAACGCCCAGCCCCAGCATCAGTGCCGGCAGGAGATCGGCCGGATGCTGCAGAACAACCTCGCCGCGAATGGCTACCCAGGCACAAATGGGGGCCAGCATCAGCGAGATACCGAGCCAGTAGTGGGCCAGCGAGGTGAATCGCTTGGTATAGCTGTATCCGCATAAAAACGCCAAGACTGGCACCGACAACGCCAGCGGTAGCCAGTTGGGCCAGAACAGCAGCGTCGAGGCCACGAAGCTGATGCTGCAAATAACCGTGAACAGAATGACGCTCTGTACCGAGAGGATTCCGGCCGGCAGATGTCGCGTGGCAGTGCGTGGGTTCTCGGCGTCGATTTTGCGATCGACCAGCCGATTGAACGCCATCGCCGCGCTGCGGGCAAAGACCATGCACAGCACAATCCCCAGGCCAGCTTGCCAGGAGAGCGAGACGGTTTCCCCTTCCGGAGCCGGCAGGCACCAGGCCATGATCGTTGCCAGTACGGCAAACGGCATGGCGAAGACCGTATGACTGAAGCGGATCATTTCCAGGATGTGACGAAGTCGCTCAGGCATCTTCTCCCCAGCGTTGCATCAAAGCGTGTGGAATTTCCAACTGATCCAAGATTCGGGCCACCATGAAGTCGATCAAGTCGTCCAGTGAGTTGACCCCATGGTACCAGCCCGGCATAGCCGGCATGACGACGGCACCTGCTTCGGTGGCCCGTTTCATGTTGTCGATGTACCCCAGCGACAGGGGTGTTTCACGCGGTACCAGGATCAGTTTGCGGCGTTCTTTCAAATGGACTTCCGCGGCCCGTTGAATGAGGTTCGTGCACGTGCCGTTAACAATCCCAGCCAGTGTGCCACCCGAACATGGGCAAACGATCATCCCTGCCGAACGCGCCGATCCGCTGGCCATGGGGGACATAAAGTTCGTGTAATGGTAGTACTGAAAGCAGCCGGGCTTGGTGGCCTCGTTCAGCTCGATCGTCTCAAGGAGTCGCTTGTCGCCAGAGTCGACAGTCAGGGGAATGAGCGTTTCGGGATCGAAGTTGTCGAGTTCCAGCCGGATGCCCATTTCCTGCTCGAACACGATCTTGCCCGAGGGGCTGATCGAGAGCTGGACGTCGTATCCACTGTGGTGCAGCACATTCAGAAGCCGCTGGGCATAGACGGCCCCGCTTGCTCCGGTGATCGCCACGACAACGGGCAGACTCATTTCGTCCCCACGTACAAAGTTGCCACGCCAAAGGTGAACGGCTTGTAGAAGACATCCTTCAGACCGGCTGCCCGCATGCGCTCGGCCAGGGCTTCGCCATGAGGGAATTCGCCGACGCTGTCTGGCAGATACTTGTAGGCATCTTGCTTGTTCTTCGCCAAGGCCTGACCGACCCGGGGAAGGATGTTCTTGAAGTAGAACTGATACACCCCACGAAACGGCTGATAGCGGGGCTGCGAGAATTCCAGCACGGCGACCTTTCCGCCAGGGTGGCAGACGCGTGCCATCTCTTTCAGCCCCAGGTCGGTATCGGCTACGTTCCGAAGGCCAAACGCAACGGATACGATCTGAAACGTGTTGTCCTCGAAGGGAAGGTGCTGCGTGTCGGCCTCTTGGAAGCGAACCTGGCCATTGATGCCCAGTTTTTGCTTCTTGACTTCCCCCACCTCGAGCATTTCGGGGCAAAAGTCGGTCGCCTCGACCTGGACTTTGCCGCCGGCTGCTTTGTAATAGGCTAGAGCCAGGTCGCCGGTGCCGGTGCAGACGTCCAGAATAGGGCTATCACCAGTCGGGGGGACGATTTTAACGGTCCGCCAACGCCAGTACTTATCGATATTCATCGACAAGAGATGGTTCATGCGGTCGTAATTGCCCGCGATTTCCGAGAACATTTGCTTAACGCGTGTCCCCGATTTGTCGATCGCCATGCGTGCTTGGGCCTGAATTGTCTTAAGCCTAATGGGTGAAACTATTTAATTTACCGGAATTGTCACTCTCTGGTAACATCCCATGCCCCCGGAATCGCATTCTGCCGATAAGCCCAGGGATAGGGGGGTATCTGCGATTGCCGATCTGGCAGCAGGCCTCTATAATCGTAGGTTTTCCAGCACATCAAGGGAACGGACCGGCGCAGGGCTCGTCCGCGAACTTGCCACGGAGTGAAGGTCAATGAAAGAAAACATCCACCCTAAGTACAACGAAACCGTCGTCAAATGCGGTTGTGGCAATACGTTCAGCACGCGCAGCACTCGAAAGGAAATCGTGGTCGACGTTTGTAACGTGTGCCATCCTTTCTACTCCGGTAAGGAACGCTTCGTCGACTCGGGCGGCCGTATCGAGAAGTTCAAGAACAAGTTCGCTGGCAACTACGCCAGTCTGTCGAAGAAGAAGAAGTAGCTTCTTCCAATTTGAACGTCATCATCACGCGAGTTTCCGGGCATTGGGGACTCGCGTGTTTTCGTAGAATCCCGCAATCGGTCTGACCCCGTTTACTATCGGTCAGGTATCTCTCAGGACGAAGCCTCTCATGCGCGAGATTTTGGAAGAAAAGCTTGCTCGCTTCGAGTTTCTCGAAAAGCAAATGAGCGATCCGGACGTGTTGTCGAACTCGTCTAAGATGGCCAATGTCGCGCGCGAACATGGCTCGTTGGCGCGTGTCGCGACGCGTTACCGTCAGTTCAAAGATGTTGTCAGCGAAATCGATGACGCGCGAGAGCTAATGGACGGGGATGACGACGAGATGGCCGAATTGGCCGAAGCGGATCTCGTCGACCTCAAGGCCAGACGAGAGAAGATTTGGCGTGATCTACTCGATATGACCATCGGCGGCGAAGATGCTGATCGCGATAAGATCGTGTTGGAGATTCGTGGCGGTACCGGCGGTGATGAAGCGGCACTGTTCGCTCGTGACTTGTACGAAATGTACAAACGCTTCGCGGAAATGAAGAAGTGGAAGTACGAGGTCATGGAATCGAATCCGACCGAGTTGGGTGGGTTCAAGGAAGTGATCATCTCGGTCCACGGCGAAGGTGTCTATCGCGAGATGCAGTACGAAAGTGGTGGCCACCGTGTGCAGCGTGTTCCCGAAACCGAAACCAAGGGACGTGTGCACACCTCGGCGGCGACCGTTGCGGTGATGGCCGAACCGGAAGAAGTGGAGTTCAACCTCAGTCCTGACAGCTATACGGTCGAGCGTTACGCGGCTAGTAGCGGTCCCGGTGGGCAGCACGTCAACAAGACAGCATCGGCCGTGCGACTGATTCACCAGGAAACAGGCGTCATCGTTCAGTGCTGTGAGGAGCGAAGTCAGCACAAGAACCTGGATCGCGCTTTGCGTCTCTTGAAGACCAAGCTGTATGACAGCCAACGCGAGAAAGAAGCCAAAGAGCGTGCCGACGAGCGAAAAAGCCTGGTCGGTTCCGGTGACCGAAGTCAGCGTATCCGGACGTACAACTTCCCGGAAAACCGCATCACCGATCACCGTATCAATCTGACGCTATACAAACTCGATCAGGTCATGGCCGGACACTTGCAGCCGGTTATTGATGCCCTGATCGATCACGATCGCGAGCAGCTTCGCGGCGAGATGGGAGATCTCGACTAAGCCGCTGACTGCCGTCGGTTCCCACCCTTACCACAAGGCGAAATTTGCCCTCATGTCGACTGCCGAAACATGGACGATTGGCCGTCTCTTGAATTGGACGACGGAGTACCTGGAATCGAAGGGAAGCGAAGAGGCTCGGCTCGAAGCCCAACTGATGTTGGGACATGCCCTGGAGTGTCCCAAGATTCAGCTCTATGCTCGGTTCGAGGAAGTGGTTGACGACGGGAAGCGTGCCAAGTTTCGCGAACTGGTCAAGCAGCGGGCCGCCGGCAAGCCGGTTGCATACGTCCTGGGGACGAGCGAGTTCTACTCGATGGAGTTCGTCGTCACGCCGGACGTTCTAATTCCGCGCCCTGAGACCGAGCACCTGGTGATCGAGACGCTCGACCTGCTCAAAGGGCGTTCGACCAACGAGCCGGTCAGCATTCTCGATATCGGTACCGGTAGCGGGATTATCGCGGTGACCATTGCCAAGCAGGCCCCCAAGGCCAGTGTACTGGCGACCGACATCAGCGAGAAAGCGTTGGCCGTCGCTAAGCAAAATGCCGAGAAACACAGCGTGAGCGAGCGGATCGAGTTTGCCGCAGGAGACCTATTCGATGCGGTGTCCAGCGGTTCTCAATTCGATGTTATTGTCAGCAATCCACCGTACATCGCTCAATCGGAACGCACGCTGATGGATGCTCATGTGATCGAGCATGAGCCGCATGTTGCATTGTTCGCCGAAGAAGAAGGCATCGCTGTGCTGCGAAGAATTCTGGAACAGGCAGCAGGCTATTTGAAATCCGGCGGATGGCTGCTGTTGGAATTCAGTCCGATGGTTGCCAAGCGTGTTGCCAAGATTGCTGAGGAAACCGGCTTCTACGAGCGGATCTCGATTGGTAAAGATCTCGCGAAGCTCGATCGCTACTTGATCGCGAAGAAAGCAGCCTAATCAGACCGGCCTATTTATTGACCAGGATGACCTTGTTGCGGATCTGGTAGGTTGGAGGATCAATGGGCTGTGGTCCCGATCCTTCGTCGATGAACGTGCGATTGCGTCCATTCTTTTTCGCTGTCCGAAGTGCCGTGATCGTTCGTGTGAACAGCTTGGGAACCGTGTCATCTGGTTTGACTTCCGTGACGCCAGCACTGACGGATAGCTCCAGTTCTTCTCCATCGAAATCGAATACCGTTCCGTCAATCGTCTGCCGAATGCGTTCGACGGCGCTGGTTGCCCCGCGAGGGCCTACATCGCCGAAAAAGAGTACGAAACGCTGACCTTCCAGTCGCATGGCATATTCAAAGCCACGTTCCGACCGAACACAGTCTGCCAGGTACTTACCGACCGCGGCAATGATCTTGTCGCCTGCTTCCGTGCCCAGGCGTTCGTTGAACTTGCGAAACTCGTCGATGTCGAGCGTCGCTATGCTTAACGCACGTTCGCGACGAATATCGTCTCGCCACCACTCGAAAATCTGACACTCGAGCCCCGTTCGATTCTTGAGGCCGGTTAGCGAGTCGAGCCTCATCCCTTTATCGACCGTGCCCAGACGTTTCTCTGCACGAAGTACCGTGACGATCGTTTCGGTCATCTTGTCACGCAGGTCGTGGCAAAGATCGATCAAGCGAGCGATTTCCAATACCAGCTTGCGGCATACATCGTTCAGGTTGTCTTGGAAGTCGATCTGCTGCAGGTTGCTGAGCGTGGTTTCGATTTGAGCCGTTTGCTCGAACAAGGTGTCGCAGAGACGACTTCCAATATCGGCATAGGCTCCGAGTCCTTCCTTGCTGCTATCCAGATGCTGAGAGGCTTCTGCCTGTTTGTCGAGCCAGTCGATGTTGACGGTGTCCAACTGCTCGGCAATTTCGTGCAGGGCATCTTCGGTTGGCTGGTACCACGTCTCACGCAGTTTGTTTTCAATCTCGATTAGCCGGGCACGATACTTGCCTATTTCCAGCCGAAGAACTTGAGCCGAAGCCTCGACGAGACTATTGGCGACGATGGCCTCTTCTTCCAAGGCCGCAAGATACTCGAACGGGATGACCTCTTCCGGTTCTGGCTGCGGTTGCTGGGGCTTGGAAGTCTTATCGTCTTGGTTGGCGGCCGCATGGTTTTCGAATTCGTTGAGGAAGACTTCGGCGGTCTCGACACTTACGATCGACGGTTGATTTTGTATCAATTGACGAACGCGCACTGCGGCACAGAACCCGATCAGCAGATTCGATGCGATCATCAATAGAAGAAAGAGAAACATCCACTTAGCCCCGATGTATATGCATACCCTTTACCAACCAACCGTTGGATGGGTCACGTAAACGTAGGCTACTCTGCATGAATGTCGAAAAGTGGAGTAGAAAAAATCAGCCGATTATGACGATTCTTCCGGGTTCGCTGGACATTCCCCCCGATAGATGCGTCGCCCAAACGGGTTGCTCTTAGGCACGAAGGGGGCCCCATCATCCTGCTGTTGGCAGGCCTTAGCCAGGCGAAAGATGTTTCCGTCGAGTTCATCTGCCCAGTAAATCAGGTTCGCCTCCCACGTCATCGGTGACTTCGGGCTACCATTGGCGGCTGTTCCTTGGTGACTAAGAACAAGATGTTCCAACCGAAGCAGCCACTCGGTTTGAAGATCGACTCCCAAGTCGCGAGCCGTATCGCGTACCATGTCGCGCCCAAGGACGATGTGCCCTATGAGTTCACCGTGTGGCGTGTAAGCCGTATTGGCCACTTCACCATCTAGTTCCGATACCTTGCCAATATCGTGCAGCAATGCGCCGGCAATGGTTAACTGCCTGGTAATCGGTTCGCGAAGGGAAGGGTGCTGACCGCGGTAGGTGTTCAGCAGGTAGAGCACATTTTGAGTCACGCTGTAGATGTGTTCCAGGAATCCACCGGCGTACGCATGGTGGTGATGCAACGCGCCCGGCAACGCTTCGATACGCTCGCGATGACTTTCCAGGATGGTCGTGACCAGGGCATGGAGTTCCGGCGTGTCGATCTCTTGGTCGACCAAGTCTAACAGTCGATCGAAGAGTTCTTGCGTGTCCGCATCCGACGACGGCTGGCAAGCCGAAGGATCGAACCCGTTTTCATGATCGCTCTGTTCAACCGGACGCAGGAGCTTGATCTCGATCTTGCCTCCGTGAATCGTCTCTTGGAACGTGCCTCGGATTTTATAGAAGTGCCCAACGGTCCACTGGTCGCGGCAAGCCGTCTCGTGGCTCGAACCTTCCCAAATCGTAGCCGCAATGTTCCGAGTGCGATCGCGGAACTCAAGAAGGTAGAAGGGACGTCCCTGCCGTGTCAGGCGAAGGTCCTTCTGGAAAAGCTGAGCAAAGAAATCGGCCTCTTGGCCATGCCGTAGTTCGGCTAAGCGATCGACCTGAATCACTGAACGCCCCCGTGTCTGTACCCTGATGGTGGATATTAGATTCCATCTTACGAGGGGGCGAGGGGAGATTCCAATCGAATTACTCGGAGCCGTAGATTTTTGACGCTTTCGAGAGGTGCGTCATCTTGGCCTGAAGCCGGTTTTTTAGCTCCGTCATCAGGGGATCTTCGTCTCCCTTCGGACGCCGCTCATCGGTGACCAGAATCGGTTCGTCGACATCAATGATGACTTTTAACGTTCCGTGAACCGTGGTTGTGTCCTTCAGGTCTTCTTCGTATCGTTCGACCGTCTCCAACAGGCGGTCGATGCTAGGGAAGTCACGCAGATAGTTCGGGATGTAGCATGAGATCTGCTGCGCGACATAGATGTCTTCTAACTGCATCCAGCGACGCGAGCGTTCTTCGGGCGAAAGTTTCCCCTCGATCATATCTGGTAACATTCTCGAACGCAGTGCTTTGATACGCGGCAAAATGTTGCCGGTCGATTCGACCCGCAGCCATTCCTTTTCCAGCGGATGCAGGATGCAGTCGATCAACCGTGCCGTGCGGGTCGCCATGTCGTCGCCAGAGTAGGCTCGCCCTGAGTAACGAATTTCTTCCAGGCAGAAGAGCCCTTCGCCCATGCGTTCGACACGTTCCAACAGGCGAAGTTCCTCGGAAGTTCGCCAGCCGAGCCGTTGTTCAATTTCGTGTAACACAGGGCGGACGGTCGCATCGATGTCTCCCTGAAAGACATATTTGATACCGATCGGATGGATTACGGTATCGCCGCGTCCTTCCTTAATGCGACGTTTGGCGGCCGAGCGTGCGACGAACGCGACCCCGTCCAAAAGTGGATGAATGAAATCGTTGGTGCGTGTTGTTGACCCCTCGGGAAAAACGACCAGGGGACGATCGGCATCGACCATGGCATCGACGGCGGTTGCCAGGGACTTTCGGTCGACGCCTTCGCGATAGATGCTGAAGCCCCCCATCACGCGAATGGCCCATGCTTTGAACCACCCTTGATTGAAGAGGTGCCAGCTGGCCATCGAATAAAGATTGCAGTCGACTTCTTTCGCAAGAAACCCCAGCACCAGCGGATCGGACATGCGGCAGTGATTGGGAGCGAGAAGAATGCCGTGCTTGGCATCCAGCGACTTCTTCAGGCGATCGGCGTTGCGCACTTCGTAAGACTTAACGCCTTCAAAGTGTTGGAGGTATTTTCCGTAGAGATTGAATTTTTGGATGAACGCAGGCCAACGAGTTCCGCGATGCGGCGGAACGAATCGGTATGGCTTTTCGATGATGATATTCTGCATAGGATCGCGGAAATCCTTTCGGACTCGCCGCATTTATTGCTACTGGGCGAATCCGTGAGGATGCGACTGATGCCATCGCCAGGCAGTTTCAATCGTTTCGCGGACGTCCATGTACTTTGGCTGCCAGTTAAGAATTTTATGGGCCTTATCTGCGTTGGCTACCAGGGCAGGGGGGTCTCCCTCGCGTCGGGGGCCAATTTCTGCAGGAATATCCATTCCCGTGACCTCGCGGCAAGCCTGAATGATCTCTTGCACGCTAACACCGCAACCAGTTCCCAGGTTAAGTTTCAGGCAATTGTCTGCCGTAATCTGCTGCATGGCCGCCAAATGAGCATCGGCCAGATCATCGACGTGGATGTAGTCTCGGATGCAAGTCCCGTCGTCGGTAGGGTAATCGTCGCCGAATACGCTGATCGATTTTCTTTGTCCCAGGGCAACTTGCAGGACCAACGGGATCAGATGCGATTCGGGGGAGTGATCTTCACCGATGTCCCCCTCCGGAGAGGCCCCAGCCGCGTTGAAGTAGCGAAGCGCCGCGAAGGCCATCCCGTAGGCGTGAGCATAGTCCTCAAGGGCATGTTCAATGGCCAGTTTTGTGAAACCGTAAGGATTCACCGGTGCCTGGGGGAAACTTTCGTCGATGGGGGACGACGCCGGAATGCCATAGGTGGCACAGGTGCTGGAAAAGACAATCCGCGGCACGTCGGCGGCTCGCATCGAATCCAGCAGGCTCAGCGTACCAATAACGTTGTTCTGGTAGTACTTGGCCGGGTTGGTGACCGATTCGCCGACAAGCGCGAACGCGGCGAAGTGGATCACCGATTCTATGTTGTATTCTTTCAGGGTGGCGGTCAGCTTTTCGCTGTCGTGAAGGTCGCCGACCACCAACGGAAACTTGCCGACCGCGCCGCGATGGCCAGCGGAGAGGTTGTCGTAGACGACGACGTTGTGTCCCTCGGCCGCCAGTTTTCGGGCAGTATGAGAACCGATGTAGCCTGCTCCGCCGGTGACAAGAACGCGCATCTTCTTTTCCTTCAATGCCTTAGCCAAAAATGCCGGGAACGCAGTTGCCACGATTCTGTCGCATTGCGTCCATACGATCAATACGACCTGAATCTTCGTCAGCAACGTACAACGACCACACCCCTGTGCCGAAAACACCTATACGGTGGATAGTCTCTCCTAAAAATAGCTTGGGATCTTCGATGCCCCGAAAATTAAAACTGAAACTCAAACGGCCGCTGCCCCAGCCTGAAGGGGAGCGAACCGAACGATTGATCGCTTCGATGGTGACCTATCTGACCACCGAATGCCATCTTTCGCCGAATACGATCCAAGCTTATTCGCGTGATTTACGGCGATTTCGGACATGGTTGGGGACCAAGAATCCTACGACTCTGACCATTGCCCAGCTTTCCGATTATGTGGCCTGGCTCCACTCGCAGAACTTGGCTCCGGCTTCGGTTGCCCGGCATATCATTTCCCTGAAGGTCTTTTTTCGTTACCTGCAGTTGGAAGGGATCATGCAGGACAACTTGGCGGAACTGCTGGGCTGCCAGAAGCTCTGGCAGAAGATCCCTTCGGTGATCCCTCCCTATCAGATTGACGATTTCTTAACGGCCCCCTGGAGTGAAGACCCGTACTGGCGACGAGACCGGGCAATTTTAGAGGTTTTGTATGCGTGCGGGTGCCGAGCCTCAGAGATCGCAGGGCTCGACGTGAAGAACGTGCACTTGAACGAAGGGCATTGCCGACTGCACGGTAAAGGTAACAAGCAGCGTCTCGTTCCCCTGGGCAAAAAGGCGATTGCCGCCTGCCAGCAATACCTGGAAAAAGAACGCCCCACTTTGGCAGCCCGAGGCTTCGATTCGCCGGCCTTCTTCCTGACACGAACTGGCCGTCCACTCCGACGCGAGGCGATTTGGGAACTGGTGAAGAAGTATGCTCTTCGCGCGGGAATCGACCCTGCGGTTAGCCCCCACACGCTACGGCATAGCTTTGCGACCCACTTACTGGCCGGTGGTGCCGATCTTAGGCAGGTTCAAGAACTGCTGGGGCATGCGAGCATCGCAACGACTCAAATCTACACGCACGTCGACCAGACGCGTCTAAAAAAAGTTCACGCTGCGTTTCATCCGCGAGCGTGAACTTTACTTGGTTTGAGTCGGCAAGTTTGTGCGAACTAACCGCCGGCACCAGGAGCGAACTTGATCTTCTCGATCAACTTCTGCACTTCGCCTGTCTTTGGGTCGATGCGTCCGGTGACTGCCGTAATGGCTTCAATGACGTACGTGTATTGAAGCTGGTAATCGGCATCGATTTCGATTTCCGATTCTTCCTGGGTCGAATTGGGGCCATCTTCAACACCAATTCGCTTTACGATTGCATCTTGCAATTGGGCGAACTTCTCGCGAGCACTGCCGCTAAAGGAGGTGTTGTCGAGCGCTACCGATTGCAGGGCACCATTGGGGCCGGCACGCAGCTTCAGCTTCATCGGAACCAGAAGGCTCGTGCTAGGCGCACCTTGGGCTGCCTGGGGCATGTTGATGTTGAAGTCCCCTTCCATCGCGACGATTTTGAACGTCATGATAAAAAAGACGAGGAGCTGAAACACGATGTCAATCATCGGTGTCATCGGCACTTCGATCTTTTCTCGTCCGTGGACTTCGTTCTTGCGAAGTTTCATGAACCTAACCGTAACTCTTAGTTGTTGGGAGCTTCTTCTTTAGCCCTGAGGGCGAACTTTTCAAATCCGACGTCCTGACAAAGCTTGATCATCTCTTGGACTTTGCCCGTGGCTACGCGACCGTCACCACGAATGATGACGGTAACGCCTTTGGCACCACCGGCATCAGTTTTGAAGTCGTCTGCAATTTGCTTTTCGACCACCAAGCGTTGTCGCAGGGCATCGAACGTGTAGTCATTGCCGTCGAAGTAAGCCAAGCCGTCTTGATACATTTGCAGCGTAATTGCGTTTTCAAACGGAATTTCAGGCGGCTTTGCCAGTTCACTCTGCGGAAGCTGAATCTTCTTGTTCTGATCGGCCTGGGTAAAGTTGATCAGCACCATAAAGAATGCGATCAACTGAAACGTCATGTCGATCATTGGGGTAAGGTCCCCTTCAAGCATCTCCCGCTTTTTCTTCTTGATCTTCATTAGCTACATCTTTTCGCGAAAGAGATCACACGGATTGAGGGGAGCTTACTTGCCGACGTTTTGGAAACGGCTCATCAGGCCTTCGCTGGTGATACCAACTTCCAGTGCCAGGCGATCCACTCGGTTGCGAAGGATGTTGTAGGCGGCAATCGCGGGAATGGCCAACGCCAAACCGACGAGCGTGGTGAACAGAGCGGTCGAAATACCGTCGGCCAGCTTCGATGGGTCTGGCGTACCACCGCTACGGGCGATCACGCTAAAGGATTGGATCATACCGTCGACCGTACCGAACAAGCCAATCATGGGGCTGAGCGAACCGATCAAAGCCAAGTAGCTCAGGCGGTGATCGAGCTTCATGTTTTCTTCTTCGCCCACTTCCTGCATCGCTTCAATGGCTTTGTCGTAGCCAAGCGAGACCTTTTCCAGGCCGGCCGAAAGAACCTTGCCGAGGAACGATTCATCTTCCTTGGCCATGTCGTAAGCTTCTTGGACCTGGTTTTCTTCCAGGCAAGCCTCGAAGCTCTCCACCAGCGTCAGCGGAACGACGTTTTCGCGGCGGGCATTCATAATGTTCATTACCAGAAGAGCGACAAACACGATCGAAATGACCATGAAGATCCAGAAGTAATAGCTTAGTGCGTTGTAAACCCACTCGAAAACCGATTTGGGGGCTTCGGCCGGTGCTTCGTTGGCAGCACCATCGTTGCCTGCAGCGGGGGCAGCTGGTTCAGCAGCGGCAGGCTCGGCGTCGGCAGCAGCATCTTGAGCCGTGACCGCCTGGCTCGTTAGAAAAATACCCAACATCAGGGCCACGGAAGCCACGCAGAGGGACAAGGAATACGCATGAGATCGACGCAACATTGGGTTCTCCAGACTTTGGCGAATATCTGAGCTATGTCTTGGTGGTTAGGTTAAGCTATGAGAAACGTATTCGACCGAAACTTGTACCCAGGAAAAGGGTTAAGGATGGTCGGATTTCGATGGGAATATCGACGAGGTGGACTCGTATTCTAGTTGGGTCATTTCCCCTCGAAAAGCATCTGCAGCGAGAGTTTGCCTACCTTTTTGGGCAAACTCCCCTTTTTAATCGTACCAGCCTGGGCGAATTATTGCCGATTAGCCCAAATGCTACCTGGGTAGCGGTCATTGAGCAGATTTCGGGCGTCGGTCGACTGGTCTGGATCGTTCAAATCTTTCCAGATAGTGGTCAGGTAATACAACGCTTCCGCGTGGATTTCCGGGTCGGTGTAGAAAAGAATGTCGGTGTGCAGGTAGGCCAACAATGCTTCCTTAGGGTTGTTTTGCTTCAGGTGGCATAGCCCCAGTGCGTTGTACGCGCGACCGAACAACTCTTTGTCATCCGGGTCGGCATTGTCGACCACTTTCTGGGCGAGCGTGATCCCTTCGGCAGGCTTTCCGCTGGCAGCCAAGGCTTTGGCCTTGCCGACGGCAGCAAAGCTCTTCTGGCGGGCAGCACCTGAGACAGTCGCGTTTGCGGCCATCACTTCGTCGAAGTTGGCAATGGCTTCGGCTGTTTTGTCTTGGGCCAACAAAGCACGGCCGGCGAGGACCTGGGCGGACATGCGGTAGTCAGGCCAAGGAGCCGTTTTCAAGCCACCGTAGTACTTAGCGGCTGAAGCGTAATCGCCGCCGCTGACAGCCAGGTCGCCCAGCATTCGGGCAACGTCGTAAAAGTGGAAGCTGTTGGACGAACTCGTTGCAAAGCCCAGCAGTGCCTGTGCCGCTTTCGCACGATCACCGGAACCAGCCAGGGCTAGTTTCCCCATCGAGTAAGCACGTAGGAAATCGATTTCCTGTTTGACGAGTTCGTTATTGCCCCCGTCAACGCCTTGCAGTTTTTCGATAGCGTCGGCGAACTGACCGTTCTGAACCATGCGACGGGCTGTCTTGACGTCGAATGGTTCCGCGTCGAGAGCGATTTCCACGATCTCGTTGGTAGGAATCTCGACGTTGGAGCCACCCTTACTCAGTTGGACGGCATCTTTGGTTGCGCCAACAATGGTGCCCGTTTGAGCGCCGCTTTCGGTGCGAACCGAATCGGCCAGCAGCGGTCCACCGGCGACCAACGCCATGGTGACGGCTTGTAAGAGAATCTGACGCATTGTTTATCACTCCTCGAATAGATCGATCATTTACGGGAATAGTTTGGGAAAAGAGATCCTGACTTACGAGTTGCCTAAGATTTAGACTTCTCCAGGCCTTTCGCCTCACCGGTCAGGTCCTTTTGAATCTTTCGCATCAGCATATCGAACTTCTGGAACCACTCATCGCCTCCCAAGCTGGGATCAAACGATTGGGTTGAGGTAATATCCTTGGCGGCAGCGGCCAGGTACTGATCTTTCTTGGTTTTGTCCGATTGAGACAAAGCGAATTCGTAGCGGCAGGCTGCCAGGTAGTAACGACTTTCAAAGAACGTATCTTTGAACGGCGAAGGTTCCGCGTCCGCCTGGGCATAGCGTGCGAGGATCGATTGCAAACGCCCCCAACCCCAGATCAGGTTCTGCTTGGTTTCAGGGTTACGTTCAGCACCCATGAGCGATTCATAGAACGTCTTCGGATCGCCACCATTGAGTCCCCACATGTAGTAGGTCTTGGCAGCTTCGACTTGGACGTTGACCATCATGTTCTTTTCCTTCAACACTTCCGTGAAGGTAGCGATGGCTTGTTCGTATTCGCCGATTTCGCGCTGAGCCATGGCGATCCGTACGCGGACTTGTTGAACAAGGGCAGGGTTCAGAGAGCTTCCGCCTGCCTGGTTGATAATCTGCTGATAGGCGGCAATAGCCTTGTTGTAGAAGCTCTTGGTATCTCCATTGAAGCTTGGATCTTCCGAGAAGCTCTGTCCCAGGTTGTAGAACGTTTCGCCAACCCAGTTCAGCACGTTGGGTTCCGAACTCGACTCGGCGACGCGGTTCAGAAACTTCTCGAACGCTCCAGCCAAAGCTACTTTCGATGCCGGGTTCGCATTATCAAGTTGGGTCTTCAAGTCATTGGCCAGCGAGATGTAGATCGCCACCAATTGCTTTTGCCCTTCAGCGTCGTTGCCGACCAGGCTTTTAAGCTGGGCCATGGCTTTCTCGGCGTTGGCCATTAACGCTTCTGTTTTCGAGGCGTCGGTCGTATTGGGAAGTGCCGAGATATAGGCTCGGACGGCAGCCTTGTAGATCAGTTGATCGATGCCTGGTCGCGTGGCAGCAGGGTTCTTGCTTTCGACCAGCTTCATCAAGCCGACGTCTTTCTTTTCCAATAGCTGCACCGCTTTATCAGGTTCGCCGATGTCGGTGTAAACCTGGATCAGGGACAAGGCCCCCAGAACGTAGCTGTAGTCTGGATCGTCTCCCTGGTACGAGTCGACACCAGCCGAGAGAACACTTTGAGTCTTGTCTTTGATGGCGGCAAGTTGTTCTTCGGTGGGGACGCCCTTGGCTTCTGGGTTGTCTTTAGCTTCGCGGCGCAGTGCGTTACCGCGGAGGAAAAGATTCCAGTACGTTTGACCCACTTTCAATTGGGCATCCGCTTTCGCGGCCGTTCCGTCACCAATCTTGGCGACCGAACTCTCGGCAGCTTCCAGCATGGCCTTTTGCTGTTCCCAGGAAAGCTCTTTTGAACTTGCCTGTTGCAGTTGGAATCCAATCAAGGCCAACAATGCCTGCCCTGCTTCTTCCGAGTCGGGCCAGGTTTTGACCATGAAGTCGGTCGTGTCTTGAACCAAACCAAGCTCAAACGAGCGATTGTCGGCCGGGGCTTCCTCAAACAAACGCAGGGCACACGCCAGGGCCATTTTAGAGCATGGTTTGGCGCTAGGACTATTCGGATAACGCTGAGCGACGAACGAAGCCCGGGCATAAGTCTGCCAGTAATCGCCATCCTGGAAACCCAGGAAGGAAAGGAAATACTGCACCCCGTTCACTTCGTCGGACGGCGTGTCTCGATCGGCCAGTTGCAGGGCCTGTAGGAACTTGCTTTCCGCCTTGCTGAACGTGTCTTGAATGACTTTCTCGTCCGTTGCAATCTGGCTGGTCAGTTGTTCTTTGGTGGCTTTGTCTTTGGTGGCCTTCAGGTCGGCCTGCATCTTCTTCACCGCGAAGCTTTGAGTATTGGCTTCATTGATCAGATCGCGACCTGCGGTGACGGCTTCTTGGAATGTTTTGGCTTCCGTCTCGTCCTGGGCGACGGCATCTTCCCCTTGCAGGTCCGTGCGGATTTGCAACGCTTCCTTTTGGAATTCGCTAGGGTACTTGGCAACGTCGACTGCCAGCTTCAACGCTTCGCGACGATTCTCGCCTCGTGCCTTATCTTTGGCGTCGCGGCCATCGGCGTCTTTCTTGTAGGCTTTGGCGACGATCAGCTTGATATTTAGCCAATCTTCGTCCCGTTCCTGGTTGGCTCGCAATTGTTGGCTGGCCAGCCATGGGGCGATATCCTTCAAGACTTTTGCTTGCTCGTCTTGCTTCACCCAGATCTCTGCCAGGCCGATCGCGGCTTTGAGTTTCACCTGGCGGAACTGCTCGGGCTGATCCCCCAGCAGCATCAGGTCGTCGACGTAAATGGCGATGGCTTCCTTCGATTTACCCAGGGCCTGTTGAGCTTGTGCTTCGTACAAGCGAGCATACAGACCAGCCAGTCGCGACTTGTACTTACTGTAAGTCTCGCCGAATTCTTTGGCAGCTTGTTCCAGTTGTTTCTTGCGATCTGGATTGTTATCGGGAAGGGTCTTGGCCATCTCGAAAAGGCAATTCGACGCCAGCAGTTGTGTCTGAATGTAAGAGGCTCGCATTTCATCACGAAACGCGATTTTGGCAGAGTCCTTAGAGGGATCGAGGACTTTCGGCAAAGCACTCAGTGCTTCGCGAATCTGCTTGTTCGCATCTTCAAAGACCTTTCGTGCTTCTTCGTAGCGTTTGTACGCCGCATCCAGATAAGGCTTCTTGTCGGCGGGCTTTTCCTCGCGGCGTGCGCGGGCTTCGGCCAGACGGGCCTGATCAGACAGAACGTTCCCGCGCTGGATCGTCGCATCGATGACGCGATCGCTTTGCGGATTGGCTTTCAGGAACTTGCCCAGGTTGTCGCCGGCGGCAACGAGCAGCTCTTCGCGCGAGTCCAGGTTCGGACTGCGGCGAGCCGATTCGATTTGGGCAAGTGCCTTGCGGTAGTCGAGCGTCTTCTTGACTTCGTCCGAAAGCCCTGGGTTATTGGCCATTGACTCGATGTACCAGATCGCTTGTTCCTGGTACCCGCGTTGCAACAGCCCATTAAAGAATTCGTCGAACGGCTCCTTGGCCGTCGTCACCGACGAGAACGCCAGAAGAAGGCCGGTAGCGAGCAAAATCTGCTTGGTAATCCGCATTGATTCTATCCTCAAAGACAAGGCGAAACCTCTACCCGAACGAAGACTTCTCGGTGATAACCGGTGCCGACAGGCAAGCTCGATTGTGAAGGCGAAAAGGCTGATTGTCCACATCCAGTTACAATGTAAGCCTTACTTGGCCACGTTCGAACGGATGTTCTCAAGAAGAGATGGGGGAGGAGGTGCTGTTCCTTTTGTCAAATGATCGACTCAAACACACTTTTCATGGTTGGGCCGTATTCGGTTGAACTCACATCCTGACCTAATCAAGCAGTGTCGGCAACAGGACTTCCAATCGAGGATAGCTCGCGTGTTGACCAATTGCAGGATTTAGTGAGGAAGTCCAGTTATCTAACTCATCGATCGTGTTACCACGACGTCGTGAAAAGTACGTATTCTGATGCAAAGCCAGCGATTGCTGGGTGAGTTGCGCCACTTGCAACGATAAGGAAGACGCCTGCCAAGACGAGGCAAACTGCAGGCGGCTTACTTTCTGCTCGGACTTATGCTTTTTCCCTTGGGGATCGTTCCAGGTCAATTCGATGGTCGCGATGTCATTGGGACCATCCTCAGGCAGAATCAATTCAAACAAAAGCGTGCCACTTTCGAGGGCGTGCAATTCGCGTGTTTCCGAGGTGGATACAAAATGACCACCCATCGGTTGATAGCCAATCAGTCGATACTGGGCGACTGACTTCTCGTTCCAGTTGACTCGCACATTCGGATTTGTACCAACGAGGGTCGATATCCCATGAATTTGCTGGTTCAGAAGGCGGCCGAGTCGTTGCAGTGAATTGGTCACTACCCAATCCCCCATCCCCTGAAATGCGGGCGGTGCGGGAACGAGCGACGCAAAATTATCGTCCTCGAGTTGAACCCAACTGAACGTAATGCCTTGCTGCGAGGCGTTCTCGATCAATGGACGAAGTTGTTCGTTGGTGGATGCGTCGAGTGCCGGAAAACGATCCGAGAGCACCATCAAGGAGCGACGCATATCGCCGAACCCAGCTTTGGTTAGCGAGGTCGCCGCGGCGAATCGAATTCCTTCGGCTAGATTCGATGGGCTGCCTACGTGAATCTGATCAAGTGCGGCAAACCATTCGTCGCGATGCTCGCTGGTCGCATCGTCGATCAAGACATAGGGAATGTCGGACATGACGACCAGGGTCACGCTGTCATGCGGCCTGAGCTGTTCGATCATTTCCCGCAAGGCAATCTTGAGTGGGAGCCATGTTTGCTGGGCATGTTGCTTGGATTCGGGCGGCGTAACCGCGATGGTGAGGTGGACGGGGGCACGGTCCTCTGGATCGACGGCACCAGCGACGATTCCAATTTCAAGCAGTTGTGTCCCTGCACCAGCGAATACCGCCGGGCCGGCTGCCGTGCGAAGTTCGATCTGGTGAGGTTGAGCAGGGACGTAGAACTTACCGGTCGCGGCGAGCCATTCTTCTGTACGGGCGTTTTCCAGTAGCTCAGGTGAAAGGGGATTCTCGGAGAAGAAGCAATTCTCGAAGCTCTTCTGGGATCCCATTACCGGAACGTTTGTTGCTCGCATCGAAGGATGCTGTGGAGAAGCAAATGGATGCGAAGACTCCCGTAGTAGGAATTCTCGATCATAGGCTTGGGACTCTGGGAAATAAGAAACCGTGTTCGCTGGTGGCAAAACCAATTGAGGGCGTTTGTGCGTCGAATCGATCATCGGATTAGCACCCAGCGGCTGCCAACGCATGAGAAACGTGTTGGCGAGAAGGTCTTCGGGCAACTCTTCCGAGAGGGACTTAATTCGCGGGGCATCCGTTTGCACGACTTGCGTCTCAGGCATCGATGCTTCTGTGATGATCACTGGCGAGAACGATTGTCGGTTGGCCAAGGGACTTGATTCAGGCAGTCGGGCCAAGGCTTCGATTTCGGCCCCAGTTGGGCCAAGCCAGTCAAGTGCCAGGGATGTCTCTGACGGGCTGGCAGGGCCAGGGATGACCGATACGGGGTCGTTCTTGGCAACGTTTGATTTCGTGTTGATTTGCCAAAGCGATCCGATACCCAGTACGACCAGCAGCGAGGCTGCGACTGCCCAAACTGCTGCGATCCAACGCGAAGCTGGTCGACGACTGGCGGCACTCCGCTCGCGAACATTACGTGTAACTAGCGTCGACGAAGCCGCAATATCGTGCAGTTGCTCGGCAAGACCAGCCGGAATTTCTACCGCCGACAATTCACGATCGAGGGCTGCGTCAATTTCAGCAGCTTCAGGAATGCACTTGAGCCGGGCAACGAGATCGGTTGGCAGAGCAACCTCTCGCAGTTGTCGGTCAAGTTCGCGATCGTGGTCAGAAGAATTCACGGTAATGCTGGTTAGCGAGTTAACGGTTGTTGAGGGTACTGTCGTGCTGAATGGTCAGGGCGACAGGCGAGTGGATAATTCTAGATGAAGTTTCTTGCGAGCACGACTCACACGGGAAAGGACTGTCCCTAGTGGTACGTTCAGCAGGTCCGCGGCCTCCTGGTGCGTCAGTTCACCAACCACCACCAGCAGAATTGCCTCGCGAAGTTCCTCTGAAAGGCACTGTAGTGCAGCCTGCATTTCGTCGCTGAATCCTTGTTCCGGTTCAGCGGGTGCAACCAATTCTGGCGTGGACTCGTCGTGATCGGAAAGAGGCATGGGCTGTTTTTTGCGACGCCATCGGTCGACGACACGACGTCGAAGAATGGCAATCAGCCAGGCACGCTCCCCCTTTTCAGCGTCGAATCGATCGCGGCTGTCCCAAACCGATCGGAATGCATCCTGCACAACATCCTCGGCATCATGGCGATTACCCATCAGGCGATAGGCAACGCGATAAAGCGTCGGACCATGCTGGTCGACCAATCGGTGAAACTGCTCGGCGGAAAGAGCCAACGCAAACTCCAGGGAAGAACTGAATGAACGATTCCTGCCAGGGCGAAGCCAAGCAGAGGCTGTCAATCAACTCCTCCTAACTAAGCATTCGTAGGCAACGAATTGAATTATTCCCAGAAAGAGGAGCGGATTTCGAGATAAAACCCATGATACCATAGAGTTCAGCACCGGCGCGAGTCGGGTGCCGAATGCGGCCAGGGTTTTTGCCGTGTTGCTGTATCTCTTTATTAAACCTAGATTTAAGGGGTGTACCCTTCTGACTGCATGATTCGGCCAGGAAGGTGGTACACAATCGCTCGATTGAACGTGTTTGGCCGTAGTTCACTGGGGTGATTCACATATCGCGTATAATTTGAGACATGTCCCAAACTACTCCTGAATCATCGAAATCTGGTCGAAAGCCTCCGCGAAATTACTTTGCGCGAGGTGAGCAGTTACGCCTGATGATGCTGGTCGGCTCGTTGGGGCTGGTGGTCGTGCTCATGATACGAGCCGCCGATCCGGAAACCTGGCGTTGGATTGCTCCGGATCAGGCAGCCGAAGAGGGCTCGACGGAAGACCCGGCTCGCATCGCCCAAAATCAGATCGAGGTCCCCCGCAAGGCCGTCGCCAGTGATAACGGTACTGAAGGGGAGTTTCGTGTTGTAGGGAATCGCCCTCCAGCAACTCCCTACACCTTGGGAGGCAATCACAACGGGGAGGCAGGGCAGGGGCACGACAAGATCTGGGCAACACCAGAGGCTTTGGCTTTGGTAGAGGATAGTAGCCCGTTTCGCGCCTCGGACTTTGAAGCCTGGTCTCAGGTCTTCGATAATATGCGTGAGGCGAATGCCCAGGAGTTATCGGCAAAACATGCTCCACTGGTCCAGTTTGGGCAATTATTTCAGCAGTCGAAGCTTTATCGCGGCAAGCTGGTAACCATTCAGGGAACCATTCGGCGGTGTGTCAAGCTTCCTCCCAATCCGCTCGACGAGCGGGCTGGTAATTTATGGCAGTTGTGGGTCTTTTCAGGAGGGGACAACTCTCCGATTGTGATCTACAGTATGGACCTGCCGGAAGGATTTCCGGTAGGTAACGAAATTCACGAAACGGCATCCCTGCAGGCCGTCTACTTCAAGAAGTGGGTATATGCTGCCAAGGGTGGGACGATGTCCGCCCCGCTTCTGCTGGCGAAGAATGTCAATTGGCAGGCACCGGCAACCGTGCAGCGTGAGATCACAGGGCTGGAGATTGCCATCGGCATTGGTTGTACGCTGCTGGGGGCGATTGGTGTTGTTGGTTTTATCTGGTGGGCTAACCGCAATCGTGACTCTCAGGTCGAGAAACTGGTGCGACATCGCAACCGAAAACAGTTTGAAGAAAACGCCGCCGATATCTCCGTAGGGGTCTCGGTGCGAGATCAACTCGGTGCCTTGTCGGCTCAAATGAAGAATCATTCGTCGTCCGAAGAAACCGATGACAAAACAACTGAATAATCCCGGTCGGCATTTTCTCTTGGTGCTAGTGCTGCTCTTCATTGCGAGTGGCTATCTGACTGCCCAGGATGAGGCTGAGCCATCGCCGATGGCCGAGCAAGAAGCTTCGGAAGCGGAAGGTAGCCAGTCAGAGGAGCGTGCACCTGACTTTGACAAAATGTCTGCCCGTGACTTCTTCGCGCTGATTGATTTCGGAGACAGTTACCTGCAAATGTTTCTGGATGGACAGCCACTGGAGGATGGCGAGCAGGAGGCTGTTATTCGAGCTTTAACGCGGATTCGACGTCTTCAACCGCACCGAATCACTCGCTGGTTGAAGCTGGAAACCCCCTGGCAAGATCTGGAAAAAGACCCGCAGAAGCACCGATTGGAGATCTACTTGCTCACCGGCAACGTCGAAGCGGTACGCGAAATCACGATACCCAAGGAGGCGGTCGCAAGTGTTGGATTGGCTGCCTACTATGAAGTGGATGCTCTGCTTGATACGCCCACCGGGAAAGCGTTTGGCACGATTGTGGTGGAAGATATTCCGCACTCCTGGAAGGTCACGCTCAATCCTGAAAAGAACATTGCAGGTGCACCGATTAGTTGTGCTGGCGTTTTCTTGAAGCCATTTAAAACAGATGAGGGACGTCAGGGCTTCGTTTTTGCTACCCCCAAGATTTCGTGGCATCCAAGCGAGCCCAATCAGGATCTGGGTGTCACGGCCGACCAGGTTCTCCTGGCAGAGCAGGGGATGGATATCGGTGAGCTTTCCCGCGTCAAGGATCGCGTCAAGTTCGAGGGGCTCGAGCGAGAGCCCTTCTACCAGATGATGGCCGCTGTTCGGGGCGTTCCTCTCGATCAGCAAAAGGCCTTGGCAGATCTATCGGTCTCTCAGTTACTGACCGAACCCAAAGAGGGGCTGATGGTTGCCCCTGCGGATTATCGTGCCAGGTTTATGCGACTCACGGGCCTGTGTCGTCGTATTACTAAAATTGAGGTCGACGATGAAGATATCCAGCAGCGGTTGGGAGTCGATCATTACTACGAACTGTCGGTCTTCGTGCCAATTGCCAATCCGATTGTCTCGCAGCGTGCAGGGGATGAATCGACGCGTAAGCAGTTTTCTAATGACTATCCAGTGTTGGTTTGTGTGGCGGAGTTGCCGCCTGGGCTGTCGGTAGGAGAAGACCTGCACCAGTCGGTTGCCGTGACGGGGGCGTTCTTCAAGCTTTGGGCCTATCGAACCCCGTTTATGTCGCAGGAAGATTTTACCCGGCGGCAGATCAGCCCTCTTTTTATCGCCGCGAACGTCGAGAAGTATGCGGCTCCCAGTAATCCTGAGACCAATCAGTTTGTGCTTGCCATGTTGGTGGTTTTGGGGGTCGTGGTTGGACTGGGAATTGCGTTCGGTTTTGTGTTTGGCAGGAAACCTGCGTCTCGCAAGCGTTAATTCGTGACGAACCTCCTTCAAGATCGACGTTAGGCCGTCAAGCCCTCTTGATAATCGCTGGCGGCGCGCCCATATTCAGCTTCAGAACGGCCTAGTGCTACTTAACAGCTTCAGGCAATTCACCTTGCGGACATGTCTTCAACCATTAACCCCAGCGGTTGCTGGGCTTTTGAGGAGAACTTTCTCATGAAACGAGCCAAGATCACGATTGTCGGTGCCGGTAACGTGGGGGCCACTTGTGCTCACTGGTGTGCAGCCGCTGAACTCGGCGACGTCGTGCTGCTGGACATTCCGCAAACCGAAGACATGCCCAAGGGTAAGGCCCTCGACCTGATGCAGGCCTCGCCGATCGTTGGCTTCGATAGCAACATTGTTGGCACCACCGATTACGCCGACACTAAGGATAGCGACGTTGTCGTCATCACCGCTGGTATTCCTCGTAAGCCCGGCATGAGCCGTGATGACCTGTTGGCTACCAATGCCAAGATCGTCACCGCCGTTACCGAGCAGATTAAAGCGACCAGCCCGAACTGCTCGATCATCGTTGTCAGCAATCCGCTGGATGCCATGGTTCAGCAGGCCCAGAAGGTCAGCGGTTTCCCTGCTAATCGCGTCATGGGGCAGGCGGGTGTTCTGGATACGGCCCGTTACCGCACGTTCATTGCCATGGAACTTGGCGTGAGTGTCGAAGACGTTTCCGCCATGCTGATGGGCGGCCACGGCGATACGATGGTTCCCATGCCATCATGCACTTCGGTAGGCGGTATTCCAGTTACGCGTCTGATGGACGAAAAGCGTCTGGAAGAAATCGTTGACCGCGCCCGTAAGGGTGGTGCCGAGATCGTCGGCTTGCTCAAAACCGGTAGTGCTTACTACGCACCAGCTGCCGCGACTGCTCAGATGGTCGAAGCGATTGTCCGCGACAAGAAGCGTCTGATTCCTTGTGCTGCTTACTGCGATAAGGAATACGGCGTGGGTGGTTACTATGTCGGCGTGCCGGTTATCTTGGGTTCCGATGGCGTCGAGAAAGTTGTCGAGCTCGAACTGACCGAACAGGAAAAATCGGACTTCCAAAAGAGTGTCGACGCGGTCAAGGGATTGGTCGAGGCGATGGACAAACTTTTAGCTTCGTAAGCAAAGGTTTTCCGGCTAAGGAAACAAGCCAAGCGAGTGGCAAATCACGGCCCATGCATTTCTTGGGCCATGAGATTTGCCAAGAAATTTTCAGGAATGTCGGTCTCGCTAGCAAGATTGTTTCCCTTGGTCATTCGTGTTTCAATGCTTGTTCCAACGAGGCGACAAGGAAGTCGCGCAGGACGCTAGAAAACGATTTCTCAGCGTTGGCATTACCAAAGCGAAGTTGATCCGTCAAAAAGATGGTGAGGCTGATCTTGACCCATTTGGCGAACATCGCCACATTTGGGCTTCGCTCTCCGAACAACCAACACCGAGAGTCTGCAGAACGTCTTCATGAAACGTTTAGACACGCCAGCGCTTCCAACGGCCCATTCGTCCAATCTTAGCGTTCAGCAAAGCAAGGTTTACGAATTCCGCATTCGGCGAGATTCAAGCCAAAGCTGTCCGCTGGAATTGTTCACTCCGCTACACTACGAGCCAGGCTATGCGTATCCGCTAATCGTCTGGCTGCACGGAGCGTTCGATAACGAGTCCCAATTGCGGCGTATTATGCCGCTGACCAGCACTCGCAATTTTGTTGCGGTTGGTCCTCGTGGTACTCGTCGTCACACGCGGGACACAGGTAGCCAATTTGCCAGCTACTATTGGTCGCAAGACGAAGCCAACATCGAGTTTGCCTCGCGTCGCGTAGAAATGGCGATCGAGTCGGCATCAGACCAGTTCAATATTCATCGCCGCCGTATCTTCCTGGCCGGCTACCAGGATGGAGCGACGATGGCTCTGCGGTTGGCCCTGCAAAATCCAAGTGATTACGCAGGCGTCATCTCCATCAACGGCCCTTTTCCCAGTGGATATGCCCCGCTGCGAAATCTCGGACTGTGCGAACAGTTGCCGATTCTGTTGATGCACTGCCATGAAAGCACTTACTACACCGAACAGCAGCTTTGCAGTGATATTCGTCTGGGGCACAGCGCCGGCCTCAAAATGGACGTTCGCGAATATCTCTGCGGCGATGGCATCATGACCGACATGCTGGAAGATATGAACGGCTGGGTCATGGGCCAGGTTTTGAAATAACGCTTCCCGGAGTTAGCGTTAGACCTTCCGTGTAAGCGCTGAAAAACCCTCGCCTTGGCGAGGGTTTTTCGTTGGAAAGACGCTTAAATTGCCAAGTGCTTATGCGTAAAAGATTATCGGCAATCTGGTAAATCTCACATGCCGGCAATGCTGGCAATCCGCTATTGGCATGCCGTCTTTATGGGTGGCGATCTGCTGCGGCAA
Source organism: Blastopirellula marina (assembly GCF_002967715.1). Lineage (NCBI taxonomy): Bacteria > Pseudomonadati > Planctomycetota > Planctomycetia > Pirellulales > Pirellulaceae > Blastopirellula > Blastopirellula marina. Next base: position 77,912 of record NZ_PUIA01000064.1, read on the forward strand.
AAGATCTTAACGATCCTGTCTTGACCCGTTTCCCTGCATTTCTGTACATATTGTGCCGCGAAAATCCGTGCGCCTGCGTGCGCTCGCGCAGAATCGCGACTGTAATTCGTTGAATTCGCGGAATGTTGATTGCGAACCTTCCCGTTTTCGATATCGACTTGAGCCACCAGGAAACTTGAAACAAATTATCGATGTCGACGGAATCTAGCCAAAACGATGCTCCTGAAGCGGCCGAGGGTGTAACCCCTCGCGGCGGTTTCATGGGCATGCTCGGCAATCGGGTGTTCCTGGTTGCTGGAGCTGTCGTTGTGGCTGGGCTTGTTTCAGGAACATCGTGGGTGCTCCTACGCGGCGGCGATGGCGAGGGCCAAACTTTGGCTGCAGCCATCGATGCCTATGAAAAAGGAGAGGTCACCAAGGCACGCGATATTGCTCGCAGCCATGTCGATGACCTTCACGTTCCGCAGCCCTACCAGGGTGCCGCGCCTTTTTTACTAGGCATGATTTTGCATGACGAAGCGAAAGGGTTTCTCAACCCAAAGGACCGCGAAACGGTTTATCGTGTTGCCGTGCAACATTTAGAAACGGCCCGCGAACGAGGATTCCCGCCGGAGTATAAGATCCGAGGTGAATACCTGCTTGGCATCAGCCAGATGGAGTCGAAGCAGTACGAAAAGGCAATCCAGTCCCTCACTAAGATCTATTCCGACTACCCGCTGCATCAGCTTGATATCGAGAACGCCGTGGCCGATTGCTATTTGGCGATTCAGCCCACCACACCAGAAAAGCTTGAGCAAGCCTTGAAGTGGAGTCGGCTTTACGACTCCCATCCGGTTCTTACGCCGGATCAAAAATCAGAGGCACACATTCGCCTGGCTCGTATTCAATTCGAATTGGGGCAACTCGACGAAACGCTGGAGACCATTCTCGAGATCCCGCCGACCTCGCCTAGCTATGTCGATGGAGTGATCGTCCAAGGGTTGGTCGCTCGTCGTCGCTATCACGAGCACCTCGCTGCCGGAGAGCAAGAGCAAGCTCAGGACTCGCTCAATACGGCCATTCGAATGTTCCGCAAGGCGGCCAGCAATCAGTTGGTTGCGGCGGATTCGACGCGTAAAGCATCGTACCTGTTGGCCGTCATGCTACGGGCAAACGATCAGTTGGACGAAGCCATGGAGCAGGCTTCTCGTACGCGAAAGATTTACTATCGAACTCCGGAAAGCGTTGCCGCCGGCCTGGAAGAAGCCGAGCTGTTGCGTGACGAAAATAAAGATGAAGAAGCGGTCGAGATCTATCGCCGTGCCCTTCGCGAAGCAACCCTTGGTGGCCAGTACGAAAACCCCTGGGTCGACGAAGTCGAGTTCCGTCAACGTGTGACCCGAGCGATCGATGCTTGGAAATCAGCCAAGAAGTTTGCCCCTGCGGTGGAAGTCGCCCAGTCGCTGCGTCCCTTATTCCCGGCGGATCAAGCCTTTCAAATCGAAGCAGACGTGCAACATGCCTGGGGCGATTACCTCGAGCATCAAGCCGACAACGTTCCATTCAACCAATCACTCGACCTGCGTGCGAAGTCGCGTTTCCGCTTCCGCAATGCCGGCAAGGTCTATCTCGATCTGGCCGAACATCGGTTTGCCACAGCGGAATACACGAATGACCTTTGGAATAGCGCTTCGGCTTACCTCCGTGGGCAAGACTTCAGCAAGGCAGTCGAAATTCTCGCCGAATACCAACGGTACGAAACGCGTGAGCATCAGCCCCGTGCGTTGGTGGCGACTGCCAGGGCCTTAATCGCACTCGATCGAGCCGAAGAAGCGTTGAGCCCAATTAACGAGTGCCTGGAGTTTTATCCGAAAGATCCGTCCGTTTACGAAGCTCGCGTACTCGGTGGCGAAGCCTACATGGAATTGGGCAAGCTCGCAGAGGCGAAGAGCGTGCTGACTGCTAATCTAGACGACGGTCGACTTGAGCCCAGCAGTCGTGAATGGCAAGACTCGCTGTTTGCACTCGGTAGCGTTCTGCACTTGGAAGGGGAAATGTTCGAGGCCCAAGCCCGTGTGAAAGGTGCTCTGGAAGCTCCGGAAAGTATTCCACGCGAGGGCTTTCAATTCCTCGAACAGAGCAACGAGAGCTACAAGGGGGCGATCAAATATCTGCATGCGGCCGTTCGGCGATATCCAGACGATCCCCGCTCGGTCAGTGCTCGTTATTTGATTGCCGAGTGTCATCGTCGTTCGTCCACGCTGCCCAAAAAGAAGTTTCGCCTGGTGAACATCGAAACGCAGCGGATCAAGTTCGACAAAGAAGTGAAAGACCATCTCGAAAGCGCGATCGAGATCTATAGCGACCTGGAATATGAATTGACGACGAAGCTCGAAACTCAGGCAGACCTCCATCCAGTCGAAGCGAAGATTTTGCGGAACTGCTACTTCGCACAGGGCGCGGCTATGTTTGAGTTGGCACGTTACAAGGATGCGATCGAAGCCTATTCCACGGCTTCCAATCGCTATCAAACCGAAGCCGTTTCGCTGGAAGCGTTCGTGCAGATTGCCCATTGTTACCGGTATATGAATCTATCGAACGAAGCCCGAGGCACAGTGGAACAAGCCAAGATTGTGTTGTCGCGACTCGCCGATGGGATTGACTATTCCGAGACAACTCACGGCACGCGTGACGACTGGCAGAATTACCTCAATTGGTTAGCAGCCACCCTTTAACTGGAAAGCTGATTTGTATGCCTTGCGTAGAGGAAACCGATCAACTGGTTCAGCTGATAGATAAAAAGCACGAAGTGCTGACGCAGTTGCTGACCCTGTCGCAGTACCAACTGCGATTGGCTGGGCACAGCGACTACATCGACGACCTGATGCGTGTGTTGGCCGCCAAGCAAACGTTGATTGAACGCCTGACGTACATCGACCGCACCATGGATCCCTTTCGCCAGCAGAACCCGGAAACGCGAGTATGGCGAAGTGCCAGCGAACGCACCCAATGTTCGCAAAAGGCGCAGCAGTGTGAAGTGCTGCTGACAGAACTAAAGGAGATCGAACAAAAGAGCACCGAGGTTGTCGCCACGCATCGTGATGAAATCTCAAGGATGCTCCAGGAAACACATGCCTCCGCCGATTCCGCTTCCGCCTACAACGATATGAACGTACCCACAAGTCGCGGCTTCGATTTAACCGCCGAGTAAGAAAGGTCCCCCAGTATATGACCTCTCCTAACGAAGAACCTTCGATTTCCGACACTAACCGCCTTTGGAATCTTTCGGCCAACGACGAGTCGATCGATCTGCGTGAACTGCTTTCGTGCTGGGACAAAGCCACCGCACGACTCCAGGAAACGCACGAGTCGCTTCGCAAAGAAGTCACGCGGCTGACCGACGAATTAGAAGTCAAGAATCGCGAACTAGCACGTAAGAATCGTCTGGCAGACCTTGGTTTGGTGGCGTCTCACATCGCCCATGAAGTTCGCAACGGTTTGATGCCCCTAACTCTTTACACGGGGCTGCTCAAGCGAAAGGTCAGCGGCGACCCAGAAACCAAGCGGATTGTAGATAAGATCGAGTCGGGACTGACTGTACTCAACACGACCGTCGACGATTTGCTGCACTTCACGGCCGATCGTCAGCCTAATCAGGCCTACGTGCCGACATCGCAAATGATCCGCGAGATCTGTGAAGATCTGGCACCCCAGTTTCAAGCTCAAGACGTTCAGGTACGTCTCGATTTGACCGAGCAAGAGATGTTGCTGGCCGACAAGGACATGCTCAAGCGAGCATTTCTGAATTTGATCCTCAACGCGTTGGACGTGATGCCGGATGGAGGCATCCTGACCATCACCTCGCAAGTCAACTTCGGTCACTTGGAAATCGAGTTCGCCGATACGGGCTGTGGAATTTCTAGCACCGATGTTCGACGTATTTTCGATCCTTTTTATAGCACCAAGAGCACCGGAACCGGTCTCGGTCTAGCAATCGTCCAGCGAGTGGTGGAAGTTCACCAGGGACAGGTCTCTGCCATGAACTGCCCCGACTTTGGAGCCGCATTTACGCTCATGTTTCCGATGAAATCCCTGAAGGCAGCTGCATGATCGACGCCATGAAAAAGAGCACCCCCAGTCATTCCGTTCTGATCGTCGACGACAATCCGCACTCGCGCGAAAGTCTGTGTGATGCCGTTTCCATGATCGGTTATCAAACGGTCAGTTGTGGCAGCGGTCGCGAAGCGCTCGATCGCCTTGCCAAGCAAGCATTCGATGTTGTTGTGACCGATCTGCAAATGCCCGGGATGGATGGCCTGCAACTGGTGCGAGAAGTTCGCGCCAGGCACGAGAGAACTCAGTTGGTTATGGTCACCGCCCACGGCAGCATCCATACGGCAGTCGATGCCATGCGTTTTGGTGCGCTCGATTACCTGGAAAAGCCGGTGCAGATCGAAGCCTTGGAATCGGCCATTGGGCGGGCCATCCAGTCGACCAGTCGCGGTGATCGTGCGACAGCCATTCCGCCCGGCGGTGATAGCGACTCGGTCGTGATGATCGGCAATAGCCTGGCCATGCAGACGTTGCGTCAACGCATCGCACTGGTAGCACCGACTGACGAGACCATCTTGATCACCGGCGAGAGTGGTACTGGCAAGGAACTGGTAGCCCGGTCGATTCATCAAGCCAGCCGTCGTTGTGCCGAGGCGATGATCAGCCTGAACTGTCCGGTTCTTTCTGCTCACTTGATGGAAAGTGAATTGTTCGGCCACGAGCGAGGTGCGTTTACCAGTGCCGATCATGCCCGAATCGGTCGTTTTGAACTGGCCGACAAGGGAACCATTCTGCTCGACGAAATTACCGAGATCGATCTGCCGCTGCAGGCTAAGCTATTGCGTGTTCTGCAAGAGAAACGCTTCGAGAAAGTCGGCAGCAGTTCGACCGTCGAAGCGGACGTACGGGTGCTGGCGACCTCGAACCGAGATCTGCTGGCGGAAGTTGCCGCGGGTCGTTTTCGGCAGGACCTGTATTACCGGCTGAATGTAGTGCCGATCGAACTGCCTCCGCTGCGTGATCGCACCGAAGACATTCCCAAGTTGGTCGATCACTTCCTGAACGCCGCCGTGATTCGCGTTGGTCGCGAAATGCTGACGGTTGCCGATTCGGCGATGGAGTTGCTCCAAAGCCATCCTTGGCCAGGCAATGTTCGCGAACTGGAAAACATCATCACGCGAGCCGCATTGCTGACGATCGGTCATGACCTGACCCCCGAACAGATCCGTCCTTGGTTAACCGAAAACAGCCAGGAATCGATTTCACTGCAATCGACCGGCAATGTTTCCGTCGTTGGAATGCGGTTGGAAGATATGGAGCGACAGTTGATTGAACAAACGCTCGAGCACTTCGAAGGGCATCGCGAAAAGACAGCAACGGCCCTGGGAATTAGTGTGCGAACACTGAGTAACAAGCTGCGAAGCTACGGCCTGGCACCTCGGGCTCGGACCTTCGCTCACGTTTAAGGACAGTATGCAGGATGTGCTATCGGCAAAACATTCCGGAAACGATGCGGCAACAATTGCCGGTTTTTGCCTCCGGAATGCGGCCCCATAAGTGGCTTGCCGCAAGATTTGCCGAAGCAGGCAAACTTTGCGGGCCCATTCGCAACGATCGATACCAACCGGCTTAGATCGGCACACCCTTTGCAATATGACAGGCGACAAGCGTAAGGAAGCCTACGATGGAAAACTCGATCTTCAATGCGAACACCGTTCCTGTTCTCGAACAGGTCGTCAATTTCGCGCAGAAGCGACACTCCATTCTGGCCACCAACATCGCTAACCAACGCGTCCCCGGATACAAGGGACGCGACCTGAACGTCGATCGCTTTCACGAAGTATTGTCGGAAGCGATCGAGCGAAAGAACAACCCGAACCAGCCGATCTCGCAAGGACTCGTTCACACCAAGGAAGGGGATCCAATGCGAGAGGTAAAGAGCTCGCTTAACGGCATCTTGTTTCATGACGAGAGCAACCTCGACATCGAAAAGCAGGTCGCCGAGCTGTCCAAGAACCAGACGATGCACAACACGGCCCTGGCCATCATGGAAAGCCAGTTTCGTTTGTTGGGCGTTGCCATTAGCGAACGCGTTTAACTCCCCCAACGGATTTTATTAGTCAGGAAAGGATGTCCTCATGATTTCCGCTTTGGATATCAGTACCAGTGGGCTCATCGCACAACGCGAACGCCTGACCACGATTTCGCAGAACATTGCGAATATGTCCTCGCTACGTGATGCCAACGGACGCATTGGTCCTTATAAGGCCAAGCACGTCATCCTGGAAACCGACCACGAACTAGCAACTTCCAGCGGTGCCGCTGGGGTGAAGGTTGCTGAGGTTCGTGAAGATAGTGTCGAACCGAAACGCCGTTGGCAGCCTGACCATCCTTTGGCAATCCAGGATGGCAAGTGGAAAGGGTATGTCGAGTACCCCAACGTCGACATGACCGAACAGTTTGTCGATGCCTTGGAGGCAAGCCGAGCCTACGAATCGAACGTGGGTGTGATTGAAATGACCAAGAACATGACGAGCCAAACGCTCCGTATTTTGGCGTAATTGATGGAACTTCCCCCCGATGGCATCCATTAACGCAATTCAACAGCAGCTGACCATTCCTCAGGCCCCCAATCCCTTGCCAGGCAAGCCGGAGAATGGGCCTGGATCGTTCGGCAAATTCCTGCTCGAAGGAATTCAAGAAGTAAACCAGATGCAACAGGACGCCGACCGCGCGGTCGAGTCCCTGTTCACCGGCGGCGACGTTAACCCCGCCGAGGTGTTGACCGCCGTGCAGAAAGCCGACATGTCCTTCAAAATGATGCTTCAGGTTCGCAACAAGATGATGCAAGCCTACGCTGAAGTGAAAGACATTCGCGTTTAAGAGTAAGAGACTGACTGTCGAAGGATTCGACAGTTACCCAAATGAATTAATCCACTCGATTCCGCAGCTTGAAGGGTCCACGGATGGACTTTTTGAACAAAGCGTTTGAACAAGTCAAAGACCTGTTTGTCTCGATGACACCCGGTTCCCGGATCATCGCAGGCCTGCTGGTCGTGGCTATTGTTACCAGTGTTGCTTTTCTGTTTCAGAGCAACATGTTCCAGAAGGACGTCCCGATTCTATCTGGCGCTCCAATCGCTCCGGCTGATCAAAAGGCCATCTTAGCCGCGTTCGCTTCTGAAACGCTTGACGACTATGAAGTTGTTGGCAGCCAGATCTACGTGCCGCGAAGTCGCCGTGTCGATTACATCGCCGCGCTGGTCAAGAATAACGCGATTCCGCCTGACTTCCACGACAGCATGTCGGAAGCAATCGGGCAGGCCAGCCCCTTCGAATCGGAAGCCCATCGTGCCGACCGACAGAAGGTCGCTCGCGAGAAAGAAATGGCCTTGGTACTGAGAAACATGCGGGGCATCGACTACGCCTCGGTGCAGTACGACATCGAAGACAAAGGGGGATTTCCTCGTAAAAAGGTCTACACCGCTTCGGTTGTCGTTCGCCCCAGTGGTTCGGAAGAGATCGATCCCAAAACGGTAAAAAGCGTTCAAAACTACGTCGCTCATTCGATTGCAGGCCTCGATGCCGAACACGTTTCGGTCACCGACTTGAATACGCGTAAGACCTTTAGCGGAGCCGATAACGATCTAGCCTCTGTCAATGACGACCCTTACGCGGCACGTAAGAAATGGTTCGAGGACCATTGGACTGAAACGATCGACAACGCCCTGCGTTTCATCAGCGGCAACAACGTGACCGTTAATGTCGAACTAGACCCCGAGATGAACCGCATCGAGAAGGGGATCAAGTACGATCCCCGTCCGACGCCGTTGGCTTCGACTGCCGAGAAATCGTCTGAGGTCAGGCGAACCCCTACCAACGCTGGTGAACCTGGACTTGGTGCCCAAGGCCCCAATCGTCCTACGGCTGTCAGTGCAGCTCCGATGACGGAACAAACTTCCGAATCGAATCGAGAAGAAACGCTCGCCGTTACCAACCAGGACTACACCCAGAAGCAACTGGCTTCCCTTACGCCGAAACGCGTGACCGTTTCGGTCAGCATTCCGAGTCAGTACTACGTTGATGTCTGGAACTCGCGGAACCCGACCCCGGCCGGGCAGCAGCCCAAGACGCCTGATCCAGGCGAACTGAAGAAGATCGAAGACGAAACCAAGAAGACGGTGGAAACGACCGTCGTGACACTGCTGCCTGAGCAAGCCAAAGGGGACGACCCTTATCCCCAGGTCTACGTCTGGACGGCACCTCAGCTGCCGGAAACGCCAACGGTCGAACCTGCTGTTGCCGATACGGCCATGGCCTGGTTGGCAACCAATTGGCAAACCCTGGCAACGATTGGCTTCGCGGCTGTGGGGCTGTTGATGCTCCGTGGCATGCTGACCAGCGGAGCTGGCGTTCCGGCTCAGTCGGAAGCCTTCAAGCTGGAAGATCCTGCCGCCGCACAAGCCAAAGACGAGAAGAAGGAAGAGCAGCCGGAAGGATCGATGCAGGGGCTATTGAAGAAGCGCTTTGCCCAGGGCAGTGGTCCTAACCTGAAGAATGAGCTGGCCGATATGGTTCGCGAGGACCCCGACACGGCCTTGGGCATTCTGCAGACCTGGATCGGAAGCCCCAACTAAGTGCCAAAAGGTTGTCGCACCTTTTTAGAGAAACATCATGAGTACATCCCCTGAAACCATCCGCAAAGCCGCCATCGTCATCGCCAGTCTCGATGAAGCCTCGGCCGATAAGCTGCTTGATAGCATGCCGGAAGAAGTCGCTTCCCAGATTCGCTGGATGTCGATTGAGTTGGAAAACGTATCGGATGAAGAACGACAGACCGTTCTCGACGAATTTCTACGCAACTCTGGCCGACAACTACCCGTCGAAGATCCAGGCGTGGAAATAGAATTCACCTACCAGCAGCCAGAAATGGTTGCTGTCCCAACAACGGCAACCACGCCCCCACCGTTCGCCTTTCTGAACGATGCCCCTAGCGAAATGCTGGCACCCTTCTTCGAACAGGAACATCCGCAGGTAACGGCTGTCGTGATGAGTTATCTTCAGCCTCAGCGGGCTTCGGAGATCTTGCGTCAACTTCCTGCCCGACTGCAGGCCGACATCGTTCATCGGATCACCCAGTTGGACGAACCTTCGCAAGAGATCGTGGCCGAGATCGAAGTTCGCATCAAGCAGATTGTCTCGCGTCAGGTGCTGGCGTTCGAGCGTCGCCGGCTTGGGATGGCCGCAGCCCAGGCAATCCTTAAGGCCTCATCTGGCGATCAGGCAGAACAACTTCTCGCCGAGTTGCGAAACCGTGGCTCGCAGCTTTCCTCCGAGTTGGAAACGCTGAAGTACGTAGAAGTCGAGCAGCCTGTTTTCAAGATGCCTGCACCGCAACCGGCGATCGTTCCGTTGTCGCCTGCTCCGGTCCAGCCTGAGCCGAAACCAGAAACGAAGTTCGACCCGGCTGTCGAAGCTTTGAAGCCGGAGCCGAAGAAGGAAGCCACTCTGCGAGAATTGCCTCAGGCGAAGTTCCCCTTTGAACGCTTTGCCTTGCTGGACGATGCTTCGCTGGCCAAAGTGCTACACCAGGCCGGTCCTAAGGTTGTGCTGTTGGCATTGTGTGGTGCATCGTCTGCAGTAATGAAGCGAATTTCTCGTGGTCTCGGAGCAGGAGACGTGAAGCTGCTCGAACGCAAGATTCGCGAGATGCAGCCAGTATTGCTCTCCGATATCGATCACGCGAAACGACAAATGTGTCTGGCAGCGGATGAGCTGCTTGTGGCTTCCCTGGTTCATCCCACGAGCCGACTTCAGGCAGCCGCATAAGGAAATCGCATCATGGCAGTCATCAAATCAGGCAAACTCGAACACGAAGCCCATTCGCTTTCGACCATCGCTTTCAATTTGAACGATGTTTCCGACAAGGCGCAGAGCGACCTGAACAACGTCAAGCTCAAGGCCGCCGACATCATCAAACAGGCCCAAGAGCAGGCGAAGCAGATACGTGCCAAGGCTGAAGCGGAAGGGCGACAAGCTGCCGAGCAAAAGGCCCGACAATCGCTGAAGACCGAAGTCGATCAGCACGCTGCGACGCTACTGCCAGCGCTGCGAACTCTGGTCCAAGATCTAACGACCGAGCGTCAGCACTGGCTCAACCAGTGGGAGAAGGTTGGCCTTCAGGTTGCCACTGCCATCGCTGAGAAGATCATTCGTCGCGAAATTGCCGCAGACCCTCAAATTTCGGCCACGCTCGTTCGCGAGTCGCTGCAATTGGCAGCCGGATGCGGCGAGATTCACATTCGACTGAATCCCCAAGACTTAAGCAGCATGCAAAGCGGCGAAGCGATGCTGTGTGACGAACTAAAAAAGCTTGCCGCAACGCAGATCATTGCCGATCCCGCTATCAGCCGCGGCGGCTGTGTGGTCGAAACCAGGTTTGGTTCGATTGACAACCGCATCGAGACACAACTGTCGCGAATCGCTGACGAACTGGGAGATGCCCAGTGATCGCTTCTCTCAAGAGTCGACTCAAACAGGTCATGCCGACTGCCGTCACCGGAAGTGTTGTCGAAACCTTTGGTACCACAACGGCAGTCGCTGGCTTCCCCGTGCCAATTGGTGCCGTCGTGGAAGTGGAACGACAAGTTGGGCCGCCGATTCCCGCCGAAGTCATTGGTTTCAAGGGAGAGAATACGCTCATCTATCCGCTGACAGGCGTACAGGGCATTCGACGTGGAAACCGCGTTCGATTGACTCATTCGTTCCGCACGGTGGGTGTTGGCGAGCAACTGCTTGGCCGTGTGTTGGATGCCCATGGAAACTGCATGGACGATCTTCCTCCGCCGATCGCGTCCGATCGAGTTCGACTCGACCAGGATCCCCCCAACGCGATCAACCGGCCACGGATCGATCAAACCATCTCGACTGGGGTACGAGCCATCGACGGCATGTTGACCTGCGGCCTGGGACAGCGCGTGGGAATCTTCGCCGGCAGTGGTGTCGGCAAGAGCGTCACGCTGGGGATGATGGCCCGCTACACTTCGGCCGACGTGAACGTGATTGCACTCATCGGCGAACGAGGCCGTGAAGTAAATGACTTCATCGAACGTGACCTCGGCCCAGAAGGAATGGCGCGAAGTGTGGTCGTCGTGGCGACCAGCGATCAGCCTGCCATTCAGCGAATGCAAGCGGCCATGGCCGCAACGAGTATAGCCGAATCGTTCCGAGAGAGTGGCAAAAACGTGCTCTTCCTGATGGATAGTGTCACACGTTTTGCTATGGCTCAGCGCGAGATCGGCCTCGCCGCTGGCGAGCCCCCCACGACCAAAGGATATCCACCGTCGATGTTCGCTATGCTGCCGCGATTGGTGGAGCGTACCGGACGTACCAAGCAAGGAAGCATCACGGCTTTCTACACGGTGCTAGTGGAAGGGGATGACACGAACGAGCCAGTTGCCGACACCGTGCGTGGTTTGCTTGACGGGCACATCATTCTGTCTCGTAAGCTGGCAGGCAAGGGGCATTATCCGGCGATCGATATCATGCCTAGCATTAGTCGTTTGATGAACGATCTGGTGAGTGAGGAAGTGCGCACGGGAGCGATTGTCATTCGCGACCTGATGGCAACCTACGCCGAAAACGAAGACCTGATCAACATAGGGGCTTATCGCCAAGGCTCGAATCCACGCATTGATATGGCCATTCGCTTGAAGGATGAAATCGATCGATTCCTTCGCCAGCGAGTGGACGAACAGGCCAGTGTTGAGTCAGCCCAGGAACAATTGATGGCCCTGGTTCGCAAGTGCAGCATTGCCCAGCCGAACCTTCAGGCCGCCGGTGGTCCGAAGATTGCGGCCAGGTAGATAGGAAGTAAAACGTTATGTCCAAGTTCCGTTTCCGACTCGAGACTTACCTGCGGCTCAAGATTGCCGCACGGGATCAGTGTCGCGCGGAACTTGCCGAAGTCCTGCGGGCCGAAGAGCAACTCAAGGAACACCAGGCCGGGATCGAAAGCGATATCCAGGATCAACACAGTTACATTCGTGGACTAACCCAAGTCGGTTCGCTGAATGTCGACTTGATCACTGCCTCGCAGCGTGAAGTGATGTTTCTGAAGGCCCTGCAAGTCGAGAAACAGCAACTGATGCTCAAGCTGCGGCCGCATATTCAGCAGCGACAACAAGCATTGATCGATGCGGACCACGAAGTCCGAACGTTGGAAAGGCTCAAAGAGCAGAAGCACGAGCAGCACCTGAAGTGGGAAGCTGCCGTGGAAGCAAAACAAATGGACGAGATCGCGCTAAGCGGTTTCATGCGTAAAGGAGACTAGCCGTGGCTTTGGTACGAATGGCGGGAGCGTTTTTCGCCTACCTATGTGTGGCAACCGTGTTGGCACAGGTGATCTGTGTCGCTGTGTTCGCCAACTCGGGGACGTTCACCAAAGACCGTTTCTACTCGTTGATGGCTATCGTGTACGGCATCGACGAGGACGCCATTCGAGAAGAAGTGCAGAACAAGGACGAGCCTGAGGAAGATCACGAAGAACCAGACATGCAGCAGATTATCGACGAACGAGCCCAGCGGCATCTGGCGCTCGATTTTCGCCTGCAGGCCCTGGATACCGGGATCGAGAACCTCCGGAACATGCAGTCGAGCTTGATGGAAGAGCGACGGCGTTACGATCAGCTGAAGCAGGGCTTCGATCAGCGTTTGAAAGCACTGGAAGACGGCGTGCTGGACGAGGCGATTGTCGAAGTTCAACGGACGCTGGAAGCATTGGATCCGCGACAGGCGAAAGAGCAGATCTTGATGATGCTGCAGCGAGATGATGAAGCCATGACCGATGTGGTGAAGATCGTCAAAGCAATGTCCACAGACAAACGAAAGAAGATCATGGGCGAGTTTCGCTCGGAAGATGAACAGCAAAAACTCGCCGACATATTGGATGAGATTCGCCGCGGTGTTCCGGATACCGAGATCCTGGGCGATGCCCGCGATCAACTTCAACAATTCGCGCCGCCGTCCAAATAACGAGGAAACCCATGGAATCGACATCATCCAACTCCGTGAACTCGACGACTGGCTGGTCAGGCGGTTCGCGTAGCAATTCAGCGTCGGCTGCCGATCCGATGGCATTCTTCGACTTGATCATGAAGTCGACCCAGGCGATGACAACAAAGGGTAGCAAATCGTTCGATCCGGTTGCCTCGACAGGCACCGCGACGGCAGCGAGTGATCCGTACACGGCACCCACCGACGATCCGAATCTTCACGATGGTTACGACGATTCGACGCCTTCCTACGCAGGGAGTGTTCGATCAAGCGAATCGTCGGATGTCGACCTGTCGGCGGCAGATACAACAGTCGAACAAGAAGACACCGCAGCAGTCGCAGAGTTGTCCGAGCAGCAAGCTGCTCAGGACGAGGAAGATAGTGAACCGGATCAGGCAGCTCTGGAGACCGCAGCTGCTGCCACACAGCAAGAGCAGCTACTGGGTGCTCCTGATACGCTGGCGGAAGGGGAGCAGGGCGAAGTCGAACAACAGGCTCCCGTAGATGCTGCTAGCGCATCGGAGGAAAAGAAAAATACGCTGCTGCCAGGGCAATTGAATGCCGGCCAGCCGCTCGATACGGAGAAAGCATCCGAGGATTCTTCGGATGAGCAGCATGACTCCGCTAAAGAAGTAACATCTGAATCGGTACAAAAGGAATCGAGAGAAGCCGAAGCCCCCGCATTCGCCGCGATGGAAGAAGAACCGGTTGAACCGGTTAGCGAAGTGAACCCAGGCGAAGAACCAGGCGAGGTGCGTTCGCAGGAAGAACGCAAGCTGAAGCTGGATGGAGTCGAACAAGTTGCCGAGGAAACGGTCGACAGCGAGGTCAGCCTAGAGACGGGAGACACCGCTCAGGACGATTCTTCCGACCGAAACCAAAGTCGTACTTCGACTCAGCGAGCCAGCAACAAAGACACTAGTCAGGTCGACGTGATCGAGCCCGCCGCTACGACATCGCCTGATTCTTCGACGATGGCGGCCGTGACGAAAGCCAGTGAAGCATTGGCCGCGGCGGCGTCGAGTAATACAGTCGCTACAACGGCGTCAGGTGGCAATAGTACGTCTAATAGCACAACCGGAGTGAACAACCTCGCATCGCTTTTGCAGCGTGGTATTCAGCGAGGATCACTTCAGAAAGCGGAAGGCAGTCAGTCTCCGCAACTCGATCCCAAGCAGCAGATTCGCTTGATCAATCGAGTTGCCAGGGCCGTCGAAACAACGCCCCCGGGACAGTCGATCAAGATTCGCTTGAATCCATCGGAGCTTGGGCAACTGAAGGTTGAAATCAAGATCGAAAACGGCAATCTGTCAGCCAAGATTGAAGCCGAGAACGCCGCCACACGGCAGGTGCTGCTCGATAACCTTCCGCAGCTTCGCGAACGATTGGCGGAATCGAATATCAATGTCCAACATTTTGAAGTCGAGCTGATGGGGCAGCAAACACCCCAGGATGGATCGGCGTCGACCTTCGCAGATCAATCCGATCGTCAAGGCGGTTCGCACACTTCAAATCGCCAAGGCGTGGATACGAACAACGAAGAAGAGACCGCGTCGAGTGCACGCGAGTCCGTCAATAAAGATGCCGAACGCGATAGTCGCAACTTGAATGTGACCATTTAAAGAAAGTGCGTCAGGCATACTTGAACAATAGCAAAATGAATTTACCGCAGTTCACTTACGCGTGAGCGAATCATGTCAAAAATCGATTCCAGTTCGTCGACTAATAGTTCCAGTTCATCCACCAAGCAGCCAACGGACTTGCGTGAGTTGAACATGGATCACTTTCTGCAATTGATGATCACCGAATTGCAGAACCAGGATCCACTCGATCCGATGGAAAACTCGGAAATGTTGCAACAGATCAGCCAGATTCGCGAGATCGGTGCGACCGATCAATTACGTGAGTCGCTCGAATCGATGCAGCAGAGCCAAGGTATCTCGACCGCGAGTGGATTGATCGGGAAGCAGGTCCAGGCATTGACTGACGACGGGTACGTTCTTTTCGGCGTGGTGAAGAGCGTGCAGTTGGCTCCTAACGACGATGGGACGCGGCAGTTGACGTTGAAGGTCGATACGGGCGATCAGACTGTTGACGTGAACATGGACGACATCTTCACGATCCTCCCAGCTCAAGTTCAGAATCCTCCGACTGACGGAACCGATGGTACAGGTACCGGAGACGGAACCGGAACTGATGATGGAGATGACACCGGCAGCGGGGACGAATCTGGCGACGAAACTGAAGAAACAACTACCTAAAACAACCACGCTCTCCAGGGACTTGGAGACGTTTTTAAAATTGCAAGGAGCATAATCATGGGTCTAGCATCTGCACTATCGACCGCATTGACCGGGATGACGGCGGCTGAAACGCAAATCGACGTCACCGGTAATAACCTCGCGAACTCGCAAACGGTCGGTTTCAAAGCATCGCAGGCAACCTTCGCGACCCAGTTTCTGCAGACACAGAGCCTCGGTTCCAAGCCGACCGCTTCTAATGGTGGTACGAACCCGCGTCAAACGGGTCTTGGTACGAAGGTCGCAGAGATTACACCGAACTTCACTCAGGGTACGATCGAAGTCAGTAACAGCCCGTCCGACCTGGCGATTCAGGGGGATGGGTTCTTCATCGTCGAAGGGGGGAACGGCGAAACGCTGTATACCCGTAATGGTATCTTCAAAACGAATTCGCAAAACGAACTCGTCACGATTACCGGCCAACGCGTGCTCGGCTTTGGTATCGACGAAGGCTTCCAGATCCAGCGTACGCAGCTAGTTCCGCTGACGATTCCTCTGGGGGCTAAGAGTGTCGCCAAAGCAACGGAAAACGTTTACCTGGAAGGTACCCTGACCGCGACCGGTGATCTGGCGACGCAGGCTCAGGTGATTGAAAGCGCGATTCTGGGTAACGCCAACGTGCCTCGACCCGATACGTCTGCTACCAACGTTGGTGTTTCGACTCAGCCGAATATTACCGCAACCACCACCGCTTCGGCCATCACGCCGGGCGTGGGGACCACAACCGATGGGCAGACCGAAGGTGCCGGCGGTTCGGTTCCTGATGGTAACTTCAACTATCGTTTCACATTCTCGAACGCGGGCCTCTCGGGTGAAACACTCGCCTCGGCGGACTATGCCGTGACGCTGGCCGATGGCAATGCTTCGGCAAATGACAACACCGTCACCTTTACCAATCCGCCCCAGTCGAGTTCGTTCTCGCAACTCAACATGTACCGCAGTAACGACGGCGGTGCGACCTACTTCCTGGTCGGTTCGACCGCGATGGGATCTCCGGTCACGGATACCGCCGCCTCGCCGACTGCCACTCAGTTGAGTGCTTCGATGATCGGTGGTACCGGCACCGACGGTACGCTCGGTGGTGGTGACGTCTATCAATACCGCTACACGTTTATCGATGCCTCTGGTAACGAGACCGCTCCGTCGAATACCCATACGGTCACCGTATCGGGCAGCCCGGCCGATGGCAACGGCTACTCGGTTGTGCTGGACAATATTCCGACCAGTCCCGACTACACTTCGGTTCGGATTTACCGAACAGCTGCTGGCGGTTCCGACTTCTACGAACTGGATACCTTGACGATGGCCGCCGCGGCTACGCCATACGTCGACGACGGAAGTACGCCCCTGACGACCAATCAGCTCGATGCTCAGACGATCAACGGCAACTACACCTACCTGGTTACCTTCGCTCGTTCAGGCGAAGAGGAATCGCGACCATCCTTGGCCATTGGGCCACAGAACGTCGTGAACGGACGTATCGAGCTTTCCAACTTGCCGCTTCCTCCGACTCCTCCTCCGGAAGGTGGTTTCCCGGCTTATGACAAGGTACGGATTTACCGTAACCTTTCGACCGACTCGTCGAGCTTCTACCTGGTGGAAGAACTCGATCCAGGTGAAGATTTCATCGATACGACACCTGACTCCGAGATTTCGGACCTGTCCGTTCTGGGTAACAAGGCCATCGACTTGGATGGTCCGAAGATTGACTCGAATACGCTGCTGGTTGACGTGGTGAAGCGTGACGGGCTCAATTTTGAAAATGTCTTTGAAGTCGGCGAACTTAGCTTTACCGGCTTCAAGGGTGATCGCCGGCTCGATACGAAAACCTTCACGATCACCGAAACGACGATCGTGCAGGAACTGCTTGAGTTCGTTCAGTCATCCACGGGTATTCAGCCATCGGTCAACGGTAACGCGAATCCAATTCCTGGTTCGACGAACTCGATTCCTGGTGAATCGGGAACATTGTCGCAAGGGATTTCGATTAGCGATGGTCGTATCCGAGTTGTCTCGAACAACGGTGTCGACAATGGTGTCGATATCAAACTGTCGTCGTTCACGCTGGATAACAATACCGGCGTGCTGCAGAACCCGAACCTCAACTTCGGTACGGTTCAGGAAGCGGTTGGCCAGAGTGCCGTATCGGACTTCGTCGTGTACGACACGCTGGGTATTCCGATCAATGTTCGCGTGACCGCAACCCTCGAAAGCCGAGACGGAACCAACACGGTTTACCGCTGGTATGCCGACTCGCCCGATAACGATGCCGCTATGGATACCGGCGATATCGGCCAGGCTGAAATCGCCGTTGGTACTGGTCTCATCTATTTCGATGGCGATGGTAACTTCGTAGGTACCGACAACAACACGATCAATATCCAGCGCCGTGATATTCCATCGCAGTCGCCGCTGGAATTTGACCTGGACTTTACTCAGTTGTCGGGTCTGGCTGCTGACAAGCCGACCCTCAACGCCTCGCGGCAAGACGGTTCCGGTACAGGTACCCTTAATAGCTTCATCATTGGTGAAGACGGCGTCATCCGGGGTGTGTTCTCCAACGGTGTTGACCGCGATCTGGGTATGCTTCAGTTGGCTCGCTTTGGCAATCCTACCGGCCTGGAGCAACGTGGTGAAAACTTGTACGCCACCGGGGTGAACTCGGGGCTGCCAGTCACTGGCGACCCGGGGGCAGATGGCCTGGGCGATGTCATCGCCGGTGCCGTGGAATTGAGTAACACCGATATCGGCGGCAACTTGATCGACCTGATTTTGGCCTCGACCCAATATCGAGGTAGCTCCCGGGTGATCACGACTGCCCAGCAGCTATTTGATGAACTTTTGAACCTGCGGCGATAAAACGCTAGCACGTCCTAAATATTGACCTACGGTTGAAAGCCTAGTGCGCTAATTAAGCGTACTAGGCATTCCGTGCTTCGAATTGGAGCGGCCAGGATGATCAAGTTAACCCGGCTCAGCGGCGAGCCGTTCGTATTGAATGCCGAACTGATTCGGTACGTTGAAGCCAATCCCGACACGTTTATCACCCTGACCAACGGGGACCGAATTGTCGTTCGAGAGGGAACTGACGTTGTCGTAGATCGCGTAATTGAGTACCACCAACGCAAAAATTTGTTACCCCCAGGATTTGCCCGGCCAGACACCGGGGAAAAATAGAATAAAACGCCATGGATATCGCATCCGTCGTCGGACTTTTGGCTGCGATGGGACTCATTCTCGTAGCCATTTTGATCGCACCAGGTTCATCCCTGATGGCGTTCGTCGACGTACCTTCGCTCTTGGTGGTTTGCGGCGGGGCCTTGGCTGCATGCATGATCGCTTTCCCGCTGAAATCGATGCTGGGCATGCCCATGTCCATCAAGGTAGTCTTTCTCAACAAGGCAACTGACTACGGTGCACTGATCAAGCAGATCGTCAGCCTGGCTGAAACGGCTCGTCGCGATGGCCTGTTGGCCCTAGAAAACCGCATCAACGAGATCGACAACCCGTTTATCATCACCGGCATTCAAATGGCCGTCGACGGCACGCGCCCGGACGCCATCGAAGATATCATGCGGACTGAAATGGATGCCGTTGCAACGCGGCATCGCGATGCCAAGGCCGTTTCCGACCAGATGGGGCGATTCGCTCCCGCTTACGGGATGATCGGGACGCTGCTTGGTCTGATTATCATGCTCGGTAACATGAGCGACCCCAGTTCGATTGGTTCCGGTATGGCCGTGGCACTTCTCACGACGCTGTACGGGGCCATTGTCTCGAACGTCTTCTTTTTGCCATTCTCCGAGAAACTCGGCTTTCTGAACAAGCAGGAACTACTCGGTATGGAAATCGTCATTCGCGGCATTATGGCGATTCAGTCCGGCGAGAATCCCCGAGTCATCGAACAAAAGCTCCGTACATTTCTACCGCCTTCGGTTCGCGCTAAGCTCGACGCTGACAAATAAGGAGAGCAGGTCATGGACCAAGAAGACGAAGCCGCTGGCATCCCGGAATGGGTCGTGACCTTTGGCGATATGATGTCGCTTCTTTTGACCTTCTTCATCATGCTCGTTTCGATGAGCGAGATTAAGAAGGAAGAACAGTACCAGGCACTCGTCGAGTCATTTCGCCGTCAGTTTGGTCACGATAGCTCGATGGAAAGCGTCATCGCGGGTAATGCCAAGCCTCGTAACTCGAATCTGGCCAAGCTGGCGACAATGGGGCGTGCCAAGCGTTTCTCGACTCATGCTGGCGGTGATAAAGTCAAAGCTCCGGTAGGGGATAGTCCGCAAGTGCGGATTATCCGGCCTGGATCGAAGACCGCAGTCGGAACGGTTGTCTACTTCCCTGAAGACAGCGCGAAGCTGGACGAGACCGCCATCGAGGCCCTACAGGCCCAAAGTCTGGAATTTGGGGGCAAACCGCAGAAGATCGAGATACGCGGTCACACCTCGCTTCGGCCACTTCCACCTGATAGTCCCTACAAAACGCACTGGGATCTGGCCTACGCCCGTTGCATGGCCGTTAGAGAGTACCTTGTGTCGCTGGGCATCGACGAGCGCCGAATTCGTGTCTCGGTCGCTGGGAAGAACGAACCGTTTCATATCGGGACCGATCCACTGCTATTGAAGCAGAATCCGCGTGTGGAAGTCTTTCTCCTGGACGAAGTTATCGACGATCTGGTCGGCACGGCCCAGGAACAGGCCAATCGCCGTGCTCCGCCCATCGAGGCCTCAGGAAACTAGCCGCGTGCGCGCCAGGACATGCTACGTTTGTGCAGTGGTATGTTCGAGATAGTCTCGTGAGAAGCAGTATTCCATGGCTGATTCAGCAAACAGCACGGCAACGCCCGACGTAGTAAAAGGTCCTCCCATGAAAGCGAAATTGCAGATCTTGGGAGGGATTCTGGTCTTGGTTCTTTTGGAATGCGTGGTTGCTTACCTGATCATTCCCAGCCCCCAAGATGTGATTCGGGCTGCCGAAATTCAGGCGCAGGATGGGCAATCCGATGGCATGTTGCCGAAGCAAGAACTCGAACCATTGTCCGCCGACGAAGAGACCGTTGAAGTCGATCTGGGTGATCCTTTTGGCATTACCGCCTATCGTCCGCTCAGCGAATCGACGATGCGTATCGACTTTCATCTGTACGCGACGATTCGGGCCAGTGACGAGGCTGACTTTGCCGCCGCGATCGCGAAGTTCGAGAAGCGTTTCCGAGAACAAGTCATTGTGACGGTCCGCAGCAGCGACGACGGAGAGCTGACCGATCCCAGTTTGGGGTTGCTCAAGCGTAAGATTTTAGAGAAAACCAACAACATCTTGGGTAAGCCGATGGTGCATTCCATCGTCTTTAGCGAGTTTTCCTTCGTCGAACAATAAACGACGACGACCTCTCATCTGGAATGGAATCCGATGACTGACGACCAAATGGGACAGGACGAAATTGAAGAGCTGCTCCGTAAAGCCCAGGCGGGCAATATGAGTGCTAGCGGCCCTGCCCCAAAGCAAGCGGAAGATCTCGAGGCCCTCGACCAGAACGATATTGAAGCCTTGTTTCAGAATTCTGGACCTCCTGCTAGTTCTCAGCCCAAGCAGCAACAGCCTGCTATGGCCACCGCTACGCAGCCGGCCCCGCAAGCGTCTCACGGGGGATCGAGCGAGGGGGCATCCGATATCGAGTATCTGCTTAATCAAGCCGAAGCGGCAATCGCTTCGTTGAATTCACCCAACGATAACATGCCTGCCGGGATCGCTCCATTTACGCTTCGCGATTTTGGCGGCTCACCAGCCAGTACCGATAAGACCACGATCGATCTGGTTCGCGATGTCGAGCTGGAAGTGAAAATCGAGCTCGGGCACGCTGATATGCACCTGGAAGAAGTCTTACAGATGCAAAAGGGTTCGGTCGTGCCGCTGGATAAGCTGGCCGGTGATCCGGTCGATATCTTCGTTAACGGACGCCTGATTGCCCGAGGGGAAGTGCTGATTCTCAACGACAACTTCTGCGTGCGTATTACCGAGCTGATCGTGGGCGACTCGGTCGTCTAACCAGGGGGCAACTGCTAGCAGGCAATTGCCCGACGTTTCGCCCGATTCGTATTGAGCCGAGACGGCCCAGTTTCTAAGATGCCTCACCCGCAATTTTTGTGCGGGAGACGGGATGCGGCAGGAAGCTAATTCCCCACTATCTTTTTCGGCCTGGTCGCCTTCGCGACTTGAATGGAAATCAGGAAGACTTTCATGCGGAATGGAATCTTAGCTGCGTGCTTGTGGGCACTAACGTTGATTGCCGGGGCTCAGACGGCAACGGCCAACGATTACTCCGGTTCGCAGGTACCACCCAACCAGCCCATTCAAATCCATAACGAAGCCCCGCCTGCCTTTCCTCCGTTGGCTCAGGCACTGCATGTCGAAGCGGTTCCCGAGGTGGGCGAGCACGCTGCGAATCCAGCGGCCGCTCAGCCTGCCGCAGCGGTAGAGCCACTGCGTCTGCCCCCCCCCAGCAAGGCCGCCAAAGAGGAAGGCATCACCATGCCAACCTTCAACTTTCAAAGCAATCAAACGGCCAGTATCGCTGCGAGCTTGTTTGTGGTGGTCGGCTTGTTTTTGATCTTTGCCTGGGTTGGCAAGAAGAATATGAAGCCGAGCAATGGTCGCCTGTCGAAAGAGATCATCCAAGTCCTCGGCAAGAGTCAGCTCAGCGGCAAACAGCAACTGGAACTCGTTCGTGTTGGGCAAAAGCTGCTTCTGCTGTGTGTCACGCCCAGCGGTGTCGAAACGCTGACCGAGATTACCGAGCCAACCGAAGTGGAACGTTTGCTGACGATCGTTCGTCAGGATTCGCCTGGCAGCATGACGGCGACATTTCATGATGTGCTGAGCCAAATGGGACACAAGCCGGCACGTGGATTCCTGGAGGCCTAGTTCATGCAAAGTATCCGAAACATTGCCTGGCTTTGGATTGCCCTGGCCGCGGTCGCTGTTCAGCCGCAACTGGCCATCGCACAGCAGGCGACTTCCATTCCGGAATCACTGATCGAGTCGTCGCTCGATCGTCCTATTCAGCAGGAAGTCGAAGATCTGAGTGACTTCGTCAAAGCAGGGCCCGAGCATTGGACCAGTCCTCAGGGGCTTTCTAGTACAATCCAGATCATGGTCCTGCTGACGGTCATCAGCCTGGCCCCGGCGCTGTTGATCATGACCACTAGTTTCATTCGCATCACCATCGTGCTGGGTCTACTGCGGCAAGCGATCGGCACGCAGCAGTTGCCACCCAGCCAGGTCATTACGGCCTTGGCGATGTTCATGACGTTCATGGTGATGCATCCATACTGGCAAGAGGTTTACCAGGAAAGCATCGGTCCCTACACACGTCAGGAAGTAAATCCCGAAACGGGACAACCGTTCAAGCTGTTTGCCGAAGAAGATCCCGTCACCGGTGTTGTCGGACCGGACGAAGCCTGGGAACGGGGTGTCAAACCAATCCGGCAGTTCATGGCCAAGCAGATCGACATCGCTGGCAATAGCGACGACGTGTGGATGTTCTACGAGTTCCTGCCGAAGAAAACCCGCGACGAAATCGGCGAGCCGCAGTCGTACGACGATGTGCCCCTACAGGCCTTGGTGCCGGCGTTCATGCTCAGCGAATTGAAGACCGCCTTTTTGATTGGTTTCCAGATCTACCTGCCGTTTTTGATTCTCGACATCGTAATTGCCAGTGTGACCATTTCGATGGGCATGATGATGTTACCACCGGTGATGATTTCGCTTCCGTTTAAGATTTTGCTCTTCGTGCTGGTCGATGGCTGGACGTTGATCATTGGCATGTTGATGCAAAGTTTCGCTCCCAGTCTTTAGCCGTAGGCACCGCGCATGAATGCTCAAACGACAATCGATCTCACCCGGCAAGCCATGATGATGTGCCTGGTGATTGGTGCCCCGGTGCTGGTGGTGGGCATGGTAGTGGGGCTGTTGATTGGTTTCCTGCAAGCGCTGACGCAGGTGCAGGATCAAACGGTTTCGTTCGTGCCCAAGATCTTGGCGATGGCCGTCGCCTTGGCCTTTACGCTGCCGTGGCTTTTACACAAGTTGGCCGGTTACACGGTCGAGCTGTTCAGCAATATTCCCGACCGAATCGCTGGTGGTTAATCACTAGCTAGAGGGACGCGTCATGGAACTGCTTCGGTACTTGGAACCGAACCTCGAGCAACTGCTGATCTTCGCGGCTATCGTGACGCGAATCGGCGGGCTCGTGGCCACTGCTCCGGTACTTGGTGCCAACTATGCCCCGGTACAGGTGAAATCGTTCCTGGCCGTTGCCATTTCGCTGATGTTGACCCCGGTGTTTTGGGATTACGACTTTCCCGAGCCTGGCAATGCGGCCAACCTGATCATCGTGCTGGGGGCCGAGTTGATTATCGGTCTGTCGCTTGGGCTTGGCATTAAAATCTTGTTTGCCGGGGTGCAGATGACCGGGCAACTGTTGGGGCAGATTGGTGGTCTCTCGATTGCCGACGTTTTCAATCCAGCCTTCGACGACAACGTTCCCATGCTGGCAATCATCTTCGACCTGGTGGTGCTGGCCGTGTTTCTGGTGATCGGTGGCCATCGCTTTCTGATGTCGGCTTTGCTGCATACCTTCGCCGAGATACCTCCTGGCGTGGCGGCCATCGACGTGCAGTTGGTGCATGTCATTCGAGAGACCTTGGCGAACTCACTAATCCTGGGTGTTCAGGCCGCTGCTCCTGGAACGGTGGCGTTGTTGGTGGGCGTGCTTGTGATGGGGGTGATCAGTCGCACGCTTCCTCAATTGAACTTGATGGCCATCGGTTTCAGCATGAACACGATGCTGTTGATGGCGTTCGTCATGCTGACCATCGGCAGCGTTGTATGGATCTTCCAAGGCTCGGTTGAACCGACCGTCGATAACATTCGATCCATGTTTCATCGGTCTATCGAAACGGCCCAGAATTAGACGATGTCCGATCAAGAGAAAACAGAAGAAGCAACCCAGCATCGCCGCGAACAAGCGCGCGAGAAAGGGCAGATTCCCAAGAGTCAGGACCTGGTATCGGCTGTAATGCTGGCCGTAGCGCTCGGTTCGCTCATGTTTCTGGGACGCGATCTGGTCGACTTTCTGGGGCAATTGACCCGCGACGAACTTGGCACCGTACCGCCGCTGAACCCAACCGACATGTGGGCCACCAATCACACGGCCACCGCGTTCTGGCGACTGGCGATGGTTATGCTGCCGATCCTGGCGATCCTGTTCTTCGCGGCGATTGCGGTCAACATGATGCAATCAGGCGTGATGTTCCTGCCAGATAAGCTGGGCTTCGATTGGAGTCGTATCAATCCAGCCTCAGGCTTGTCGCGAATGTTCTCGCTGACGAACTTGATGAAACTGCTTTTCGGGATTGGTAAGGTCCTGATCATTTCGATTGTTGCCGGCGTGACCCTTTGGTTCGAGATGGATACCATCCTCGGGCTCTCGGCCATGAGCACGATGGAAGTAGCCCGGTACCTGCTGGATACTTCGCTGTGGACTTCCATGAAGATTGCCGCCGCGCTGGTTATCCTGGCGATTCTTGATTACGGCTACCAGGTCTGGAAAGCCGAACAAGACATGATGATGACCAAGGAAGAGGTTCGCGAAGAAATTAAAACCATGCAGGGCGACCCACAGATCGTGGCCAAGCGGCGTCAGGTTGCTCGGCAGTTGGCGATGAGCCGCATGGCCAACGATGTTCCCACGGCCGATGTCGTGGTGACTAATCCGACCGAGTTGGCGATTGCTTTAAAGTACGATCCATTCGAGATGTCAGCCCCGGTGGTCGTTGCCAAAGGAGCCGGCACCGTTGCCCAACGCATCCGGCGTCTCGCACTCGAAAATAATATTCCCGTGGTCGAACGCAAAGAACTGGCCCGCGCGCTGTACAAGGAAGCCGAGATCGGCTATCCGGTACCAGCGGAACGTTACGCGGCAGTCGCGGAAGTGCTGCGATACGTCTACGAACTGCAAGGCAAGCAGATGCCGACGATGGCCGACCTGGAACGAGCCGACCGTGAACGGGGCAGGGCGGCGTAATTCTTTGTGTCGAAGAATTCTAAGCTGCCTGCGAACGTCGCGCCTGGCGTGCCCAGGCGATCCAGTTGGTCACTTCAGCCAAATCAGGCGGCGTTCCGCTGCGAATGATCCGCTGCCCATCCGATGTTTCGGCAAACTCGGTAACCTCGGCCAGCAGGTCTTTCGCTGATGCTTTCGCGACATCTTCGGGCGTTTCCAGGCCGCATGCGGTTAGCAGTTGGGCATCGTGCCCGCGGAGCATAGGAATGCGATAAGCCAGCACGGCCTGGGCTTGCCACTCGGCAAACAACTTCGGCGTGATATGCTTGGCCTTCAGCTTGGGGGCGACGGTTTTGGCATCGGCGGATACCAACTGAGCCACTGTCTTGATGCCGACGCCGTTGAGCCGCTTGGCGGTTTTGTTGCCGATCGAAGGGGCATCGACGACCGGGTCTTCCCAGTTCAGGTAGAACTTCAGCGGCTTGTCTTCGATCGGCTTCTTCTCTTCGATCGCTCGCTCGCGTGGAGGCGTTTCAGCCAGTGGCTGTTTGACTTCCGATTGCGGCCTCGCTTTCGGTGCGATGGAAACCGACGGCGGGTAGTCCTCCTCAGGCTGCTCGATCTTTGCTGCCTGAACCTTGGGTGGTTCGACTTGTGGAGGTTTCACGGAAACCGGCGGTCGCGTCCGTTCGACTGGGCTGGCTGGTTCGTCTTCTTCCTCGAGTTCGTCCTCCGGTTCTTGAGGTTTCGGTCGAATGGTCACGCCTTTGGTCGGCTGATAGAGCTGGCTTGGCTGCGGCTTCTCGGCGAATGGCTTCGGTGCTGGTTCGTCCTCCTCTTCATCCTCTTCAAAGGATGGGATCGGAATCGAAACGCGCGGCTTGGTTTTTTCTTCTTCGATCTCGCGACGGGGCTTCGGTGGTTCAGGCTTGATTGTGGTCGACTTGCGAGTGCCGGTCAGCTTCAGGCTTGCAAGACTCACCTCCGGAAGATCAGGCACCTCATATAAAGGTCGTTCTCCTTCCTGAGGCTTATTCGGGTTCATGTCCGCTTCCAGCTCATCGCGAACGACACGTATGTCTTCCGGCAGATTGCGTTCGACTTTGCCGGTCTTCTGGTACTCGCGAAACATCTGCCGGACGAGTTCTGCCTGTTCGGCGTTTTCCATCCGCTTGGTAACCCATTGCACCGGCATCTCCAGCGTGGCGAAGACGGTCTCGACGACCAGTAGTACGTAAGGAGGTTCGTGGGCAGCTTCGTCGAATGCGCGGCCTATGATCTTCGCGAAGCCAGCGATCGCGTAGCCGATCATCTCGGAAGCGATGTCGCGGCAAGTGACGTCGAGTCCTCGCGGAGGATTGCGACGCCCCTGCTTGAAGTTGTAATGATCAATCAAGCTCTGGTAGTTGGCGTGCGATTTGGTCGCGCCATCGCGAACCATTTGTTCGAGCCAGTTCTGGCCGCTGGGCATCCGTACCGCCGGTAGCCCGCGAAGCTCGACCATGGATCGCAACCGATCGTACGAGCAGCTAATGCTCCATTCCGCCGCGCGATGGATGTTGTTCTCGGCCTCGGAACTACCGGTGTGAAACGGCATGATCGGGTCGCTGTAGTAGTGACTCAGGACGCCTGCGTTGTAGGCGGCCTCTTTCCACTTCTCCGCGCGGATCGATTCGACCAGCAGATCGTACCACTTTCTGGCCGCTTTCTCGGCACCGCCCCAGTAGTCTTGCGAGGGATGGAGAACGTGATTACGGAAGTCCTTGAACTTCTTATCGGGATCCTTCGAGCCCCGCAGATAGGGCTCGTAGTGCTTTAGGAAGATGTTACGACGGCGCTCGCTGTTCTCGGCCGGCAGATGTTTCAGTGCATCCATCGCCAGCTTGTGGTGTGTGCCGTTGGCATGGGCGGCGTACAGAATGTCGAACAGCAAATGCAACGGGGCTTCCTTTCCCGAGTTCCTTCGTATCCGCGTGCGGGGAGAATGATGGCGTCTCGCTACGCGAATTCTAGCGAAAAGTGGCCATTTGCCCCAAGCCGGATTTGATGCTTATGCCTCGTCCAGCGGGTATCCGTTGGACTCGAAATACCCTCGCCAGCGGCGTTGAATCTCCCGGCGAGTGGCTTCATCCATGGAGTGGCTGTTGCGGCGATAGTCCTTGGTACGTTCGGCGTAGTCTCGTACGCCTTGTTCGATGCGGTCGTACCCGTCCAGGTTGATCGAATCGTAGATACGACGAACTTCCCCTACCGGGTCGGCGATCAGGTCCTCGTAGCGAGTCTGGCAAACCTTCTCCTTGGGTACCGATGCCAGTCCGCGGTCGTAGGCGGCGTACATCCGCTCGAAGCAGTCGAAGACGTACTCGCGATAGTCATCCTTCGAGACCTGGAATGCTTGCACTTCGTCCATGGTGTTCCACAGACGGACCGTCGACGCATAGACATCGTAGGGATCGCGAGCAATGTGAATGAACTTCGCGTCCGGGTAACGCTCGGCCAGTTCGCCGATTCGGCCGGTGTGCGTGGGTGACTTCAGGATCAGCGGCTTCTGCTCTTGAACGGTGACCATGCGCATGAACAGGTCGAGCGTGTCGAGCCACTCTTCTTTACGATGCGGCGGAACAGCGGCCAGATCGAGAAAGTCGGGATCAGGCTTGGCGTTATTGGGGAATGCCATCCGTACGTAGGGGGACATTTCTCCCAGGCTCAGAACGCCGAACTCGTCTTCCTGCGGCTTCGACCATCCCATGCCCATGTTGTCCATCGGGCGGCTCTTGGGCATGAAGAAGTTGCAGTATTTCTCGATCAACCGGCCGTAGATCAAAAACATGTTCGGCGCAAAGCACTGAATCGTGTTCGGTGTCGCGTAGCGGTCGTCGGCGGCCATCAACTCGTGCAGAAGGGTCGTACCACTTCGCCAGTGACCAAGGATGAAGATCGGGTTCTCGATTTTCGCGTCTTTGATCTTCTTGCCAAAGAAGAGGTTTTGCAACTGATGGCAAACGCTGTTGTTGATCGCAAAGCCGGAAACAGTCGCGGCCAGGCCCAGCTTCAGGGGATGCACCTTGAATCCGTTCTTTGCTAGCAGACTGCCCCACGTACCTACCCGCATACCGTGCCAGACGCGCGGCGTGTACCAGGGGTAATTGTTGGCTTTGGGCTTCTTCGGTTTCGAGGCTTCCGCCGGTTTCGACTGCGAATCGGTGGCGGGGGATGAGGCATTCAAGTCGCTCAAGTTCCTAAAACGTCTGCGATTGGGGTATGGGTACCGAAGTTTACGCCAAAAACGCTAAATCGACCAGCGAAGGTCGGTCAACGTGTTCCCTCTCCCTTCTCAAGGGAAATTGTCAGGGTGAGGGTTGGAAAGTTGGTACCAGGTTCGCCCCTCACCCTAACCCTCTCCTCTGAGGGGCGAGGGGACAGGAATCGAGAGAACGCGAATGAGTGCCCCTTATTGCTAGCACCTGGCACCCCAGTTAACTCGTCTGCAGGCAACAACTTCCACTGAATTGATCGCTCTGGACACCCCAAAGGGGTTTCAGTAATCTTCCACCCGCCCGACGTCGGATCGGACAGGGAAAACCTTTAGACAAACTTGAAAAAAGTTCGCAGAAACTCGTGGATTTCAGCCTCAGCAGAATTCGAGACCTGATCTTGCCCATCGGTATCATCACCAGCGTATTGGTGATTTTGATGCCGTTGCCGGCACCGCTGATGAATTTGCTGCTGACAGCAAACATCACGGCGGGGGTCATCATCTTGCTGACGACCATCTACGTGAAGACACCCCTCGAGTTCAATATTTTTCCTTCGCTGCTCCTCGCCACGACCCTTGCTCGGCTCGTGCTGAACGTCGCTACCACGCGACTTATTCTGACTGGGGCGGCAACCGAAGGGATGGATGCCGCTGGCGGCGTGATTCAAAGCTTCGGCGAATTCGTGGCCGGCGACCGCGTTGAAGTCGGGATCATTATCTTTATCATCATCGTGCTCATCCAGTTTCTGGTGATCACCAAAGGTGCCACGCGTATCAGTGAAGTCGCGGCCCGTTTTGCGTTGGATGGGATGCCAGGGCGACAGATGGCGATCGATGCCGACCTGAATGCCGGTATCATCGACGAAGTCGAAGCCCAACAGCGGCGTGCCGAGATCACACAGCAGGCCGACTTCTTTGGGGCCATGGACGGTGCTAGTAAATTCGTCCGCGGTGATGCGATTGCCGGTATCGTCATTACGCTGATCAATATCATCGGCGGGCTGATCATCGGCGTTTCGTCTGGAATGGAAGTGTTTGAGGCGGCTCAGGTCTACACGAAGCTAACCATCGGTGATGGCCTGGTGAGCCAGGTGCCGGCGTTTTTGATTTCGCTGGCCGCTGGTTTGCTCGTTACCCGCAGCACCGAAGAATCGAACCTGCCGGTTGAATTCATCAAGCAGTTGTTCTCGCGTCCAGAAGCGTTGGGTGTGGCTGGTTGCTTCCTGGGGCTGTTGGTTTTCTCGGGCCTGCCGACTCTTCCGTTGTTGCTGATCGGTGCCGGTTGCGTGGGCATCGCCGTGATGACCAAGAAGGGGCAAGCCAAGAAGACACAAACCGAGGCGGCCGAGACCGAAAAGAAACAGAAGGAAGAACAGGACGCCGCCAAGAAGGACGACCGGATCGAAGACTACCTCACGGTCGACCCCATGGAAATGGAACTGGGGGTCGGTCTTGTCCGGCTCGCGGCACCTGCCCGAGGTGGTGACCTGCTGCCGCGTATCACTGGCGTACGTCAGAACGTGGCCAGCGAGATCGGCGTGATCCTGCCCAAGGTTCGCATTCGCGACAACATGCGCCTGCACGAAAACCAGTACCGCATTAAGATCAGCAACAACGTTGTCGCTGAAAATACGATCTACCCAGATGGCCTGCTGGCGATTGCCATGAGTGGTGCCAAGGGAGATTTGCCCGGCGAGAAGACACGTGACCCTGCGTTCAATCAGCCTGCCGTCTGGATTGAGCCGGGCATGCGGCCGCAGGCCGAAATGATGGGCTACACAATCGTCGAACCGACGTCGGTTCTGGCCACGCACTTGCAGCGGGTATCGAAGAAGCACGCGGACGAACTACTGACCCGCGACGCGACCAAGCACCTTCTGGATGAACTCAAGGAAACATCTCCGGCCGTGGTCGACGAGTTGATTCCTGGGGCGATGAAGATCGGCGACGTTCAGGCCGTGCTACAGCTACTGCTTCGCGAAGAAGTTTCGATCCGCCAACTGGCTCGCATCCTCGAAACATTAGGCGACCATATTGGCCGCACGAAAGATCCAGTGTGGCTCACCGAGTTCGTTCGCCACAAGCTGGCCCGTACGATCTGCACCAAGTATCGCGACAAGGAAGGCCGCATCTACGTGGTGCCGCTCGACCCGGCGATGCAGGATCGGATTGCCTCAGGCATTGAAATGGAACGCGGCGCGTTTGCCCGCATGAGTCCTCAAGCCATCGAGATGACATGCAAATCGATTGCCATTGGAATCGAGAAGCTTCGCGAAATTGGCAAGCCGCCGATCGTGCTGGTCAATCCTCAGATTCGCCCCGCCGTGAAACAACTGACCGGCAACTTCATTCCTGACCTGATCGTGCTGAGCCACAACGAAATCACCAACGATACGATGATCGAGTCGATGGGCATTATCAGTGACGCGATGCCAGGCAAACATTAGCCGCCAGGGCCAGGCCCTCAGCAACCGCCGCAGAAGTAGTAAATAATCATCATGGACATACGCTCATTCCGCGCCAAATCGATGCCCGAAGCATTGGAGCTAGTTCGCAAAGAACTTGGCCCCGATGCCGCTTTGCTCCACACGCGAGAAGTTCCCCAGCGTGGGCTGAAGGGCCTTTTCGGCGGTAAGGAAATCGAACTGGCTGCTTCGTCCGATTCCAATCTGAAGAGTCGCTTTCAGGTCGAAGAACCGGAAGAAGAATCTGAAGAACCGGAAGCCGTTGCACCTGAAACTATCGAACAGTTCAATGCTCCACTGTTAAACGATATTCCGAAAGACGACACCGGTATCGACCTGGAAGCGATGTCGTTCAGCCAAAGCTTTTTCAGCACCGGGCCTGGCTGGCCGCCTTCGCTACTGCGAATTCGCGAGCGACTGGTCGAAGCGGAAGTGCCTGGCTTTCTGGCCGATTCGATCTGCGAGAAAGTGCTGTCGAATCATGCCCTGCCGTCGCAGCAAGAAGAAGTCGTTTTGTTGCAGGCCATTCGAAACGAGTTGGCGGAATCGATGCACGTGGGACACGATATCGAAAACCCACATGTTTATCCTCGTATTGTCGCGGCGATTGGACCGACAGGCGTCGGCAAGACCACGACGATCGCCAAGCTGGCAGCTCGGGCCAAGTTCGACCATAAGCGTCGCGTTGGCCTGGTGACGGTCGATACCTACCGGATCGCCGCCGTCGACCAGCTGCAAACCTATGCCGAGATCATGGATCTTCCGATGAAGATCGTATCGACTCCGATGGAAGTTCGCGGTGCTATCAATGAACTGTCGGACTGCGAACAAATTTTCATCGATACGGCGGGTCGTAGCCCTCGCGACGAGGTGCAAGTACAGCAGCTCAGATCTTTGATAAAAGCAGCTTCCCCTGATGAGACCTATTTGGTACTGTCCGCCCCCAGCAGTTCGAAGAACCTGGCCGAGGCGGTGGCAAAGTTCACCACGGTAGGTCCTTCCAGCTGGGTATTAACCAAGATTGATGAGGTTGGTTCGTTGGGTAACACATTGAGTTTTCTGCAAGATCCCCAGCTCCCGCTGGCATACGTGACCAACGGTCAGGACGTCCCCCAGGCCATCGCCGTTGCTGAAGCGGAAGACCTGGTCGCTCGTATCCTGTAGAAACCAACCAGCCTTAGCCAAGTTACTGTCTGATCTAATATGTCGTTTGAACCTTCTTTTCCCCGCGACCAAGCTACGCTTCTGCGAATGCTTGCTAAACGCGCCATGATCGGCGGCACGCCGGCGTTCGCGAAAGCGAAGACCTTCGTGCTGTTTGGTGGTAGTGCGGGGGTAGGAACGACAACCGTTTGCCATAACCTGGCCTGTGCAATGGGACTTGCCGGGCATCGTGTGGCGACGGTCGATCTGAATCCCAACAACGCGGGACTCGCTCTGTTAACCGGTCGCACGCCCACGGTCAGTATCGATGAACTGCTGACGGGACGACTCGACCTGCACGAATACCTGGTGCCTGGCCTGGCGGCATCGCTGCTGCTACCGACCGACCAGAGCAGCGGAGCAGGGGGGTGGCCGGTGGCTGCGGTCGACCGCTTTATCGAACAACTGATGGGACTGGGACGTCATGCCGACATCGTGCTGATTGATGCCGGTAATGAACTGAACCCCTTGGCCGGCGAACTGTGGCGCATGGCCCAACTGTTCCTGGTCGTGCTGAACCCCACGGCGGATGCCATTAAGGCCAGCTACGAGCGGATACGCTCGCTGCATGGTTACTCGCCGAGAAAAGTCACCCATGTCCTTATGAATCGTGCCACGAGCGATTCAGGACATCTCGATTTAGTTGCTGGAATGGATGCCACCGCCGCCAAGTATTTGAACCTGGCCATCGAGTCGGTAGGGCATGTCGAGACGGCCTCTGAGATCAAGGCCGCGTCTCGTGTGGCTCAGCCATTCATTCAACGCTACGCCGATCATACCGCCAGCAAGTCGATTCAGCGCATTGCCGATCGCCTGGTGCGCATGTCGTTAAGCCTTTCCCAATCGCCCTCTTCGAAACGGGCCGCTTAACCATGGTGCTATCGCTGCAATCACTTCAGAACTGGCAACGAGTTTTTCAAGCAAAACAAATGATATCCGTAAAATTACCTCAATTCTCGTTTTTGGAACGTCGATTGAACGAGAAAGCGTCACATGCGCATGTGACGTATGAGGTTTGCGGATCGATACAACTCAACCAACCTGGAATCGATGGGACGCGACTACGCGGGAATCTTGGCTACGACGGCACTAGTCACCGTGACTATACGGGGACTGGTTATGTCTGGCGGGATCGAATCGATTCTTATCGCGGCGATCGGAGCAATGTTTCTGTTCGCGGCAATTGGATGGCTGATAGGAAACGCTGCTGCCCGCATTGTGGACGAATCGGTGCGGCAGCGAATCAATGCGGAGTTGGAAGCAATGGAACACGGTGGCATGTCTGCCGACTCCAAAGCTCCCAAAACCGCGTAACCCGCGACATAGGCCGACAAAGATATTCCTCCCCGGGAATCTCCGAGTCCCTAACGCGAGATTGGATCACCTGATCGATTCCCTTTCCGAAGTGGCATTTTGCCAACAACGGGGAAGTGGCCTGAAGGATTCAGGCCCGTCGATTTCATAAGAAAATGCGTGTTAGCTCAAGATGGGCGATTCACGGAGGAACGCATGGCAACGACGACCGCGACCAGGGAAGACGTGTCTCACTTGTGGGAAGCCTACAAAGTGGACCCGTCGCGGAAAGAATTACGAAACCAACTTGTTGAACGCTACTTGCCGCTGGTGAAATACAACGGCGAGCGGATCTGGGCTCGACTCCCTGAAGGGGTTGAACTCGACGATCTGATTTCGGCAGGCGTCTTTGGCTTGATGGACGCAATCGACGCGTTCGATATGAGCCGAGGCGTGAAGTTCGAAACGTATTGTGTCCCGCGTATTCGCGGTGCAATGCTGGACGAACTGCGAACCATGGACTGGGTACCCCGTCTGGTTCGCTCGAAAGCGAGCAAGTTGAACGAAGCAACCAAGCAATTGGAAGCCAAGTTTGGACGGGCACCTACTCACCAAGAGCTGGCAGAGCACATGCAAATGCCACTCAAGGAACTCGAGAAGATGGTCTCCGACGCAAACGCCGTCGGGCTCATCAGCCTCAACAAAAAGTGGTATGAAACGGACAGCTACAAAGACGTCCGTGAAATCGATATTCTCGAAGACAAGAAGGGGGAAGACCCCACGCGTCGCATTCAAAAGAATGACCTGATGCGTCTGGTGACCAAGGGGCTCAATCGCAACGAGCGTCTGATCATCATTCTGTACTACTACGAAGAGCTGACCATGAAAGAAATCGGTGCCACGCTCGACCTGAGCGAAAGCCGCGTCAGCCAGATGCACAGCAGCATCGTCTCGCGACTCCAAAGCCAACTCGGACGGCGTAAGCCAGAGTTCGGAACGGTTTAGAGTTTGCCGCGAGATTGTTAGATCAAATCGCAAACGACCCGCTCTTGAGTGGGTCGTTTGTTTTTGCGCTAGTGGCAAGTTTTCAGTGTTCCTTCTTAAGCTCCTGCCGGGGCTTAAGAGCCAAGCCTTCCAACATGCACCAAGCCATCCCCCTGGTGCGCGATCGGATTGTTCGAGAGCCCAATGACCAGGCCGTCGTACGGGGCCTTCAAATACTTCGGTTCCGTTCCAAACACATCGGCGATGATGCCAATTTGTTGTCCGTCGTGAACTTCGTCCCCGAGTTCGACCAGCAGGCGTACGATCCCGCTTCGTTTGGCGCGTACCCAAGTCGATTCGCGGATCATCTTGGGGGCACGCTTGGGAAGCTTGACCGGTGTCTTGAGCATGTTCAGAAATGAAAGAACACGCATCACGCCGTTCACGCCAACTCGAATCGAGTCGTGGTTGAAGCGATTGGGTTCGCCTGCTTCGTAAAGCAGAACCTTGATCCCCTTCGCATTGGCCGCCGCGCGCAGCGAGCCGTCGCGCAGGTCGGAATGCACAATCGCAGGCGGTCCGAAGGCCAACGCACATTCGTACGTTTCTTCGTCATCCATATCGCCGCGGATCTGCGGAAGATTGGTTCGCAAATTGGAACCGGTGTGCAAATCGATGCCGTACTGACAACGCGAAACCACTTCGGTCATCATCAGCTTGGCCAGTCGCGAGGCGAGCGATCCCGTCTTCGAGCCTGGGAAAGAACGGTTCAAGTCGCGTCGGTCAGGCAGGTAACGGCTCTGGTTGATCACGCCAAAGCCGTTCACCATCGGCACGACAATCAACGTTCCGATCAACTTGCTTGGCGTCAGCTTCTCAAGAAGCATGCGAGCAATCTCGACCCCGTTCAGTTCGTCGCCATGCACGGCGGCAGAAACCCAAGCGGTGGGACCTTCAACCGGGCCATGCAACACTTCAATTGGCAGAGTGATGTACGTGCCGGTAGGAAGACGAGCGACAGGGATTTCCAGACGCAGCCGATTGCCAGGGCCTACGTACTGTCCACCAATGACAAACGAACGGCTGGGTTGTGGGCTGGGCTGGTTGGTGTGTCGCGCGTCCATACGTCGTAAGATCCCTCTCTTACGTTACGGCATAATGCTTTGAGAAATCTGAAACAGTCGATTTTTGAGTTCATTGGCCGCCGAATCAAGTTCGCTGATCTGAATTCGAGCTGTCGGTTCTGACTCGTCTTCCGAAGTGCGTGACGGATTACTCGCGGATGATTGCTCGTCTTGAGAGGACAGCGAAGATTGCCCTTCGATCGGAATCAGCGTTTCGCCATTGTTCAGGAAGCCACAATTGCGGCCGGCTGCCTTAGCGGCGTATAACGCTTCGTCGGCTCCCTTAGTTAGCGTATCGAGCGCTTCGACATGGATAACCGGCATCAGCCCGCAACTGATCGTGATGTCGATCGACGTTTCGCCGTATTGCACCGGCAACGAACGCACCACGTTTAGGACCTTCTTCGCGACCGTCGAAACCGAAGCCCAATCCGATTCAGGAACCAGGATGGCCAACTCTTCGCCGCCGATCCGAGCCAGGTAGTCGGTCTTTCGCATGACACTGTTCAGGCGAGCGGCAACTTCACGTAGTACCATGTCACCCGCATCGTGCCCGTAGGTATCGTTGACACGTTTGAAATGGTCGATGTCAAGAATCATCAGGCTGAACGGTTGCTGCTTGCGCTGCCAGAGTGCCCAGCGGCGTTCTCGTTCTTCGTCGAAAGCACGGCGGTTGAGCAGTTGTGTGAGAGGATCGGTCCGGGCTTCCGACAGGGTGTCTTCCAGTTCTTGCGATTGCGTCTTCAACGTTGCCTCGGCCGATTCCAATCGCTGCTTTAGCTTCTGATTGGCGGCGGTAATCTGGGCAATCAACTCGACTGCCTTGGCTGACGGGCCATCGTCGGCGACGGCCTGACCACCCTCAGGCTGGATCAACTTCTGTTCGAGATTCTCGAGCAATTCGATATGCTTACTCAGGTCGCCGGTGAAGTGGTTGGTGAACTGAATCATGCCAGCCAACTGATCGCGATACGCGGCCGACTCATCTTCGGACTCGGCAGGTTGCGGTGGTTGAACGTACTTGGCCCACAGTCTTCCAAGCCAGAAACCAATGACGATCCCCACGAAGAGAGTCACCACGCCGAAAACGTCACCCAGAACAAACGTCAATAGCTCTGCCATAGTTCGGTCAAACAATCAGATGCAGGGAAAACGTCGAGAACCACAAAAACAGGGGCACCTTGCGCGGTTCCAGTCGGTTACGACCAAAACCGCTGGGAAATCTTAGGTTACAGGTTGCCCGATGAGACGGGGCAACAGTGTTTCTGGGGGAATCGCAGTATTAAAAGTTCGGGTACAACGGTGTTTCAGGGAATTGTAAGCAAAGATTACAAAAATATCGGGTGCGAAATCGTTTTACGGCACCTATTGGGCAGCAGACGCGTTGCCCGAAAGACGATTAAACCACATTGTGGTGTTAAATTCGTTATTACCGGTACTATTTGAGTCGTTCGGCACGATGCCGAGAAAGACACCGCCCAGGCATGAACTGCATCCTTTTTGAAGACCGTTCGGTTTCCAAACTGTATCCGATCGTCCTTGCGC
Source organism: Blastopirellula marina (assembly GCF_002967715.1). Classification (NCBI taxonomy): domain Bacteria; kingdom Pseudomonadati; phylum Planctomycetota; class Planctomycetia; order Pirellulales; family Pirellulaceae; genus Blastopirellula; species Blastopirellula marina. Next base: position 115,234 of record NZ_PUIA01000064.1, read on the forward strand.
GGCCGGCCTATGGGATTACGTGCGGTGGGTTTCGCCTGGCCGAACTGCTGGCCGAGAAGTTCGACGCCTGCCGCGGTGTCGTGCGGTACCATATCGACGCGCTTCAGGCTCAGTACTACCCACAACTCCACGAGACACCCCTCGTCGATGGCCAACCGACCCTGCTATTGAGTGCCAGTGTCGTGCCGCGCGTTCAGGTCCTGGACAAGCTCATCCAGTGGGTGAAATCCAATCAGCCCGGTATCGTGCTGCACGAAGGGCGTGTCATCGCGGCGCTGCTTCCGCCAGGGCATCGAATTCCGAACACCAGCAGTACTTACGACGAGTTCCTCGCGTTTGTCGATGCCTTGGCATCCAAGCCCGAGCTTTCGCCACGCGACGAATCGTTCGAATTGTTCGAGTACGCTCACGACGTCGTGCGGTTTAACGAAGAAATCATTCACGAAAACTTAGAATACCGCCTGCGGACCGGTGCCTATCGCGAGGTCCAGGATGGGCTGTATGCCGCCGGAGAGATCAGCCTGGCCGAGAACGTTTCGGTGGATGCATCCCACGGCCCGATCGTGGTGGAAGAAGGCGTAAGTATCGGTCCCTTCTGCTTTTTGCGAGGTCCAGCCTACCTCGGCCGCAACGTGAAGGTGATCGAGCATTCGGCCATTAAAGATGCCGTTTCGCTCGGGCATACCACAAAAATTGGCGGAGAAGTAGAAGCAACCGTCATAGAACCGTTTTCCAACAAGCAGCACCACGGTTTCCTTGGACACAGTTATTTGGGAAGCTGGATCAACCTGGGAGCCGGGACCTCGAACAGCGACCTGAAGAATACCTACGGAACCGTCAACATGGACTATCCGTTTGGTCGCGTCGCCACGAAAATGCAATTCGTGGGGTCGATTTTTGGGGACTACTCAAAGACGGCTATCAATACGGGTATATTTACCGGTAAGACAATAGGCGTCTGCAGTATGTTATACGGCTTCGTCACGACCAACGTGCCCAGCTTCGTAAACTATGCACGCTTGTTCGGTCAGGTCACCGAGCTTCCGCCCGAGGTCATGATTTCGACCCAACAAAGAATGTTCCAGCGGCGTAATGTCACTCAGACGCCGTGCGACATTCAACTGATACACGATATGTACCTGCTCACTCAGGAAGAACGTCAACTGACCGGTGAGCCCCTCGTTTTTTAGAACTTGCCCCATGCTTTCCGATTTTTACAAGCCCGGCGCACTGCCGATCTCGTTTGAGTTGTTTCCCCCCAAGACCGACAAGGGAGTGCGGTCGCTCATGCTGCAGGTCGAGCAGTTGGTGAAGCACAAGCCCGCGTTCATTACCTGTACCTACGGTGCCGGTGGTTCGACGCGCGGACGCACGCTCGAGATCGTCGAAAAGGTCAAAACCATGTTCCAGGTGCCCGTTGCCGCGCACCTGACGGTAGTGGGTTCCAGTGTGGCCGACCTGCGTAGCTTCCTGGCCGAAGCTGAACGACGCGGAGTCGATTACATCGTTGCCCTGCGGGGTGACCCGCCGCAAGGGGAAACCACGTTCAAGCCGAACCCGAAGGGCCTGCGTTACGCCAACGAACTGGTCGAACTGATCAACGACGAATTCAGCGAACTGGGCGTGCTGGTCGCCGGCTATCCGGAAAAACACGTGGAAGCCCCCAGTGCCGAAGTCGATCTCGAAAACCTCAAACGCAAGGTCGACGCCGGTGCCCAGGTAATCGTTTCGCAACTGTTTTTCCGCAACAGCGACTTTTACAGCTGGCGCGAGCGTTGCGAGAAGGCCGGCATCACCGTACCGATCGTGCCAGGCATCTTCCCGATCAACAGCCTGGCCCAGATCTCGAAGATCGCCAAAATGTGCGGCGCTGGCATTCCGAAGCAACTGTTCGATAAGCTGAGCGAGAAGCCAGACGATGCCCAGTGGCACAAGCAGGTCGGCACCGCCTATGCCTCGCAGCAAGTGAACGACCTGCTGGACAACGGCGTCCCAGGCTTCCACTTCTACGTGCTGAATCAGGCCGAAGCAACCGGCAAGATTCTGACCGCACTCAAGGGGCATCAGGCCAAAAAGAAGTCCGGCTCGCCAGCTTAGTTGCCAACCATTGCAATATCGTTAATACCCCTGCCGAACGTCCCTGCCGTTATGCGAAGCCGGGGATATCCCTTCCGCGGACGCAAAACCAGGGAACTTACGCCGAAGATAAGTGTCCTAGAAGGGGACGAAGGTCGAGATCTCCCCCCGGAATAGCCTGACCGGTCATTGCCGCCAGGGCCGATTCCGGCTAGAATTCGACCTTTCCACAGCAGCGGCAATCCTTAACATGCCGCCGGATGTCCAGCGGATCCAAGCGATCCGTTTCCCTGCCGAGGACATCCCGATCGTGCCAGAGTGGCGGAATTGGCAGACGCGCTGGATTCAAAATCCAGTTCCCGCAAGGGAGTGGGGGTTCGATTCCCCCCTCTGGTACCTTCTTAACTTCTTTGATAGTAACCACTTACGGCGATTTGACCTAGTCTCGCTAGAAGTGGTTTTTTTATGCGCCGGCCCCCAAAAGGTTCCCGAACGGGTCCCAAAGGGCTCCCGAAGGGCTCCCGATAGGGTAGGTGCTGAAACGCCATTTTCGCGTTTTTGACGGTTAAGCGCTCCTCCCGTAAGTTGCGGGCTCAGGCGAGTGGTCAGCCCCGATTCTGCACTCGATTTGAGTCAGAACTACGAGGAGATCACGATGCCGCGACGTTATGAATTGACATGGGTGAAGCACGCCAGAAAGTGGCGAAAACGATACCTGGGAACCGATTGGTACTTCCCGTCTGACGGGGAGTGTGGAGGCAAGAAGGACACTGCTGGCTACCGGTTCGCGCTAGCTGAATGGAACCGGGTCAAGCTATGGTTGGATGGCCTAGAACCATGCCCCTATCTCAATGGTGAAACGGGACGTGGGCGCGTTCTTATTCCTGCCGAGCGAATGAACGATGACTTCGGCTACGCCCAGCCACCACTCGTGATGACGTCGGTTGCATCAGTTCGCAAACCTTCAACGGTTGCGTCTGTGGACCCACCCAAGAGAGAACCAACTCCAATCGTTCAACCAGACGACAAGCCGCCCTGGGCTCTTGGCTATGGTTTTGCCTCAATGCTTGACCATGCCGAACCAGGGCAGGGGGCACCAACTGAAACTAAGATTTCAGCATTGATCGAGGAATATCTAAATCGGCGTTTGCGTGAGGTCCACGCAGACGAACTTTCCATGCAGATGTATGGTGAGGATAAGCGTTATCTGACGTACTTCCAGGACTTCCTCATCGGTCATTACCTTGACTGCATCGATATTGATCTGGTCACAGCGTCGGTTCTGAGTCACTACCGCGCCCATGCCCAGGAAGAAGCGAAGTCGGGGCGAACACTCAAAAAGCGATTAGCGACGTTATCTAAGTGGATGCATTGGTTAGCCGATGAGAACTACCTAGAAGCATTGCCAAAAGACATGACCCGCTACGCCAAGGTTAAGTCCTTGGGGGGAGGTCCAAAGGAGTTCTTTACGGTCGATCAGGTGAAGCGACTCTATGCGGCGGCCAATGAGCGGATGAAACTCTGGATACTGCTCGGACTAAATGCCGGGCTCACTCAGCGAGAAATTGCGACGTTGGAAGCGAGCATGATTAACTGGGAAACCGGAGTCCTAGAACGACCACGGAACAAGACCGGTGAATTGACACGGGCGAAGTTATGGCCGGTAACTTTGAGCAAGTTGAAGCAGCAACGAAGCCCGAATGGCTCGCCATTGCTGGTAACTGCCAGCGGTCAGCCCCTAGTCGTTGATCGAGAGGTCGACGGTAAGGTGAGTCGTACCGATACCATCGGTAACAGATTCAATAAGTTTCGAGTCAACGTTGGGGTGTCTCCACCATTCAAGGCATTCCGCAAGACTGGGGCCGACTTCATCGAAGAACGTCAGCCGGAGCTTACTTCCTTCTACCTCTCACATGCGACGCAGGGTACTAAGACTTACTATGTGCGTCAGCACTTTGATCGGTTGTTTGAGGTGACCGATGGGATGAGGGAGCACTTCGGCTTCCCTGATGCTTGAGGGTAGCCATGCAAGCGCTTGCAGGAATAGAGCCATCTCTAATTCGGTGATGGCTTCCTGTTGGTGGCCGCAGCGTGTTGCGTCTTAAAATAATATTTGGTAAAATCTGAAGAGTTGCACAGAACTTGTTGTCAAGTGAGTGCGCTATCTAACTGACCACGACATCTAGAATCGAGTTGGTCAATCCAGTTCCACGTTGGAACTGGCATCCTTCACTTTATTTTCATTGGGAGATTGGTGTGCACATTTCAGAACTATCAGTACTTGATCGGCTGGCGCGAGAACGTCGGCCTTTCGAATTGCCAAAGGGTAACGACATCTTCGACTTCAACCCCAGTTTCAGCGAATTCACCCGCGAAGTCGTCAGGAAGAATCGGGAAATCTCAGATGCTGATGACCGGCCACCATCTAACACGGTTGCGTTGCTATCTGCAGAGATTGAACTCGCTCACTGGACACAAGTCGCCAAAGCTTACGCTGCTGAAGATGAAGGCAACGAGGCCAATGATGTTCTTAATTCCGTTATGTCTCAATTGAAATTGAAGGGGTGATCCGATGTCTGTGTTGAAACACGACTACGAAGAGAACGCACTTAGGCTGCTAAAGAAGCGAGCAAAGACTACGGAAAAACCCTTCATTATGGGACGATTCGTAACCATCTATGTTCTGGCTTCCGATAGGGGCAACGGCAAACCGCGCCGGTGGCACAAGCAGGTTCGCTATGCGATCAGCATCGAACATGCAAAGGCGAAGATTCTCGCTGATGATCCGGCCTGTGAAATCGGTGCCGTGTCTTGCTGTACTTTTGAAGTGGCAAGAACGAAGTTGACGCAACGTTCAGGAGACTTGATGGCGATAATCCCACCTTCTGACCGTGAAGAACTACGTAACGACTTGCTTGCTTGGGAAGCGACGCGGGAGCCCATTGTCTTGGCTCCTCCTCAACATCCATTGACCTTCGAGGCAACGACGGGAACACGAACCGTTGAGAACGGTTTGCCTGAGCCAAAAACTTCCCCTGTGATGACTTTCGAGCAACTTGTGGAGGAACTTAACGACGAGTTTGAGATTTCCAAGACTCAGCTTATCGGCGTTCTTCGTCGAAACGAGTTACCTGTCGCCGACAAGAAGGATGAGTATGGTCAACGGCGGTTCTCCGAACTGGACGTTTGGGCGATCCGACGATTCCTGCGCTACAAGATGCCACGGTTCATTCGATCGGATGCATCGGAGCCGGTTACCTAATGAAAAAAGGCGAGCGGGAGATTACGGCCCCACTCGCCTTAATAGAAGACCTAGTCTCCTGAGATCACTAATGGCTATTGTATCACTCGACTTCTTAGCTAGCAATAATCAATTAAAACCGGAATGGTGTGTACAGGTCGGACTTTTCGATGAGTGCGCCACCAGTGCCCGCGTGTCGACTTCGCCCCAGGCGAGGAACGGGAATCTTGACGATCAATCAAACGGCCTGAAACACTTGGTCGAAAACGCAGGTCTGAGAGTCAGAGAATCATTTCAGGAAGTAGGACCAGCATCGGGTAACCTGAATCGTCCAGGCCTACTAAAGGCCCTTGAGTTCTGCCGAGTCCACAACTGCCCACTCATTGTAGAGACCATTGACAGACTGCTACGACCGGTTGGATATCAACCACGTCAGTCTGGAATTCAGCAATTATCGAAATCCGAGTTGAATGCTCTCACTAAATTATGTCGTGGTGTTTTGGTTGTCGTCGTCGAATCACAAGACGAAAAGTCCCGTGGCAAGCAAACACGTCGCGGCATGGCGGCTAAGCGTAAAACAGGCGGTCGACCTAAGACGGCTGATCACTCACGCATCTTTGAGCTTTGCGAGCAAGGTCAGACGCTAAGGGCTATAGCCAAACGCGTCGGAAGGTCAGCGCCTTATATTCAGCGTGTGCTAAATGACGCTGGCTATGACACCTCAAGTGAGGCTCGAACAAAGCGATGGTTGGCCGCCAATTCTTCCGCGCTGTTACCTAAAGGGTCTAAACCGTTAGAAGAGATAACTACCCAGCTAGAAGAAGTGAATGAAGTATCGAGTACAAATCAAGAGTTAGCGGTACCGGTACAAGAAGTGTTTGTAGGTATAAAATTATCGGAGGACAACGAACGTGAAGGTGATGATGTCCGTTGTCCTTCGCCGCGCGGATGGCTCGGAACCGATCTTGAGCGTGTTCATGCTCTGCTAAGTCTCTACTGCCAGGTGTCGTTATTGTTTCGGGGGCCGCGCTTGGGGGACGATTTTCATGCTTGTTGTGGGGCGGCCGCGCGCCCGGTTCGGTTCTCGCGATCAATGCAAGCGCTTGCACGTGTAACCACACATCTACGACTTTCTCGTGATGGTCCTAATGATGATCAAGAAGTGAAAAAGTGCTTAAATACTCTTAAGCTATTTACGCTTAAGCGAATGTATGGGAGAATAGGTGGAATGTCCCATATTTCAGTGAAAATACCAACCGATGACGGACGAAGCAGAACCACTAGCATTGACCATAAACGACGACATCGGTGCCGATGCACAGCGAGCCTGGATTGCGGTGCGCTTGCATGGCATGCATCAGACCGTCGTTGCCGCAAAGCTGGATGTCGACCGGAAAACGGTTCATCGCTGGATACTGCGAATCGACCAGGATGTTGCCAGTCACTATCGGATGAACTCTGGGCTCGCGCTGTTGGCAGTAGAGCTAGAGCGATTGAAGTACCAGGAGGAACGCATCGAGCGGGACGTTCATCGGCTAAGACAGAACTTCAAAGTTGTGGATGGTTTGCCGAAGCGATCCGAGCGGACGGAGTTGGCGATATGTCGTCAGGAGAAGTTGCTGCTTGAAATCCGCAAGAGCCGCTTCGATATGCTCTGCAAGACTGGCCTAATCGCCACAGGCATCGAGAACCGCTTCCAACTTCGCGATTCCCTTGAAGTACCTGCAGGCCAGCCAAAGCGGGAAGAGAGCAACATGACCAGGGAGGAGATTATCGAGCAAATCATTCAAACCATGAAGAAGACAAAGTGCATTCAATGAACAAGTACGAAAGAGCGATTGCAGCCTTAACTGCGGTTGCAAAGGAAGGAAGTGACAGTGACGCCAAATTCATTGAGTGTCTATTGCTCCCACTTCAAATGCTACGGGCGGAGGCGGATACCTATTTCTCATTGCTAAACGAAGTCGAAGCTCCCGCGCTCTACGACGCCCTAAAGCGTCTAAAGAAGAAGGTTGTCGAACTGGACGTAGGTAGTCCAGAGCATGAAGCAGCGCTGAACGCCCTGGATACCTTCGTGAAACGGACGATCCCAGCTACGAAACAGGGTGAGTGATCACGCTCATCGACCAAGCCAGTTCCCGTTCTAAGTTGGGATGGGGTAGAAGCTGGGCATGGGAATGTCTTGATCGAGTATGCGGAAGTAAACTCCAGGTTGCCCCCGTCGCGTTTGCGGTGTCTTGACGCGGCGGGGGTTTTCCTTTGTCAGTAATAGGCGTCTTTACAACCACGCTGAGATGATTGGGGAATGGCATTGCCCGGTGGGTTGTGCAAGCGCTTGCATCAGGTAAACCTGCTTCCTCGGTTTGGCTCCCATCTGTTGATCTTCCCCCTTCAGGCAACTCGAACTTGCCTCATATCGATGGTCCGCGCACGTTGGATTTCGACTTTTGACGGTTAAGCAATACTGCCTTATTATTTCGTCTTCTAACTGGCTCAGTGACTCTTAATGAAAGGAACGACTATGTCAATTTCACCTATGTCGATTTTTTTGTCGCAAGACGAAACTAGAAAACGCTATGAAGATGCCTTAGGTATTCTGAGAGCACATCTCGAATACCACTACACCGGCTTTAATTCTGAGGTACCAACTCGCCATCTGCGGGATGCAGCGCAGGCGATGCAATGCATACATCCAGATTTTGCTCGCGAGATCGATGAGGCGGTCGCGGCGTCAAACAATTTTGAGGGGGAGTGGAGGACAAACGAGGAAATGCCATGCGACGACTATGTGTTGCCGCTACTAATGACCCTTGAAGCCAAGTGCCTACGATTTTTGCAGGTTCACAAAAGTACTTTTGATGACGAAGGAAGTGTTAAGAAGCTCCGTGAGATTTATCAGGAAACTATGGAGTACCAACTCGTGTACATCGTTTGCATAGTTGCTGCAAGGCATTTTAGGGCCACAGAATTTGGAGGTAATTCATACTGGGAGGGGATACCTTACCTACTCGAGGACTCAAAGAAGTTGTGGGACGCTGGTCACACTATTGCTGCGATGGAAATTCGGGAGTTTGTGGAGTTATCCCGAATGCTCTCAAACCCCGAAATTCTGGCAGTTGACTTGCTAACGTCTACTGCCAATCGGTTCTTCCAAAAAGGTGAAGCTCTCGCTGAAATTACCAAGATAGAAGGCAGTTTCGATAACACTTACTGCGAAGCCATGAACGTGGCGATTGAACTTGGATTAACTTATCATCTTCAAGTGGGCGAGCAGGAGAGCGATGTTGAAGATGAGGTTTCTTCTTAGTCGAGTTGAACCAACTCTTAGGGAATGATGAGCTATCCCGAAGGTTAAGCTCGATGAAGGGGAAGAATGCGTAGCGAATGTCGTGATGGACTACGACCGTTTGTGTGCGGAACCGATTTCCCACTACTGCCAACGACAAGAGCCAGGCATTCGGGCCGGCTCTTTAGGGGTTTTACTGATCAGGCGGCACGAGAAGCCACGTCTGGGCCTACTATGCCCCAAGGACGCTATACACTGTCGGCCTGCTGACACCCACTGCTCTGGCGATAGCTGCGACCGATTCGCCATCTGCCTTCAACTTACGGATCGCCTTCTCCTTCGTCGGTGTTACCGTCTTTCGGACACCCTTCTGACTACCGCCAATACGCTTGCCATCGGCCTTCGCTGCAGCCATCCCAGCACGGACCCGCTCTGACCTCACCTCGTTCTCGTAAGCTGCGACAGAGGCCAGGACGTTTGCCATCAAACGACCTGAAGGGGTTGCCAGGTCTAGCCCGTCCTTCAGCGAAACCAAATTGACCTCAGCCTCTTGAAGCGTATCGAACAGTTTAGTGAGCCCTGAGGCGGTTCGGCCTAACCGGTCCAGTCGCCAAACGACTAGTGAGCTTACAGACCCCGACTCGATCAGAGCCTGTACCTTCTGCCACTCTGCTCGGTCCATGCTCTTGCCACTCTGCTTCTCACGAAACCACTTCACGTTGATACCGTCAGGCAGGGCATCGACCCAGCGTTGAAGGTCGGCCTTCTGGCTTCGATCCGTTTGGCGATTGCTGCTGACACGCACGTAGATCACTACCAACTTCTCGGCTTTGCTCGGCATCACTTCACCCTTTCGCCAATCTCAACAAGAACTGTAAACCTCAGGTATGCCTCTGACTTTACAGTCAGAAGCCTCGGCTAGCAAGCGCTTGCACCTGGAATTAGTAGGGTCGAGTGGTCGTGACTGAGGCATAACCTGAAACTTTACACTCGATGGCTTCTAGGTCGGGGCGGGGGCACT
>NZ_PUIA01000065.1 GCF_002967715.1 Blastopirellula marina
ACCTTCAAAAGCGCCCTGGAAACCGCCAAGGTCTGCGACGCCGTCCTGGAAAGCGGCAGCACCCGCCAATGGGTCAACGTCTAACGGGCGCCCGGCAAATCAAGATCCAACCGAAAAGGCTCGCCCCCGCGGCGAGCCTTTTTTCGTGAAATCCACGCAACAGCCGAAAGAAAAAATCTCCGGTAGGCTGGGTCAAGACCCAGCACAATGCGGCCGCAAGCGCCGAGATTGGCCAGCCGGCGAATGAGATCTGCTGGTCTCGACCCAGCCTGCCCAGGGCCTGCTAGAGGGCCAAAAAAGGCTTGCAAAACCGCCTGGCATTTCGTACACTGCATCCCTCAAAGTTACGGGCGTCTGATCAATCGCCCGGATAGCCAAAATTCTTCACGCCCTGCATGGCGGCAAGGCGAATTTTTCAGCGTCACCCGGGTGCCGTTGCCACGTCTTCGTGGCAATGATTGTGCTCGAGCTGCACGCTTTAGTTTCCCTAGCTTATCAAATACACATACAAACGGACTCTTGGATCACCCCAACATGGGCTGGAAAACGCATTCAATGCCAATAATCA
>NZ_PUIA01000066.1 GCF_002967715.1 Blastopirellula marina
GCAAGAGATAGGAGATCATTACTCCCGGCTTTCCAGCGCCGACTTTACGCAGGCGCGACGAAAGGCAGGCTACGGCAGCCAGGCCAACGTCGAAGCGCCCGCCAAACGTCCGGCCGAACAACCGGTCGTCCATGGCGCGCATCCAGCCGCTTCCGGCGCCCAGTCGCCGGGGCCGCTCGACTATGAAGCTGGCGTCGCTCCCTCGGGACTCAATTACTTCACGCAGCGAGTCGTCGTCGATCCGATCGCCGTCGCTCGCTACATCGGCCAGGGACGCAACCTGTACGCGATTGTAAATCTAACGCGTCTGCCAGGAGACGACCGCAGCGCCTTCTATCGCGAGGCGACCGCGCAAGGAGCCGTACCGATCTCGGATAACCAGTTGGTGCTGGATGACCGGAGCGGCGCTCCCTTTGAAAAGTCGATGCGATCGATCTGGGGGCGCGACGCGGTGATCTGTCTCGCCAGCCGGGCCGCCAAGTTCGCGTTTGTCGCCCACGCGCTGCGGGTTGCAGATCGGCTGACCTATCCTAGCGAACTGCTGGAATCGCTCTATACGAAATCGTCGGGCGCAAACGAGGACCTGTTCCAGGAAGTC
>NZ_PUIA01000067.1 GCF_002967715.1 Blastopirellula marina
GCTAATGCGTGAAAAGATTTGAGACCAACAGGAATTGAAAATCTAATCAACTGTTGGTGCCACCCGTCGCCGCCCGGTCGTTTAGAATTTGCCCCCCGTCCCAATACTGTTCGGCACGCCATTTGCGCATTCAAATTGATTCCATTTCGCCGTGCCACAATGGCAGAGCGAAGCTTGGTTTCAACCTTGGATGCAGTGGTATTTTATCGTGCGGAAGTCTTCTAAGAAACGCAAATTGGCGGCCCCGCCTGCTAGCGCCGACGACCAGCAACCGATCGGTGTGCAAGGCCTGAAGTACTTTGCCAAGTTGCGGCCGTTGTTGGCGGAGCTTCATGACGAGGGGACGGAGCGCGATGTCGCTGGCAATCGCACCTTGCACTTCGATCAGTATTGTCTGCTGGTGTTGCTTTACGTCTTGAACCCCGGCATTTCTAGTCTGCGGGCGCTGTCGCAGGCAAGCGAACTCACCAAGGTTCAGGCGAAGCTTGGCAACGCGAAAGCGTCGCTGGGCTCGCTTTCGGAAAGCGCGCGGTTGTTCGATCCGGAGCGGCTGAAGGCCATTATTGGACTGCTGACCGA
>NZ_PUIA01000068.1 GCF_002967715.1 Blastopirellula marina
CTTGCAGGGCTTTAACGATCTGTTCGGGACTACGTCGTTTACGCTTCTTGGTCATGGGAGTCTCCTTGGCCGAAATTGGCCTCTAGACTCTCATAACACATGGACCAGTTTTTGGGGAGCATGCCAATTCCGGCTGAGACGGAACAACGATGTTTCGCATATTGTCGTATGCGTCTTCATGACCTCGCGATCCTCTTCAGAAAGCGGGCCAGGCTTCCGCAGTATCGCATCGAAGATTCCAACCTTTGCGATGCCATGCATCGGCGATGCAAGACGTAACAAATCGACGTCGGTAAAGGATCATCCACACGTCTCTGCAAAAATGGCACTCAAGATCCCAATTCGGCGAATATGCTCGTGGTCATCCACTACTAAGATCTTCGCGGGAGGCGTTTCCTTGTTTGAACAACACGACTTCATAATTTCAAGTCACTTTCTTAAAGGGAGATCAGTAGAGACAATCGACTGAAAAATGTGGCTTGTGATAGATGCCGTACGGTTTGCTGTTCGTCAATTGATAATGCACCTGTTGGGGGTACGCACTTCCTTTATTGTGCTTACTCGCAACCCATTCGTTGAAATCCTTCTGTGACTTGCCGCTGATGCAGGTATCAGACCTTTCAAGTGTTTCGTGTCTATGCTGTTCGACGGTGCAAGCGATGACGACGGAGAATCCCCAGGTAAATCGTGCCCCTCTGACCACTGAGTGTACCTCTGCCAAAGTTGTGATAGCCACCGAAGATGCTGGCCGTTTGACTGGGCAATTATTAACCTTTGGTCGTCGGCAAAAACTAGAAAAGGCGCTTGTTGACTTGAACCAGGTTACTCTCGACGTCGTTTCCAAACTGCCTCCCCTCGTCAAAGCCAACATAGAACTCATCATAAGCTGTGATGCGGCAATTCCTCCCCTCTTGGAAGACATTGGCGAGTTACAGCAAGTTCTTTTCAACTTATGCTTGAACGCCCAGGATGCGATTCAAGGGGCTGGACAAATCGATATCACATCCAGTAGGCACCTCGTATCGGCCCCCAAGGAAAACGAAACTTCATAGAAGGCACCCTGCCAAGCGGTAACCATTGCTGTGGGGGATTCAGGGTGTGGAATCTCGCAAGAATCGAAAGGCAAAATCTTCGATCCTTTCTTTACAACAAAGGGAATTGGTAAAGGAACAGGTCTCGGATTAGCCGTGATCCATGGAATCGTGAGGGACCTGAACGGAACCATTAATGTCACGAGTGAGCTTGGCGAAGGAACGACTTTTATGTTGACGTTTCCTCCGGCGACTTAAACCAGCTAGTCAATTACACAAAGAGCGCAACTATTATAACTATCGCGCGATACTAATTCCGGCTCATCTATACGATGAATTTAGACCAACGATTTTCCCTCCTAAAGAAACTACGGAGTTTCATCGCTTTCCCCAGACCCTATAATTGTTACACATAACTGCTACACATTCCCCCTCCTCTTGCCCTCCTTCTTTTCAATTCCAGCGTAAGTTCCTTTAGTTGGACCTCATTAACGACCTCCATATTGCCTATGTCACGCGAGACGATTCCAGCAGGAACTCGGACTTCCAGGCTCTTGCCAGAGGACATTAGGTCACCTGTTCTTGATTGCTCTCCTCACCCCATGCTAATTGTGGATGGCCGCGGGAATATCGAGTACGCAAACACTGCGCTGATCAGGACGTGGGGGCTTCACGACGCCTCCCACCTCGTAGGAGGCGATGTCCACAGATTATGGAAGCAAACCGACACCGTCGATCGCTTGCTGGAATCGGCGATGACGTCTGGTTTAGCAACAAATGTGCTCGATGCTTGCCATAGCTTAGGTACGACCTTTCCAGTCGAAATTATCGCCCGCCGACTTAAGAGTTGGCAAAACGGCTCCGTCCAAATAGCGTTCTTTGTGACCTGTGTTACGCCCGAGATTTCCCAACTCCAACAGGAATTAAGCGAAAGCAAACGTCGCCTGGAGGAATCACAGGAGATCGCCAAGATAGGCAACTGGGAACTCGACCTACAACAAAACATTCTGACATGGTCAGATAGGGTCTTCGATATCTTCGAAGTCACACCTGTCCAATTCGGCGGGACCTACGAATACTTTCTCGATCTTGTATTTCCCGAGGATCGAGATCTGGTTAACAGCAGTTTTCTCGATTCTCTCGACAAGACCAGGTATTACGAGGTCACACATCGAATTCACACTCCCACCGGGAAGCTTAAGTGGGTCAACGAACGATGCAAAGTCTTTATCGACTGTGACGGACAACCAATTCGCTGCCTCGGGACGGTTCGAGATGTAACCGCACAGGTTGAAACTCAGAGGGCACTCCAGATTGCCAACTCACAACTGCGGTCCATTATTGATTCACACAATGGATTCGTGGGGCTATTGGACCTCGAAGGTCGATTGATCGAAATTAATGCTTCTCCATTCAAATCGAATATTGCGAATCGAAGCGAAGTGCTGGGCAGAGCATTATGGGAAACGCAGTGGTTTTCCCATCACGATTCCAATCAGCGGAAGATCAAATCTGCTATCCAACAAGTTTTGGGAGGTCGTTCGCTGCGATTCGAGACAACCATCTGCAATCAAGCTAATGAACTAGTAACGCACGATATTTCCTTTGAACCGTTGTTGGATATCGAAGGGAATATCATCAATATCGCCACATATGCGGTTGATATCTCTCAACGTAAACAAGCGGAAGTACTGCTCCGAGAAAGCGAGTGCTTCACGCGTTCAACTCTGGATGCCCTTTCTGCAGAAATCGCAGTACTAGACGAAACGGGAATCATTTCTCACGCCAATCGTGCCTGGACGGAGTTCACGATTGCCTGTTGCACTTATTGGCATACGGCCCCGAAAGGTGCCAATTACCTCGAACTATGCCGGAAAGCAGGTGCTATCGGCATCAAAGCTGCATCTCGGCTGGCCCAAGGAATCGATGACATCCTGGAAGGGCGCTGTACCGAGTTTTCGGTCGAACACTGCTGCCAGACGGCAAACGGCCAACAGTGGTTTCTCAGTCGAGGAACGCGATACCCAGGCGGGCGGCGCGTCGTTATCGTCCATGCGGACATAACCAGTGTTAAACTGGCAGAATTGCAAATGGAGGAACTCCGCAACCAATTGGTACACGCGTCGCGAGTTGCCACGATGGGGGAAATGGCCGCCGGCATCGCTCATGAACTCAATCAGCCCCTTGCTGCCATTAGGCTCTATTCTGAAGGTGGTGTTGAAGGGATATCCAAAGGTACGCTAAACGGCCCAGAGTTATCGGCAATGCTTGACAAAATCGCGGGACTGGCCACCCGCTGTGGCCAAGTCATCCGCGGACTACGCGAGTTTGCGATGCGTGAAGAGCCAAGACACGTCATCATTGATGTACGTGACATGATCCACGAAGTTTTGCAATTCATGGGGCATGAATGTAAGTGCTCCGGAGTCAATTACAGCTTAGATCTCGGTAGCAACACGCAATTGGTCAGCGCAAATCCAATTCAACTGCAACAAGTTCTCGTCAATCTTATCCGAAACGCGATCGAGGCCTTAGCTGATCATACTCGGTTAGGACGAATCGAGATTTGTTCCCAATCAACAGAAGATGACAGAAATATCACCATCTCTGTTTACGATAACGGCCCCGGCATGTCCTCGGAAACCATGTCTCACTTATTTGATCCTTTCTTCACAACCAAACCCTCGGGCCTAGGCATGGGGTTAAAAATCAGCCAGACGATTGTGCGAGCCCACGGTGGCACGATTCACTGCAACTCGGAGCCACAAATTGGAACGACCTTCACCATTCAATTACCCATGGCAAGCAACGTAACAAATGAATGACGACGATTCCTCACTAGGCACCGTCTACATCGTGGAAGACAACGATGACACGCGTCGATCCATTGAATGGACGCTCGCATCGGTCGGGTATTCCGTCGAGGTCTTTGCTGAAGCAAGATCATTTCTCGACCGACTCGACGCAACCGCTCCGTGCTGTGTCGTGGTCGATCTTCTGTTGCCAGGCATGACAGGACTGTCACTTTGTCAAGAACTCAATAAACGCGTCGTCAGTAGCGCGGTTGTCATGATCAGTGGCCACGGCGACATCAAATCTGCAGTCGAAGCAATGAAACAAGGTGTCGTCGACTTCCTGGAGAAGCCATTTGGCCGAGAACAATTGTTAAACTCGGTCCATGACGCCTCAACTCGCGCCAGACGCCAATATCGCGAATCACAGGAAGAAGCGAGAATTGCAGATGGTTTAGCAACACTTTCTCCTCGCGAGCGAGAGGTTTTCGACTGCATGGCCGACGGGATGGTGACCAAACAGATTGCTACTGTCCTCACAATCAGCCCGAGAACCGTTGATGTTCACCGATCGAAAATCACCCAAAAGCTGGAGTTAGATTCCCCTACGCAAATGGCGCACTTTATTTCTATCCATAAACGGCAACGAGATCGAAAGCTACGGAATAATCTCCCGTTTCCAGCCAACTGACTACAAAGCCTCACTGGATAATTAGACCGCGAAATTTACTTTGCAGAATGACACGATTGTTTGTCATCAATCAAAAAGATAAGCAGTAACGGGGTGCGTCTCCAAGTCGAGCATATGAATCCAGAGGCTTTCACTTCAATCCGTCAAGAGCTTGGGCTTCTTACCTACAATCTCCATTCTCGTGGCGATCGACGACTCGCCAACGGTTGGCTCTGAAGCCTCATTCGATCCATTCGTTGGCGAACGGAAGATCATCCCCAGCGACAACAGGAGAAGTGTCCCCATGGTCAGGCCGCGGAATACACGGGCATCGATATTATGCGACACCTTGAGCCCGACATAGATCCCCAGAAGCGCAAACGGAATGGCTAGAACACAATAACTGAGTACTGAGAGATTCATCCAACCAGCAGCAGTCAAACCACCAATTCGGAGAATCGCCGTAAGAAAACTGAAGGCTAATAGAAACACTTTGATCTGTGTTGGAGACCAAGGCTGACGCGACGCGAACGCTGCTACCGGCGGCCCACCCATTCCGACAGCCCCAGTGAGAAGCCCACTGGCAACCCCGGTAATCGAGGCCCACAGCCATGAAGTTTCTCGTTCTGTTTCAATCTTGATTTCCCGCCGCATTGACCACAGTCCTTCGGCTGAGAGTAAAAAGATCAAAACACCAGTGACTCGAATCAGCAGAGTCTCGTTCACTACGCTAAAGAAATAGAGCCCGACTGGCAGGCCTGCGATAGCTCCAGCCAAACAGATCAATAGGGTCCGACGCTTGATTTCACCTCGGTACATCCATACTGCCGCAATCAAAGGTGCCAAAACACTGACGGCGACGATCACGTTCGCTTCACGAAAGTCAAGAAAGTAGGAGAAGATTGCCAAACAAACGATAGCGTAGCCAAAGCCGATCGTTCCCTGAACTGTAGCAGCCAGAAAGATTACCAGAGAGATCAGCAGCAGTATCAACTTGAATTCTTTCCTGGAAGCGAATCTACTCAGGCAACTCTTGCCCCTTAGTTTCTGGCAAAAATAGCATGATCACCACCCCCACCAGAAAAAGCAGGGCAAGTAAACTAACCGCGAGTCGCAAATCGATTTCCGATTTAAGGGCACCGGCGGCGAGAAGGACCGGAACGGCTACGACTCTCCCACCGTTAAAACAAAAGCTAGTTCCCGTTGCGCGAAGATGAGTCGGGAATAGTTCTGGAAAGTAAATTGCGTAGCCCGCATGAATCCCCAGCGTAAAGAATCCAAACAGCGGCAAGAGGAACAATAATTGCCAATAGGTCTGCGGCAAAAAACAAACCACCGGCACAATAGCCACGGCCATAAGTTGAAAGACGATAAAAGTCGGTTTGCGACCGAATCGCGCAGCGAGTGGCCCGAAGGAAAGCAGTCCGATACCTCCTCCCGCTGCTTGAACAATGCCGTAAGCGAACTTTGCCTGTTGCGCCGCCCCCTCGGGCGAGACGTCGTTACGAAGCAATAGCTCGCGCATAAGGTCTTGCCCAGATACAGTCACCGCCCAGAACGTCCCCAGTCCGACTGCAGCAAGGCCCATTCCCATAAACGCTCGAAAGCTCCAAGGACTGGCCAACAGCAATTGTCGGAAGCTGCCCAGTTTCTCAGGCCGAGTAGATGTCTTGGCGGCATCCTTTTTCTCTTGCCAACGTTCGGGTTCCTTCACCGATGACCGCACCCACACGATCAGTACAGCAGGCAAAATGCCCACCAGGTAAGCGTATTGCCAGTTCGCCCCAACGGCCAAACCAGCAAGAGCCGCCAGCCACGTCCCCAGGATACTTGTCGCATGGAAGATACCCGAGGCCTGGGCTCTGGCCTTGGGAGGAAAGACTTCCGCGACCAGGCTGGCTGCAACGGCCCATTCCCCCCCCACGCCAACTGCAACCAGGAATCGCAGTACGGCAACGTGCCACAGTTCTGTGGCAAAAAACGTCAAACCAGAAAACACCGAGTACGCTAGAATGGTCGCAATCATGATAGGACGCCGACCGTAACGATCGGCCAGCGTACCGGCGAGCAGCCCTCCAACGGTTCCTCCGAATAGGAAGATTGCCAGGAAGAAGTCACCGTACCACTTCACGTTTGCCTCGGCCTGAGGGACGATATCATTCAACATCTGATTGCGGGTGATGTTGAAGATCTGTCCTTCATATACATCAAAAACCCAACCAGCGGAGGCAATAATCAGTACCAACCATTGGTAACGCGTTACATCGTGATACCATGGTCGCGACGATTGTGAGGGAGTGTCCATGGCTTCATTTCACTTGTCAAGAAGAGATGAGAAACAGGAAGGACAGGCAGGTTGGCAGGAAGAGAAACAAACTAACTTTGGGGCATTTACAGGATATCGCTCATAGCAACCGGCTGGCCCGATTCAACCGACTTTTGCGCGGCCAGACACATTGCGACAGACCACATTCCGTCTTCAGCCGACGTTGCTAATGGTTTACCACCACGAATGGCTTCCAGCAACATAGCTACCTGGTCCTCAAGCTCAAAGATCTCGCCGGTGATCTTCTCGATCGGAATCTCACGGACAGTTTCACCATTGGAAGCCTTGAGAAAGAAGCTGGGGTGACGTGTGCGATCCATGGCACCACTCCAACTTGCCCATAGCGAGCCTTCCGTTCCAGCAACTTTCGCGGTCTGATGATGCTCGAACATAGAAAGCGACTGCGATACGACAGCGTACTTCCCATCTTCGAAGTTAACGATCGCGCTGAAGTTATCCTGCAGTTCTGGATGCCCCACCTGGCGAGAATTGGCTGTGGCAAACAGTGAAGTCGGCTTTCCAGCTGAGCTCAGGTACCAACGGGCCAGGTCGAAGAAGTGAATTGGCTCTTCCAATATCCAGTTCCCCACGCGGTCGATATCGTATCGCCAGCCGTCGGCACCTAGGCGATATGGTTTACGGGAGAGTTCCACTAATGCGTATTGTGGTTCGCCAATCGCACCTGCGTCGATCTCTTGCTTGACTCGCGACCAGAGTGAAGAAAGCCGCAGTTCGTGACCAACAGCCAAAAGAAGATTTTTCTCCTGGGCCAGTTGATTGAGGGCCTGACAGTCGGCAATTGTCAGACACATTGGCTTTTCCAACAGCAGGTGCTTGCCCGACTCCAATACCGCCTTGGCAACCTCGAAGTGCAAATAGCTGGGTATCACCACATGGACGACTTCGATATCGTCCTGTGCCAGAAGTTGGTGATAGTCGCTATATACCGAAGCACTCGGATATAGTTCGCGAGCTTCGCTGCAGGTGCCTTCCGATTTCGCAGCAATGGCGGCTACTTCAGCACCTTCGGTCTTATTGATCGCCCCAGCGTGGCATTTGCCCCAGGCACCGAATCCAATCACGCCAAAACGTACGGGGGATGTTGTCATGAGTTATCCTGTCTTTTCAATCGACCAGCGGCCGCAATGCAATTAGTTAAACTTTGACGGAATATGGATTAGGTCGCGTGAGCGTGTTGTCCCATCTCTAGCAGCGATGCCAGAATCTTGCGTGGGCCTTGGAATGTTCGTCGACCGTGCATGACGAGGAAGTTATCGACCAAAGCAATATCACCGTTCTGCCAAGGAAGGTCGAATGTCAACTGCTCCGCCATTTTAGCAACTTCCATGACGGTATCCCGGTCAAGCGGCTGTCCGTCGCCGAACGTGATAGACTTGGAAGGATCATTTCGACTGTCCTTCCAACCACAGAAGGCCGCGATCAACTGATTAAAAAAGACTTTGCGGCCAGGTGATACTTCTCGTACCGCTGGCAGAACCGGCGTTGTTGCGCGAAGGCTGCCGTCTTCCTGCCACCCCCAGGTATATCCGTATTCCGCCATGCGAGCCTGGGCCTGTTCCTGCGTCTCCACTCTAAATGTGCTTTGCCAACTGCGGCCCATCCCAGAGGAAGCATCGTTAGCGGCAGGCATAACGTTGGTGTATTTCAACCCTTTTGTTTCACAGTCGAAAGCGAACTGGGGAAAACGCTCTTGCATTTGCTCGAACAGAATATCCGAACGGCACAGCGGCGTTGCTCCCCCTTCATCGGCTGCTTGCCAACAGCAGAAGAACAACTTACTCGGAAAAATCGGAGTTTGAGCCATCTCGTGATGCAGATAGATGGTCACCGTCGAAGGGGCCTCGTTGGCCGAGAACACTCGTGGGGTAAAGTTCGTGCGAACAGCATTGGAAAGGGACACTTCGTACGGAAAATTCTCAATCTCGAACGCAGCAATAAACTGGTCAAACTCTGACGGTTCGCCCAGGGGAAAGCCTCGAAACAGGATGGCTCCATGCGTCTGACATTGTCGCAGAAGATCCTCACGGTTCTCCTTGGCCCAAGCCACGGCCTCGTCCAGTGTTGCCAATTCAGATTCACATTTCAGAATTAATGGAAATACCTCTCCATCATACGACTGTTGACTTGGCACACTGACGGGCGAGACGTTCAACCGTTGATCGGTCATGGGGAAATTCCTGAAAATAGGTTCCGCTTGTCTTGCGGGAATAGATGAATGAAAGTGTTGGCAATGTGTTAACGCAATGGTTTCCACTGATGAACCGCGAGCGCGGCAGCTCCAAGCGCGCCCCCGTGCATATCGAATTCGGAAGCCACGATCCGGGGTGCCCTGGCATGTTTCGTATTGGACAAGGGATACACAACCTGGCGAATTGGTTCGAGAAACGCGGCCGTTAATCTAGCCAATGGACCAGCGACTATGACCATTTCGGGATTCAACAAGAGGCTGATCTGCGCGATCACGCGGCCCACGACACTGGCAGCTAACTGCAATACATCAAGCACCAATGCTTCCTCGTTCTCTGCCGCGGTTACCATGTCTTCCAGGGCAACACGATTCCGCTTAAGGGGCACAGCACACTTCGCGCCCGATGTTATCTGTCGTGCTAATCGATCGAGAATTGCCCGCACGGACGCGATGCGTTCCAGCGGAACAAACGCAGGCGAGCCATCAACAGACCATTCGCATGGCCAATTGCCAATTTCACCGGCCAACCCATTCAGACCAGTATGTAGGTGTCCGTCGATCACGACTCCCGCGCCAATGCCGCTACGAATTCCCAGGCACACAAAGTCACTCACACCACGAGCGGCACCAAACCACTGTTCGGCTAAGGCCATCGCGCGGATGTTATTTTCGATATAAACTGGCACGTCGAACCTTTGTGTGAAGTGCTCGACCAGGGGAATATTCTGCCAACCCGTGATATGCTCGTAGTGAACGGCCTCACCTCGCTGGTGGTCGACCACGCCCGGCACACCAATACCGATTCCGAGCAACTGACTCGAATGGTCGATCGAATCGATACCAGTTTCGATCTTCTTGACCACCTGGGCAGCCGAGTCCGATGCAAGAATTCGGACGACCTCTTGCTGCAGGACTTGCTGCGAGAAATCGACCGACGTGATAGCGATTTGCGAGGCTTCGAAGTCGACACCAATGAAGTGTCCCGCCTCGGGGTTGAGTTCGAGTATTGTCCCGGGACGCCCAGCCCCGCTGGTGTCCTTACGCCCTTCCTGTAGAACTCCCTCACTCACGAGGCGATCCACGTAGAGACCTACCGTCGATGGGGCCAGGCTCAATTGCCTTGCTAGCTCAACGCGTGAGACCGATTCGATCTGCCGCACTAAACGAATCAGCTTGGATTCGGTTTCCGCGATCGCGCGTTGTTTTGTTTTGACGGCCTGCATCCAAATTTCCTTGCGGGCACCAAGTGGATTGCCTAAGATGTTATTTCGATTTCAAAAAAAGTCAATCGTTCGTCGGATGAATTCTCCAAATGATCCCGACAAACGCCTCCCATGCTCCTTCTCGCCCACCTCCCTTGTCGCCCAACTCAAGGAAAAGCTCATGCCTAAGTCATCCATCGAACTAACCCGTCGCAAGTTTATATCGACCAGCGCCGCCGTGGCGGCAGCGCCTTCGATCTTTACCTCTACGGCAAAGGCTGCACCTAGCGAAAGGATTACTGTCGGAGTGATAGGCTTAGGATCACGGGGCTTTAACTTGCTGGATGACTTATTGACTTCGCCTGACGCCCAGATTGTCGCCGTTTGCGATGTCGACACCCTTCACTACCGTGATCAGGAATGGGGAAAAGGAAGAAGGTTTGGACTACAAGCCGGTCAGGAATACATCGATCAGAAGTCGGGTTCTAAGCCTGGCGTTTCCACCACGCGCGATTTCCACGATATCTGCACACGCGATGACATCGATGCCGTAGTTGTTGCTACTCCTGATCATTGGCATGCGTTATGTACATTAGAGGCCCTACGTTCTGGCAAGGACGTCTACTGCGAGAAGCCCATCACCCATACATTTCGTGAAGGACAAACCGTTTATCGTGAAGTTGCTAAGCAAAACGCGATTTTTCAGACCGGAAGCCAACAGCGAAGTGATTGGCAATTTCGTCGCGCGGTTGAATTGGTGCGCAACGGGCATCTGGGCAAGATTCACACGATCGAAGTTGGCTTACCTCCTGGGTATGACAAGCCACAAGGGGACCCAACGGTAACCATGCCGCCAGAACACGTCGACTACGACTTCTGGTGCGGACCAGCTCCCATGCTTCCATACATGCGTGCCCGGCACCATCGCTGGTGGCGCGGACATCGGGCTTATGGTGGTGGCGTGCTCATGGATTGGATTGGCCATCACAACGACATTGCTCACTGGGCACTTGATTTGGATCGCTCTGGCCCCGTGAAAGTCGAGGCCGTCGGCTGGACTTTTCCAGAAACCAATATCTATAACACGCCCTACCATTATGAAATTCAATGCGAATACGAAGGGGGTACGAAGAGTTCCATCTCGAGTCGTAACAAACTAGGTGCGCGATTGGTCGGCGACAGTGGGTGGGTTTTCGTTACCCGCGGCAGCATAGTGGCTTCCCAGCCCGCCTGGACCGATGCCAAATTCAATCCAGGTCACGAAAAGGTTTACGCCTCAGACAACCATATGCAGAATTTCCTGAATGGCGTTCGTTCCCGCCGTCCATGCATTTGCCCAGCCGAGACCGGGCATCGCTCGATTACCCCGGGACATCTAGCCTATGTTTCACAGTCCCTTGGGCGGGCTCTGCGATGGGATCCGAAGACTGAGACGGTTGTCGGCGATCAATCGGCCAATGATCTGCTACAACGGCAGCACTACCGTCAGCCGTGGGGCTAGTAGGGTTCACAACAGGAAAAATTAGCGCGACGATTTCAGTTTGGCAATCGTCGCCTCTAAAGCCTCTCCTGCCGTGGGATCTTCCGGCAAAGGACTATCCTGAAACGCTGGAAGTAGCTTATCCCACACCACGTTCAACTCCGCTTGCATGTTCCCAGTATGGGCGGTGATAGCAACCACAGCGTCCTGTTCCGGCAGAACGATACAGAACTGGCCATCCTTTCCATCTCCACGAAAGGCCCCATGCCGGCAACGCCAAAACTGGAAACCGTAACCCTGATCCCAGTCACTATCGGGATTACTTCCGTTAGAAACTTGTTTGGAAGTGGCCATCTCAATCCACGACAGGGGAATCAATTGTTTGCCGTTCCACTTTCCCTTTTGCAGATAAAGCTGGCCAAAATTAGCAATATCCTCGGTTCGCAGGTAGAGTCCATAACCGCCAATTGAAATCCCTTGGGGGCTGGTCTCCCAGACGGGCGTTTCAATGCCCAGTGGGTCAAAGAGTCGTGGAGTCAGATAGTCAAGAACGGTTTGCCCGGTTACTTTCTGCACGATCGCTGAAAGCATGTACGTTGCAGGCGTATTGTATCGAAAGTGAGTTCCCGGCTTATGGGGAACTGGATGGGCCAAGAATGCCTTGGCCCAATCGGACTGTTCACGCCAGTTCAGTTCGTCCTGATGTCCGGCATTCATCGTTAACAAATCACGGACTCGCATCGCTCGAAGGTTGTCCGATGGCTTCTCGGGAGCATCCATCGGAAAGAATTTAAGCACCGGATCGTCGATGCTGAGCTTCCCTTCGGTAACGGCAAACCCAACGGCAGTGGAGGTAAAGCTTTTGCTAAGTGACCAGAGAATATGTGGCTTGTCGGCCGACTCGGGTTCCCACCAGGCTTCAGCCACGACTTTGCCATGACGCACGAGCATAAAACTATGCATCGAGTTGACTTCGCGATTAGCGGTCTCGATGTAATCCAGGATTGCTTTCGATGACACTCCCTGAGATTCTGGCGTGGCTCGAGGCAAATGGCTCTCTTCCGCACGAAGTGTACCGATACCCAGAACCAAGACGGCGATGACGACACGGATTATTGGCTTCATAGTTGTTTTTCAGGTTCAGGTCAGGTTTTCCACTGGGAAAGAGAAGACTTCCGCGAACGGTAAGAGCTTATGCGACTGAAAAATGCCTATTCGGAAGCCATGGCACCGGAACGTCGGAAGTTCTCGGCATGAAAATTCACAAGTTCCAATCCACGTTTGTCGTAAATCTTTTGCGCACTATGGGGTGCCCCTTCGACAATAATTCGCTCGAACGGAATCTTCAACGATTCGAGGAACTTCATATACTCTAAGTTGTTCTCGTAGTTGAAGCCTTCGGTACCAACATGCAGCATAATGCGTAAAGGTGGCTCCTTGCTCTCGGCATATTTACGTGCCAGATCCCAAGTATTGTCGCCTGCAGCAAAGACTAGGTTTTCACTCTCGCGCCCATTTTCCTCAGAAATTCGCTTCTCCGTCGCATATCCAGAGCCGCCAGGTGCCGCCGAACAAAACAGATCGGGGTGCTTGAACATAATACGCGTTGTTCCGCGGCCTCCCTGCGAAAACCCTTCCAGGCCCCGCCCCTTACGATTGGCGATGGTCCGATATGTCTTGTCGATAAATGGGATCAACTCGTTCACGAAGACATCTTCGCCCATCGCATTCTCACGATCGGCAAGATTGTAATGGCTGACCGGGCCACCGTTAACAAAAACATAAATCATGTCCGGTGATTTAGATTCAGTCATGTAGCGGTGAATATAGTTCGCCAATCCGATACTCTTCGCTTCACTTCCAGGCCGGCCACCATGCAAGTAGTAAACGGCCGGATAACGTCGATCGATATCCATCTCATACGATGGTGGCAGGTAGATGCAGTACCCCACTTCCTGCTTCATAGACGGGCTCTGGAACACACCATGCTGAACGCCTGTCGGCATCATGCGGGGAAGATTGACCCACTTAAATAGTGGTGGCGTCTTCTTCTGGGTATTCTGTGCCACAAGATCTGTGCCAGGAAAAGTGAGCAACAGGGTTGCGATACAGAGTACTATGATTCGACGCAGCATTTTCATCTTTCCCAATACGGATCTAGATAACTTCTGTTTGTTTAACGGTAACTTGAAGGCACCCGCGTTTGCAAGCTGAAGGCTGTCCTACTGCTATTTTGAATCAACCGCTTCGTATCTACCTACCAGCTTGTCCGGAGCGGACGGATCTAGTCTCCACTGTGGCGGCGGAATGAAACCTGCCTGACCGACCCCGTACGGCGGGACCGCATCTTCGGGCTGCAGCGAACGGTGGTCAACAAGTTTTCCGGCAAGCTGTTTGACAATCTCTAGATTGTGCTTGGAGAGGTCATTCGTTTCATTCAAATCTCGCTTGAGATGAAATAGTCGAACCTGATACGTGTCGTCATTCAACTGCTTCACATCCGTGAGCCGTGGTCCATTTACCACTAACTTCCATCCACCGTCGATGACTGCCATATGCTCGTTCGCTGGTCCCGATTGTCCGTGGTACGAAAACCACGGCCTACTCTCGATCAACGATTCTGGCTCGGCAAACACCGATGTCAGATCGACACCATCGATGGACATGTCGCTGAGCCTGGCAGCTTCTCCACCGGCTGTTGATACCAATGTCGGCAAGAGATCGATATAGCCGCAGACGGTATCCGTTGATTGACCTGCTGTAATCTTCGCAGGCCAACGAACACACGCTGGCACTCGTATCCCCCCTTCAAATACCGTCAGCTTTGCTCCTTTCAGCGGTTTGTTAATGTCTCGCAAGTTTCCCACACCGCCGTTGTCGCTGAAGAACCAAACGATGGTGTTGTCTGCTTCTCCAGTGGAATCGATGGCCTGTAAGATCCGCCCAATACCTTCATCCATTCGACCGATCATCGCCTTATAGATCTCTCGATTCTTACCATCTCGTCCTCTTACTTCCGGCAAATTGCCATACCGCTCGACGGCATCAGAGGGTGCCTGAAATGGAGAGTGTGGTGCGTTGAACGGCACGTAGCAGAAAAAAGGTGCGTCTGATGCTGCAGACTGCTTGATCCAATCCGCCGCTGCGTTCGCGATCAGATCTGTCGCGTAACCCGTTTCGTTGGACGAGTCATATCCAACATGCCAGTCGCGCTCGCCATCTCTTGTGAGATCGAAGTAATCGATGGCACCGTTATAGTGCCCATGGAAGTGCGTAAATCCTCGGGCTAGCGGATGCCATTTTGCGCGACGATGCCCCAGATGCCGCTTGCCGAAGACACCCCGATTCTCATAGCCAAGCGTAGCCAACATCTCGGGAAGCGTGACTTCCGAGGTTGGCAACCCGAAGTCTCGGTAAGGGGGAATCACAGATCGTGCACAGCCAAATCGAATCGGGTAGCGTCCGGTCATCATCCCTGCTCGCGTCGGAGAACACATCGGAGCAACGTAAAACCGATTCAGGTTAAGGCCACTAGCAACAAGAGAATCGATATGTGGGGTTTGAAATTCCCTGTTGTGGTATCCAACAGAATTCCAACCGAGATCATCGGCAAGGATCACTACGATGTTTGGCAATGAAGTAGAAGTGGCCGGCATGTCAGTAACAACACTTCCAGCAAGTAAACCAATGACCATTCCACACGCAGCGCAGGAACGTATCAGCATGAGGAACCATTTCACGGAGTCAAGCATTTCGCATTCCATTCTTACAATCGATCGGGATTCACTGGTACCGTGGGCGTTTTGCCAGACACCTTCATTTTCAGTTGACTACGAAGAGTTGCCATGACCGCTTGAGCTCGCTCATCAGGGTCTTGAGCCAGGTTATTGAACTCGTTCGGATCAGAGTGATGGTCATATAGCTCGACGCCATACTTGCCGTCGCCCCATTCGGTATACCGGTATCGATCGGTACGAATGCTGCACCCCATGACCATCTCTGCCAAACGGTCGTCGGCCGGTCTAAGCACTTGCGTGATAGCCTGGCCTTCCCACGGGGCATGAGGATTCTCGATCAACCTACGCAAACTACGACCAGCCAAATGGTCTGGCGTATCCACACCCGCAAGATCGGTTACCGTCGGATAAATATCGACGAATTCCACGATCCGATCGCAGGCCCCCTGTCCTTTCATGCCTGGGGCATAAATGACCAATGGAGCGCGAGACGCTTGCTCGAACAATGTTCGCTTCTGCCAGATGCCATCGTGTTCGCCCAGGTGGTAACCATGATCGCTCCAGAAAACGACGATTGTGTTCTCTGCGATTCCGATCTCATCCAATGCCGAAAGCAGACGCCCTATTTGGGCATCTACCATCGAGACGCAGGCATAGTAGGCCTGCGTCGCTTTCAATAAAGTAGGTTCATCAAGGCCATAATTCGGCACGGGGCAATTGTGAGCGAAGGCGGCCGCCGGGATATCGTCGCGGTCGTTCTCTGGAGCGTACGGCAACCGAAACGATTCGAGTGGGTACATCTCGAAGAACTCTTTGGGTGCAACATAGGGGGTGTGAGGTCGAAAGAAACCTACGCCTAAGAAGAATGGCTCATCCTTCTTTTCGCGCATGATCTTGATCGCTTCGGTGGCGATCATGCCGTCGGTCTGTTGTTCAGCAGTACCATCGGCGGCTAACCAACTAAGGGATGCGCTAATCTTCCGATGCGGTTCGGCATTGAAAATCAATGCCTCGTCTGCCTTGTCTCGTCCCTTCGGATTGACGGTCCGGTCCCACGAAGGAGGATCATCGAAGCCATCGGTTCCAATCGCGGCCGGCACGTTGTAGTGGTAGATTTTCCCAACACGCGCGGTAAAATAGCCTGCCTTTTGGAAGGCCTGTGACAACGTCACCACATCGGGCACTTCGTCGCGAAAATGACGGTCGAGATCGTATACTTTTATTTGATCAGGTCTTAGCCCTGTCATTACCGATGCCCTCGTCGGATTGCACAGCGGCAATTGATTATAGGCCCGCCGAAAGCAAGTTCCCACAGCTGCCAGGCGATCGATGTTCGGCGTTTTCGCGACAACGTCCCCGTAACATCCCAGCGTGCAAGCCAAGTCGTCCACGGCTATGAACAACACATTTGGCTTACCGGCCTGGGCCTGCGGGCCATGCAATTGCAGCACACCCAGCGCGAAGAGAAGCAACAAAGCAAAGCGGACGGGTTTCATGATAGTGCTTATTGAAACGTTGCGGCGAAAAGTAAATCCCCAGGAGAACGACTTCCATAGTAACTCAATCTCACTCTCCGAATCGAGCCCCAGCGATGCTACGGCAACTTTGAATTACGAATCCTAGCGGCCACCGACGCAGGTGCAGAAGATGCGAAACCGGTCGTCCTTCAATTACATCTGGACAAGGCTGGCTTCATTCGTGAGGCTAGATCAGCTCCGAGCCTAACCTTAAATTAGTCCGGCGGTAGTGCTACTACCGCAACCATGAAAACACACATATCTGAGCACGTTTGCGTGTACCTGGGATAACCGGATACACTTCGAGGTCGGCATTCCTCCTGCCCTACTGATAACATTCAACGGCCCCGCCCCCCACCCATGAGTGCTGGCCCTGAGCATTCCACGAAGATTCTTTGCGGGCATCCATTCTCCCAAGCCATGGGCGATATCCCGTTTGGGAAGCGAACTTGGACTCTCTCTCCTCCCTAAGCACATACGAGCTTAAAAAAGTAGGGAGTTTGTTGGCTGATATTTCTGCTGGCAACCGCTGAGCTTGGTAACGAGACACATACTGGCCATCAGAATCAATCGGACAATACCAAATTGAACTCCCGTCCTTTGGAGACCCTGACCATGAGCAATATCACCTTGCTACTGATCGCCGCCGTCACGTTCGCCTCACTTGGCACCAATGTTCAAGTCAGGACGCGTTTACGTCAGTCGAATCTAGAATTCAATAATCCCCAACCAATAAGAGGCATATGCTCGAGCGATGCCGCTATTTTCGTGCGCTGGCCTTGGCCAGTTTCTTCATTCAACAACACGGTCATGATCGCATAACTGCGATTAGCAGGTATTTGTTCTTGCCACAACCCAGGTCAAAGAGGAAGATAGAAGCTTGGTGCTGCGTTTATGACGAGCTCCCCCACCTTAAACCCTGGGCGATCTGACCAGGGACATTAGCTAACACTTCCCACCTAAGCTAGTACGAATAATAAGCAGGACGCCTGTGGCACATAGAGAATCTGACGTTACGAGATGCCGAAGCATACAAGGCGTGAGAACAAACGACTCTCACGGCACACTTCTTTCTCCATCGCACAGCACAAGAATTTCAGTGCCTCGCAAGACGAGACCTACGGTATTGAGCGTTGCACTCATCTTGTCTCTGGTTTCGCTCTGCCGAGCAGAACCCGAGAGCGAGGAGGCGTTACGGGCCGATGCCCAAAAGACCTTCAAGGAACAGGTTGGCCCCTTTGTCAAAAAATACTGCATCAGTTGCCACAATACTCGTCCCGAGGCAGGCATTAATCTTGAATCTGCCCTCAGAACCCCGGGTGCTACGTCATCATTCCTGCATTGGAAGAAATCGGTCGCCAACGTCAAAGTGAATGACATGCCGCCCGAGTATGCGGATGAGATCCCCTCCGATGAAGAACGCCGTCAATTCATTGAATGGATCGGCAAGCTTAAGTACCTGGCCCCACGCGACCCAGGCCAATTTGTACTTCGTCGCCTGAGCAAAGTCGAATACAGCAACACTTTACACGATCTCTATGGCGTTTCGCCATTGATTGCAGACAGCCTGCCGGAAGAAGTGGTGGGTGAGGGTTATCTCAACTCGATCTCACCACTGCAATCAGAAATGTTTCTTGATATTGCGAACAAGGTTGTAACTCAGATCGTGGTACCTGAGGGTGATCCGCCGACCGAGGTGCAGAAACGCCTTTTCGGCGAGGTGCCCTCGGAAGGTACTGATCTCCGCGCAGCGGCTCGTGATGTAGCGCGGTCGCTAGCTCGCGATGCCTACCGTCGGCCACCTACCGAGATGGAACTGGATGTCCTGGTAAGTATCTTCGACCTCGGTCGCGAGAACCAATTGGGATACGTGGAGTCGCTCTGCCTCATGTGGAAGGCGATCCTCGTCTCGCCGCAGTTCCTCTTTATTACCCCTGCTGTGGAAGTCGACTCGAATGCCAAGATCGTGCCTCTGGATGACTTCCAGTTGGCTTCCCGTCTGTCTTATTTGCTGTGGTCTTCGCCACCCGACGCCGAGCTCTCTGCAATTGCAGACAAGGGCGAACTACACAAACCGGAAGTGCTACGCGCTCAGGTCGAACGATTGCTACAGCACGAACGTTCGCGGGCTCTGTTCGACGGCTTCGGTGCCCAATGGCTGAGAATAGGAGATTTGAAAACCCAGACATTTGATCCAGCTCTGTACCCGCAAATGACCCCCGTGCTACGAGAAGCCATGCTAGACGAAGCACGTCTATTCTTTCAAAGCATCCTTCATGAAAATCAAAGCGTGTTACGGTTCGTCGATAGCGACTATACATTCGTAAACGAGCCACTCGCCGAGTTGTACGGTCTTGAGCAATCCATAACAGGTCCGAAGATGCGACGCGTCAAGTTGGAAAACCCCAACCGAGGTGGTATCCTCGGCATGCCAGCCACGCTGGCAAGCACATCCTTCCCTAACCGCACCAGCCCTGTTCGGAGAGGTGTTTGGGTACTCGAGCAGGTTCTGGGAGAACGTGTTCCACCACCACCGCCCAACGTTCCTGAACTCGAAGAGCAATCGCCCAAAAGCTTCGAGGGGCTAACCCTCCGCCAAAGGACAGAGCTGCACCAATCCGAAGCCACGTGCGCCAACTGTCACAAAGTTCTCGATCCGATTGGCTTCGGTCTAGAGAACTTCGATGCGATCGGACGGTGGCGCGAAAAGGACAACGGTGACCTTGCGATTGACTCGGCGGGCACACTTCCCAGTGGCGAAAGCTTCTCCAATCCAGCAGAGCTGAAGAGCCTGGTGGCCAATCGAAAGGAAGACCTGGCTCGCAATCTCACCGAAAGGTTCATGGCATACTCCCTTGGACGAACGTTGGAAGGCTATGACGAAGTTGTGATCGATCAACTGATGGTCAAGATTGCCCAGGACGACTACAGAATGCGGACGATCATCAAGGAAGTCATTACCAGCTACCTGTTTACACACCGCCGAGTTCATGAATCAGCGCCATGATTGCCTCTTCTGTTGTCAATCGCGAGTATGGTTTAACAGGCATGAACCACACTTTTCAATCATAATCCAGGCATGAAACAACTACTCTGCTTTCTTCTCACCTTGCTGCCAGTATCGCTGACGACGGCCGAGGAACGCCCGAACTTTGTCATCATCATGGTGGACGATATGGGCTATGCCGGCGTGGGTTGTTTTGGAAATCCATATTTCAAGACGCCGGAAATCGATCGACTCGCGGCCGAAGGCATGAGCCTCACCGATTTCCATTCTTCCGGTACGGTCTGTTCGCCAACGCGGGCCGGTCTGCTAACTGGGCGTTATCAACAGCGTGCAGGGATTGAGGCGGTGATCCATCCCGTGCGAGAGCACCCCGAACACCGGAAAGGGTTACAGAAGTCTGAAGTGACCTTTGCTGAGATGTTGCAGTCTGCCGGCTATAAAACAGCCTTGATTGGCAAATGGCATCAGGGCTACGTACATAACTCCGAAGATTACCATCCTCAGAATCACGGATTTGACGAATTCATCGGCTACCACAGCGGAAATATTGATTTCGTTAGTCACGTTGGCGACAACAACGAGCACGATTGGTGGCACGGGCGTAAAGAGACGAGCGACGAAGGATATGTCACGGACCTAATCAATCGGTATGCACTCGATTTCATCGAGCGAAATCAAGACCACCCGTTCTGTCTCTACATACCACATCTGGCCATCCATAACCCGATCCAGGTAAGAGGCGACCCGATACGCAGGACCGAAGAAGAAGGCTGGAAACGTTGGAAACCCGCGAACCTCGAAGAACGCATTGAGAAATACCAAGGCATGACGCTGCCCATTGACGAAGGAGTAGGACTGATTCGCGAGAAACTCGTCCGCCTCGGACTGGATCGCAAAACGCTGGTGCTCTTCTTCTCCGATAACGGAGCAGCGAACGACTTTCCTAGTGGTAGCAAGCAGTTACGCGGAAATAAGGGGAGCGTCTATGAGGGGGGGCACAAGGTCCCATTTATCGCATGGTGGCCCGATAAGATCGAAGCAGGTAGCCAAAGCAATGCTCCTGCCATCACACTGGATATCATGCCCACGCTGCTAACGCTCGCGGGGGTAAAACCTCCGGTTGATCATCCGTTCGACGGGGTCGACCTCTCGAACTTACTTCTTCAGAAGCAACCTATCGACGAACGTCCGTTGTTTTGGGCTTCGCTTAGCAATAGCGGTAATCGAGCTGAAGCCATGCGCGACGGACCATGGAAGCTGGTTGTTCATCATCCCAAAGCGCGACCGGGAAGCTTTGAAAACGAGAAGGTAGAACTCTATCGTCTCGACCAAGACCCAGCCGAGACGACCGATCTCGCGATTGAGGAACCGGCGCAGGCTGCCGCTTTACTGAAGCGGCTTAAGACCTGGTACGCCGATACGCAGCGTAACGCAACAGAGCAACTCGGAGGCTGGCAGTAATAGTCAGCACCGATGTATCAATCACACACGCAAAGCAGTAACACAAGAGCACACTAGAAGGAGTAACAACCCATGCCTTATCAAGTACGGTTACTTCACAGAGCGACGTCTGCCTTGCTGACCTTTGGGTTGTTTTACCTCCTGCTCTTGAGCTCTGCCTTCTCCCAGGAGCAAAGCCCCCCACAAGGGCAGAAACGACTTAGTCGATGGGACCGACAACCTCAACTTACCGACGCAGCCGTTCGCTCTGAACAACGGGTTTTTAAATCGACCCCTCAGGGAGATCTGAAACTCCATATCTGGTTGCCGGAGAAGCACAGTAAAGACAGCCCCTGCATCGTCTTCTTCTTTGGCGGTGGCTGGAAAAGCGGAAGCCCTCAGCAGTTTGCTCGGCAATCCGAATACCTTGCCAGCCGGGGTATGGTTGCGGTCAGTGCAGAATACCGCGTAAGTGGAACTCACAAGACAACTCCCGATGTTTGCGTCGAGGATGCCAAAAGCGCGATCCGTTGGGTTCGTGAACATGCCGATCAGCTAGGCATTGATCCTGAGAGGGTGATTGCTGGAGGCGGTTCCGCGGGTGGTCATCTCGCGGCAGCTACCGCGCTGGTGCACGGCTTCAACGCCAAGAGTGACAATCTTTCCATTTCGGCGATCCCCGATGCCTTGGTCCTCTTCAATCCAGCGCTCGATCTTACATTGGTCGATCGAGAGATTGTCGACGGCGAAGGTCACTCCATCAACGAAGCCATCTCTGCGACACGATTCCTCCATAAGAAAGCTCCCCCTACGATCATCTTCTTTGGCACAGACGATCCCCTCTCCAAGCACGGAGTCGAGTACGTAGCTAAGGCCAAAGACCTTGGACTCGATGTCGATCTGTGGTGGGCTGCTGGCAAGGGACATGGCTTCTTCAATGACTCTCCTTGGCTCGAAGTCACGACCCAAAGCGTTGACCAATATTTAACCCAACTCGGATACCTGAGTGGTGAGCCGACTGTTTCCCTACCCGAGAACGCACCAAAGTTGAAACGAAACACCCAATAGGTCCCGTGAAAGTGCCCCACCCCGGCTGAAATCTTTTCTCATCGCTTATCAACAAGGCTTTCCCTATGTCTCACTTGTTTGCTCGACTTGCGATTGTCACCCTACTGCTGTTCCCCAGCGTCAGCATTGCCGCAGACCAACTTAACATTTTGTTGATCACTGCCGATGACCTGGGGCTTCAACTCTCGTGCTATGGTGATCCCGTTGCGCAAACGCCAAACATGGACCAACTGGCTCAGCAATCGGTTCAGTTTCAAACGGCATACGTGAGTCAGGCATCGTGCAGTCCGTCACGTTCCACGCTGTTCACCGGTCTGTACCCGCACGGAAATGGCCACTATGGGCTGGCAAATGCGAATGTTGGATTTCAGGTCCATCCGGAACTTTACGAATACTTACTACCCAATATGCTGAAGCAGGCCGGCTATCGCACCGGCATCATCGGCAAGCTACACGTGAACCCGGAAAAGCAATTCCAATTCGACATGCGGCAAGGCAATGGATTCGGAAGCAGACAGGTAAAAAGGCAAGTTCAATACGCGCGGGAGTTCATCAGCCAATCGCAGGAACAGCCTTGGTTCCTGATGTTCAACATGTTTGATCCGCACGTTGCCCGTGATCGCAAGCCGGGCGGTGGCCAAGGGCCGCAGTACTTTCCTGATCTAGTCGAAGGATTGCCCAAGTCGGTCCTGAAAACGGAAGACGTTCCTGCCTGGCCCTGGCAGCAGATCGATACTCCAGAGCAGCGCACCAAGATCGCAGGCTATTACAACTGCGTGCATCGTATCGACGAAGCTGTTGGAATGCTGACGACAATGCTGCACGAAACGAATCACTGGGACAACACGCTGATTATCTTCCTGGGTGACCACGGACCTCCATTCGCGCGTGGCAAGACCAGTTGCTATGAAGCTGGCCTGCGTGTGCCGTTTCTGGCTCGCTGGCCGGGAGTCTCTCAGCCCCACGCCTCACAGAGGCTTGTGGGAAGCATCGATATCTATCCAACAATTCTCGACGCCGCTGGCGTTAACTTACCAGAACAACTCCATGGTTGCTCGTTGCGAACAGTTCTGACTCCCTCGGACTCGGCGGATTGGCGCGACACTCTGGCCGCAGAGTTTCACTATCACGGAGCATCCCCGTTTTTCCCGCGGCGGGCCATCACCGATGGGCGATTCAAGTTGATTCACAACCTACATGCGGGTAAGTTGTCCGCATCCGCATCTGTTGATGGAGACCAGGCACCCGCTTTTGCCAAGCGACTCGGTGCCGATCATCCAGCCAGGCAAGCCATGGAGCGTCTCGAGAATCCGCCCGAATGGGAACTATACGACCTTAATGAGGACCCCATCGAGTTTGTCAATCTGTCAAACGATCCCGTGTTTTCCGATCAAAAGAAACGTCTGAAACAGGCGCTATCCGCTTGGCAGGAGCAAACCGAGGACCCGTTCTCCGATCCAGTGTTCCGCAAGAAGATTGAAAAGAAGTATTCGACCTCCTCCCCTTAATTAGTGATAATGCCCAACAGTCCAAAGGACTTTCCCTCCATCCGATAACTGTCTGTTAACGGATCCAGCCCACCCAAGAAGGCCTGCTCATGAGCAACTATCGATTCATCAACCGTCGCACCTGCCTGAAAGGCATGGGAATGGCTCTCGGCCTGCCGCTATTGGATGCCATGGGGTGGGCGGAAGCGAGCGAGAAGCAAGCGTTTAAACCACCAGTTCGCATGGGTTTCATGTACATGCCGCATGGTGTGATCATGGATCAGTTCTGGCCTGCCGACGCGGAGAGTTTCCTGACATCGCCGCCACCTGCACTTGAGTCGCTGCGTCCCGTGCTTGATCAGTGCCTGATGATGAAGGGAATCGCTGGAGTCGCCAACGGGCCATTCAAAGGGGCACCTCACGCACTAGAATTATCGACCTGGCTTACAGCGGCATTGCCAGACCCGAACCGCCGGGGGGAGATCAGTATCTCGATCTCTGCTGATCAGATCGCCGCTAATGCCCTGGGGGCATTTACCACGCTACCGTCGCTAGAACTCGCTACGATGCCGCAGACCTGGAAAGAGAATCAAGCCGGTCTGAACGAAGCCTACTACTCGCACTGCAGCTTTAGTTCCCCCACCCAGGCAGTCCCTGCCGAGATCAATCCACGAAACGTGCTCAATCGTCTGTTCAACAAGAAAGAACAAAACGGGCAAGCGTCGACCGGTGCCAGCCCACTCGACCGTAGCATGTTGGATCTGGTCATCGGTGGGGCTCGCGATTTCCGACGCACGTTGCCAACCAACGACCAACGAAAACTCGACGAATACCTGGATAGCGTGCGCTCAGTAGAACGCCGCATCGCCGCGATCGAGATCCGCCAGAAAGAAGCCGCTCTGGAAAAAGCTGGCGTCCGATCAAGCCGACGCAACGACGCGGACTCGCCACCGATCGAAGTCAAGATTCCCGAGGGGGACAAACGGAGCGAGTACATGCAGGTGATGTGTGACCTGAACGTACTGGCATTTCAGACCGACACGACCCGAGTCTGCACATACATCGGTTCAACACCGAATGGTGTCTCCTACCCTGAACTGGGCTTCACCGATAAACACCATTCGACAACGCATCACAACAATCAGGCAGAAAAGGTTAGCAAGGTGGCCGCTATCACGGCGTTCAACATCCAGCAGTTTGCTTACATGGTGACAAAGA
This sequence comes from Blastopirellula marina, assembly GCF_002967715.1. Classification (NCBI taxonomy): domain Bacteria; kingdom Pseudomonadati; phylum Planctomycetota; class Planctomycetia; order Pirellulales; family Pirellulaceae; genus Blastopirellula; species Blastopirellula marina. The sequence goes on from NZ_PUIA01000068.1 coordinate 25,185, forward strand.
TGCACAGCCTCAAGGAGGGTGACGGAACGCTGTTGGACAACTGCATCATGATGTGGGGTTCAGGCCTGGAAGACGGTGACAGACACACTCGCGCAAACCTTCCTTTCATTATCGCTGGCAAGGGTGGCGGTTCCATCAATACCGGCCGCTTCCTACCCGACGTGCAGGGCAACCAAGGCGATCTCCTTACGACGCTGCTCTCGTGCGCTGGAGTGCCGCTTGACCGCCCAGTTGGCATCGCGACCAAACAGATAGACGATATAAAGGCCTGAAACACGTTCGAGTCAAGCAGTTCATGATGTCCCTTCCCGTTCGTCAGTCGGCAAGGGAACTGAGCCGAGACTTACCCGCGCGATCAGTGAATGACGCGATGGTCGTGATCAGGCAGCGGCACCTGTCCGCATGGAGCTTTTAAGATGACGAATCACTCCCTGAACATGGTGCAGCCTGCTTTGCTCTATGTTGTTGTGTTCGTCATCGCAAGCTCGAGGCTAGTGCCCCTTCAGGCCCAATCGATCGACTTCGACAAACAGATCGCTCCGATTCTTGTATCGCGTTGTCTGGAATGCCATCAGGGCACAGAATCTGAAGGGGGCCTGAATCTGACCGAAATGGCGTTGGTCACTAAGGGGGGCGACAGCGGAGCGGCGGTCGTCCCGGGAAAAGCGACAGATAGTCTGCTATGGGAACGCGTTAGTGCCGACGAAATGCCTCCCAAACATCCGCTTAGCACGCAAGACAAATCGGCTCTGAAACGGTGGATCGAAGAAGGAGCGAACTGGGGCACTGGTCCGCTAGATCTGTTCTCCTTCACAACTGACCGCCGGGCTGGTCGCGACTGGTGGTCGCTATTGCCGCTGAGTGATGTTTCGCCACCGGCAATCAAGTCACCCTGGGTTCGTAACGAGATTGACGCGTTCGTGCTGCGCCGTTTACAGATAGAAGGCTTACAACCATCATCTCAAGCCGATCCACGCACACTCATTCGGCGAGTCTATTTCGATCTAGTCGGCTTGCCTCCCACACCAGATCAGGTAGCCGCGTATGTGAGCAATCCGTCGAATGCCGCTTACCAGAAAATAGTGGACGAACTACTCCAATCGAAGCACTACGGCGAGCGATGGGGACGCCATTGGCTTGATGTCGTTCGCTTCGGTGAAAGCGATGGCTTTGAACGCAACTTTCAGCGAGAGAACGCGTGGCATTACCGCGACTGGGTTATCGACTCGCTTAATAGTGACATGCCTTACGATCAGTTCGTTCGCATGCAACTGATCGGCGATCAGGAAGTTGGCGGAGTTCAAGGCGCGGCAGCTACGGGATTTTGGGTTGCTGGCGTACACAACACGACTGTCGGTGGTAGCAAACGCATGAAGCAGTTAGCCAGACAGGATGAGATTGAAGAAGTACTTGGCACAGTCGGGCAAACGTTCGTAGGATTGACCTTCAATTGCGCACGATGCCATGACCATAAGTTCGATCCGATCAGCCAGACAGAGTATTACCAACTCGCCTCCGCCATTTCTGGACTAGGATTCGGTGACCGCGACATACCCGTTCCCGAAGAACAGGCCAAGTTGGCACAGCTCGGTCTACGCCTCGCAGAACTCCGCCGCGAACTTGCTGAAATTGACAGATCCGCTCGCGTTAAAGTAATTGCAGCGCGAAATCAAGAGGCTGTCCCTGCAACGCCACCAGCAGCACTGGCTCGCTGGGAATTCGACAACGACCTGAACGACTCGATCGGAGGGCTGCACGGCATAGCGCACGGTGGAGCACGCATCGAAGATGGTGCTTTGCTCCTCGATGGCAAGAGCTTCGTCGAAACTCAACCACTCGTAACGAACCTTGCAGAAAAGACGCTTGAGGCGTGGGTGCAACTGGATGATCTCGAACAGCGGGGTGGAGCGGCCATTTCAATAGAGAGTCGAAATGGTGAGTTTTTTGATGCGATCGTCTTCGGCGAACGCGAACCCGGGCGTTGGATGGCCGGAAGCAATGGATTCGTTCGCACCGATTCGTTCGAAGCACCTCAGGAGAAAGACGCCACCCAACGTCCAGTTCACATTGCACTGGTTTACCAACACGATGGAACGATCATCGGCTATCGAGACGGGCTTCCATACGGTCATTCGGTTCGCAAGTCACCGTTTCAACCGTTTAAGGGGGAAGACACCGAGATACTATTCGGGCTACGCCACAAGCCCGGCGGGGGAAATCGATACCTGACCGGCAGGATACACCGAGCAGCGCTGTACGATCGAGCCCTTTCCCAGGAAGAGATCGCCGTGTCGGCTGGCAATTCCGCAGCCTATGTTTCCGAAGAGCAACTTGTCGCCGCATTGACTAAGGGAGAACGCGACCACCGCGCAGCCTTGAAAGTAAGCATTAGTGAATTAGTGAACCAGCGAAACAGGCAAGCATCGAAGGCCACTTTTAAGATCTACACGCTTGCAGCCAGCAAAGGTGAGATCACCAACGTGCTGCTTCGAGGAGATCCCGACAATGAAGGCGAGGTTGTTTCTCCCGCAACAACGGCGGCCATTCACGGACTTTCTCCAGAATTCGGGCTGGCTCCGGATGCTCCCGAGGCTCAGCGCCGCCGCAAGCTGGCAGAGTGGATCACGCATGAAAATAACCCACTATTCACTCGGGTAATCGTCAATCGCATCTGGCACTATCACTTTGGAACAGGTATCGTCGACACACCCAACGACTTCGGCTTCAATGGCGGCCAGCCGAGTCATCCGGAACTACTCGACTATCTTGCGCAACAGTTTCAGCAAAATGGTTCCCGACTGAAATGGCTGCATCGCCTGATTGTCAATTCAAGCACGTATCAGCAGGCAGTACCCGGCCCCTTAGAGACACACGGGACAAAAGCGGCTGATACAGACGCCACCAACCGCCTATTGTGGCGAGCAAATATACGGCGAATTGAAGCCGAATCTTTACGCGATGCGATGCTCCACGTGTCGGGCCAACTGAACGAAAAGGCAGGTGGGCCCAGCTTCAAAGATGTCTCAGTCACGCTCAATAGTGGGACCACCTATTACGAACCACTCGACATTGATGGTCCTGATTTCTTCCGACGAACCGTCTACCGCTTTAACCCTCGTGGTGGCCGCAGCGCCCTGCTCGATACTTTCGATTGTCCCGATCCTGCTTCAACGGCACCGCGGCGCTCGGTAACCACTACGCCGCTACAGTCTCTGAGCTTAATGAATAATCCACTGGTAGCACGAATGTCAGACTACTTCGCAGATCGCGTTCGTGAAGACGCCGGCGAAGATACCGCGTTGCAAATCACGCGTGCCTGGCAACTGGCCATTGCCCGTGACCCAACTGTATCGGAACGAACACTTTCCGAGCAACTGGTTCGCAAGCATGGACTGTCGGCACTATGTCGTGGCCTATTCAACATCAACGAATTTGTCGTCATTGAGTAACGGCAGGACGATCCATGGATAACACACGAACTCTTGATCGCCGCAATCTCTTACACTGGGGTGTCAACGGTCTCGGAGCGACCGCCCTTGCCGTTTTACTGTCCCAAGACACAGCCTCCGCTGCAGACGCTTCACCAAAATTCATCCCCAAAGCCAAACGAGCGATTCACATCTGCTTAGTCGGTGGCTTAAGTCACGTCGACTCCTTTGATTACAAGCCAGAATTAAGGAAGATGCATGGGAAGTCCCTTCACACGGATGAACAGCCTGACGTTTTCTTCGGCCAGATCGGATTGCTGCGTGGCGAGGACTGGAAATTCCTACCACGTGGAAAGAGCGGCTTAATGATCTCGGAGATGTTTCCGCACATCGCCGAGATGGCTGACGATTTGACCGTGCTGCGCAGCATGGAGTCGAAGTCGGCGAACCATACGCCGGCGTTGTTCCTGGCAAACAGCGGATTCGAGTTCAACGGTTTTCCTTCCATGGGAAGCTGGATATCTTACGGCATGGGGGTCGAGAATGAATCGCTACCTGCCTACGTCGTACTGAACGACGAACGAGGAGCGCCCAATACCGGGGCTTCAACTTGGAGCAGCGCTTTCCTTCCGTCAAGTCATCAAGGAGTCGTATTGGGTAGCGGCGAGAAACCAGTACGGGACTTGTTTCCGCCTGCATCGATTACTAGGGATGCCGATGCTGACACCCGGCATTTCATTCAAGCAGTCAACCAGCAACATTTGCACCGTAGTGGACTCAACGAGGCATTGGCTGCTCGCCTGAAAAGTTACGAACTTGCCGCACAGATGCAGAGTTCCATTCCGACAGTCAGCAGTTTTGCGGATGAATCGCCAGCAACTCAACAGCTATACGGCATTCATCAGAAGGAAACGGCAGACATGGGCCGCCGCTGCCTGCTCGGTCGCCGACTACTCGAACAAGGCGTGCGTTTCGTACAGTTGTTTTCCGGCGGCCCTGTCGCCGGAAGTCCCCGTGCAAGCTGGGATGCCCACGAGAACGTCAAAGATAATCATACAATCGAAGCAGGTCGAATCGATCAACCTGTGGCAGCGCTTCTCAAGGATCTCAAGCAGCGGGGCATGCTTCAGGATACGCTTGTTCTATTTACAACCGAATTCGGTCGCACGCCATTTGCACAGTCAGCCGCAGATCAGGTTGGACCAGGCCGTGATCACAATCGCTATGGATTCAGTTGTTGGATGGCTGGCGCTGGCCTGAAGCCAGGCATAGCAGTTGGCAGCACCGACGACATCGGCTGGAAAGCGGTCGAACGCCCGATTCCTTGGCACGACTTTCATGCCACGATCCTGCATCTGTTTGGAATCGACCACGAAGCACTCACCTTCTATCATAATGGCATCCAACGCCGTTTGACCAATGTCCACGGAAAGGTAGTGACCGAAGCGCTTGCCTAATGCTTGTGCTGGTATTCTAAAGCTGCCACAGTACGATCTTGCCATGGCCAACTGTGATCAACTTCCCCTGCTGGTCTTTCAGTCGAATATCATGGATGTGTGTCGACGTTTTGCTATCTCTGATCGTCTCGCCCGTGTCTGCATTGATGCACTTTACGAACCCCGCATGGTCGCCACCTGCGGCAATGAACCACTTTCCACTGGGATGGAATACTAACCGCTCGACAAGACCTTTGTACGAATCGTCAGCCAATTGGTGTAATCGTTCACCTTTTTCCCAGTTAAAGATTTCAACCAACGACTTCCCACCGAGGTGATCGATATTTCCGACATGCCCCATGCCGCCAACAACCAACTGCTTGCTGTCCGGAGAAAAGGCCAGGCTTCGCACTCCACCGATCGAGTGAATGCGGGCCTTGGGGTCCCACGTATACATATCAGGGGTTTCAATCGTTCTCACTTCTTTGCCAGAATGTAGATCCCAGATAACAACGTGACCAACCCTGTCAGACGTGGCCAAAAAGCGATCATCCTGGCTGAACGCACAGCAGTACAGCATCGATGGAAAGTTGTTGGGGGTGGTTGTTTGATGCCCCTTGAGTTCATGCACAACGTTTCCATTGGTAGCATCCCACACGCGGCAGACCATATCATCGGAAACGGTGGCGAGAAACTTGCCATTGTGGGATAGCTCTATACGGCGAATCCACTTGGAATGAGCATCAATGCTTCGGATCTCGGCCTTTTTCTCCAGATCCCACCATTTCAGTTTGCCGTCGTAAGCTCCGGACACAAGTTGATCCCCAACTAGTTCCAGTCCCGTGACATAGCTTGTATGCCCAGACAGTTCGCTAACCTCGGCCTTTTCATCCTGGGCGTTCATTCGATGGACATTACTATCCGAGCTTCCTACAAGGACTTCCGATTCATTCAACGTAGCAACGCTAAACAGAATATCGCGTCGCGAAATTTCTTTGATCACTTTCAGGTTATTGGGATCGGCCGTCATGCGTATCGCCTAAAGGAGGTTTCTTTGAAAATCGTCCTATGCCTGCGTCATGCGAGCACTTCCGTTACGGCAGAAGCTTCTTCATGAACCAGGGGAATCGGGCGAGAGCCGACGTAGTACTCGCTGTGGGGATCGATTCCGAGCGCCATATAGATTGTGGCAAACAAATCACCAGCATCGATCTCGCCATCTTTCACCGTTTGACCATCTTCATCCGTAGCTCCGTAGACCATGCCTCCCTTGATACCGCAACCCGAAAGTGTGCAACTCCAAGCGCTCGCAAAGTGATCACGTCCTAGGCTGGCATTAATTTGAGGAGTCCTTCCGAATTCCGACAGTGTGACGACCATCGTATTCTCAAGCAGGCCCCGCTGCTTGAGGTCGTCCAGCAACACCGACATAACGTGATCCAACTCGGAAACTAGTTCCAGATGGGTTTCGAAATTCTGTCCATGGCTATCCCACCACGCACGTGACACCTTTACAAACGGTGTCCCCGCTTCGACCAACCGTCGAGCGATCAAGCATTGCTCGGCAAACAGCGAGGGACCGTAGCGTTCCCGTATCGATTGCGGTTCCTCTGAGATGTCGAACAGCTTGTCGCTGGACATCAAGCCACGCACTCGGGAATATGCTTCGTTGTGGCTACGTAGACTGTTCGAATGCCGATACTCGATGAATCGGTTACTCAGTAATTCTCGCAATTCATGTCTTTGCTTGTGCTCCAGATCCGAGATCGATTCGAGACGCGCCAGGTCTTCAGGCCTGGAATTGGTCGTCAGCGACATGGGTAAGTAACGCGCGCCCAGGAAGCCTGCTTGTCCGACCGCATTCCCTCGCCCTTCGGTCGCGGTATAGAACGACACATTGTCGGGCACTTTACTATCCCTGCTTCCTAGTTCGCGGGCCAATACCGCACCCAAGTCAGGAAACTGGACTGTTGCCTCATCGCGTCTTCCCAGATGCATCATGCGGGCTGCACCACCATGCGATCCGTCTTTGGTGTTCAACGAACGAATAATCGCCGTGTCATCCATACACCGGGCCATCTTAGGCATTAGTTCCGAAATGTGAATGCCTGGCACGGAAGTGGGGATCGCGGCAAAAGGTCCGCCGGTGGGACGTCTCGGTTTGGGATCCCATGTTTCGAGTTGGCTGGCACCACCGGCCAACCAGAGCAAGATGACCCGTTTATCTTGTTTCTTCAACTCGGCTGCTAAGGCCGGCTCGCGCAACAGGTTCAACGCGGACATAGATCCAGCGGTTGCGGCAGCCGTACCAAGAAAGCCGCGTCGGCTGATTCGATGTTCTTCTGAACCGCAGAACCAATTGCGTCGTTTCGACATTGTTATTCTCCTGACTCAAATGGGCTGGAAACCCAATCCGGGGTCCGGTTTATGGGCGGCTAATAATTGAATCGACACTCGCTGCCAGTCAACATGGCCCAAACCATCTGACCAATGGCCTCGTCCCGATGGTCCGCACGACCTTCCAGGTATCCAACCAGTGCCGCCTGTTCGTCGGGATCAGGCAAGCGATTCCAGATCGACATCGTGGCCATGCGTACCAATTCGCTCGTGTCACCGATCTTCTTCAGTTTGCCAATGAGCATGTCATTGGAATCCCTAAGAAGCTCGTTGCGGATTCGTTCGTTGTTGGAAAATAATAGGGCCTCAGCGACACCAATCTGAAAGTCGGTCCCAGGATGTTCTATCTTCTGCGCAAGCCCACGCGCCGCGATCTCCAAGTTGCCTAAGCGAGTTTCCACGTCATCAGCCTTTTGATCGGTACCCAGCAGGTCGGGATTCGCGGTGGCCACGCGCAAGAGCGTGGCATATTGGTAAGGGGTCAAGGGGCGCACGCTGCCAACAGCGAACATGTCTGGGTCCGGTCTGGAATCCCCTGTCCAAATACTAGAGCGGCAATATGCCTCGCTGGAAACAATGCCACGGACCAACCGGGTCAAGTTGAAATTGTGGTTTACAAGATCGCGGGCAAGCCACTCCAGTAGCTCTGGATGACTCGCTGGATTCTCTGGATGCATCTGGTCCAGAGGCATCACCAGCCCACAACCAAAGAAACGATTCCATACCTTGTTGACAATTGCCTTGGCGAAATAATTGTTCTCGCCCGATCTCAAGGCGACTTCGACTAACTGTTCACGGCGACTGAATCTGGGCGCAGGGGGAGCTTGCTTCTGCTTCTTCAACTCCTCCAACATCTTCTTCTCTTCCTTCTTAGCCTCATCATCTGGCTCGGAAAACTCTGGCTCTTCCAGTACGGTACCGGTCAAGAACATCAATCTGGCTTCTCGAGTTTCGCCCTTGGTCGTCTGATAGGACACCAACCCGTATTCACGTTCGCCAAGCAAACCGCCGTTATCAAAAGTGCGGTTGAAGAACGATTTCATTCCGAAGAAGCGATCCTGGCTCCATTCGAAGACATCCGGGTGATCGTGACACTGAGCACAGCTAACATTAACGCCGAAGAAAGTGACGCTGACATCATTCGTCAAACGATCGAGATCGCTGACCCTTGTTTTCACAAATTGCAGAGCACCTTTTTGCTCTGGATCATCCTCTTGCCCCAGCATGATCTCTCGGTACATTTGGTCCCAGGGACGATTCTCAGCAAATGCCGGCAACAGGTACTCGCGCAGACTGGTCTTGCTATCTGGCATCAACAAGGCGTCGAACTCGTTTACTTGATGGCGAACGAATGCAGGTGACCCGATAAGCCGATTAATTAAATTCTGCCGCTTGTATTCGTCGGTGTCGGCAAGATAATTGGCCGTCTCGCTGCTGGTCGGAATGCGTCCTGCCAGATCGAGCGTCGTACGCCGGAGCACATTCGCGTCATCGGCAGTCGGAGCCGGTTGTATCTTCTCCTGCTTCAAACGTGCAGAAACGTAATGGTCGACTACTTCGGCGATCGACCGATCCTCTGGTAGAAGCTCATCTCCGAAAATGGCCGACGGGACATTCGATACCAGGAAGGCAATCGCGAGGATGAAACATCCTAAGCGCATCAGCAGCGCGCATTGACGAGCCAGTGCCATGATTCAATACCCGGAAAACGAGGAGATCGACGGTGCGCCGATCGGAGTAGTGCGAGGGAAGTTGGAGGGGAGTAGATGCGGAGAAAGGCGAACGCCTGATGGCAATGATAGCGAATTCCGTCAAAAGTTTCCATAAAAATATGACACAAGAATATGTCGGCGAAACCATCCGCTTCAATGTTGCCAATGGAAAGATAGAACGTTTACAAAGGATGCAGGCCTTCGCCGCTTGTCATCGAACTCGACTATTAAATCCGCTCTACAGTTTGTTGACAGTCTGCTTGATGTTGAATCGATTCCACAGTCTGCCGATCCGAGCCAGCCAGTGCTTGAGCAAGCCGACTTCATTTGGCGAGCCCAACATCAAGCGACCCAAAATGATCGACCCCGCTGCCATAGGCGTTGAGAAGCGTTGTGTACCAGTTGCCTAGTATCATATGCCCATCTTGCCCGTAGTTTGGCAGTTGGATGTAACGTCTCCCCAGGTCGAGCCGGCAGTTATCTCCGGCCATCAAGATGAAAGGGTATTTGGTCCCGTGCGAGTGTTATGCGTTTCGCCAGAGCCTGGAAAGTAAAACACCATCGTGTTGTCGAACATGCCCCCGCTGCCTTCTGGGATGCTATTGCGCCACAGATCGTCACGCAATCAACCGGCCAGTAGTTTAGGCGTTCTCTGTGGCAGCTGACCTGAATCCTCAGGGGGCATCAGCCCAAAAAAGAGCTGGTCCTGGACACGGTTCATTAAACTGAGTTCCGATTCGACGTCGAGTTGATGAAGGTTATCGAGGCGCACTCCCCCTTCGCTAGCGTCCTCGCCATGGCAATCATTGCAATACTTTTTCAATGCACCCTGAACTTCCAGGGGTACAGGAATCGACGCCTTGGGTTCCGCTTCGACCAGTTGCGACCCAGCCAGCAAAACAATAAGCGCCGTCAGCCAAAGTGTTTTCGCTGGTTGCCTAATCTTCTGTTTCGAGCGAATTACCGCGAGGTGCTTTGAGCCGTTTCCAAGACCGCTTTTGCCTCTTCAATTCGCCGCATCTCATCTTGCTTGCGGAGAGCTTGAAGGATCTTCCCCCGATCTGCGCGAGAAATCGGTAGCTCGGTTTCCTCACTGACCACACCCTTGGGAACAAACTCCAACGCCCAATTGTCACTCCGCTGCGTAGCGAATGGCAGATCCAAATTGCCGATTGCCTGCAGATTAGCCAATGGATTTCGACCCCAGGCGTAGCGAAATTGAGTCGGCTCAGGGACCATGGGGCTGGTCAGTACAAGCTGACGTCGATCGTACTGCGTTCGCCCTCGGTCATCCTGGCCTTTTACCGCGTAGGTAACGTTTGCGGGATGAAACTTGCGGTCTTCTCCCGCAATCGCAAAGCCCTCGATACTTCCTTCTTCCGGGTCTCCGACCTCAGTATTAAATGCAAGACGCATCTCGTTACCAACTGTCTCGATACCGTCCAGCATGGGTGGCTTCCATTGAAGCTGCTGATCGAATCCGTACTGGGTTGCCAGGGCCCAACGTGCAATGCGTTCGCCAGCCGGCAGCTTGACCTGCGGATGGTACCATCGGCGGCGGAGGTCATACGTGCTTACAAAACCGATTTGCCTATCATCCGCACGGTAGAGTTCCAAAAACGTTTCGTACTGCGCGGCACGTATCTCGATTCCCGCGTCAAACATCATTTCGCAATAGTTATCATGCGTTTGTGGATCGCCCGCCGTGCAGAGTGAAAGAATGCCAAACGGCATGTCAGGCGTACTGAAAGCTCTTCGCCATGCCATGATCATTTCGGGAAAAACATCACGGTACATTTCTGCACCAGGTGAGCCATCAAAAGCATTGTTGAAACCTTGATGGAAGATCGCTCCCTTGATAGACAGGCCGGCTAACGGAGCGACCATTCCCGAGTAACAATTGCCAGGATAGTTGGCATCGCCCAGCGGACCAATCCGCAAATCATCAGGAGATTTCAGGCGATCGGCAGGGATTGGCTTCCCTTCTTCACGCTGCTTCTTGAGCCACTGATTGTGCTGCTCGATGCGTTTGTTCAGGTCATCTTGGGCATTCCATTCCGCAACCTTGGTATCGAACTGCAGCAGCTTGGCCTGGGTTGGTTTGCTGTCAAGTGAGCGAAGAATACTCAATGGAGTCCAAGTCTCGACCGTAGTTCCACCTCGACTGGCATCAATCACCCCGATTGGAACGTTGCTTGCCATATGAATGCGACGGGCAAACACATATCCGATGGCTGATAGCTCCCTTACAATCTCCGGCGTGCAGACATCCCAGTCTCCCTTGCGAAAGTGACGACTAGACCAGTCGCTCCACTGATGCAACCGGGCAAAACTCTGCTTTTCTTCCGGGCCCTGGTCGTGTGGAATCGACAGAATCCGAATCGAGGGAAAGTTGGCCGACACTATTTCCAGTTGCCCATTTTCGACCTTGGACAACTCAAACTCCATATTGCTTTGGCCACCGAGAACCCAAACATCACCGATCAGTAGATTGTCGAGCACTAGTGTCTCGTTTTCACCGCGGATCGTCATCTCTTGTGGCGTATGGTTGGCTGCCATTGCTGTAAGGGATACTTTCCAGGCACGATCCTTGCCTGCTGATGCTGTCGCCGTCTGACCTGCGAAGCTGACAGTGACTTTTTCGCCAGGCTTCGCCCATCCCCAGATATGGATCGGCTTATCGCGTTGCAGAACCATATTGGTCTGGAATAGATTACTCACGCAAAGTCCATCGCCTATCGCAGGGACATCGATGACGTCTTCGCGCGGCATCTTCTGGGCAAGTAACTGCTGCGTGAAGATCATGCTGATCCCTAGGATGATACAAACCATCCATTGCCGTATTTTTGTCTTCATAGGAACGGTCTATTGGTAGGCAAAGCAATTAGGAGGGATGTTGTAGGGCGACAAAACACTGCGAAGAAACGGTAGACCTGCTGTTTCCATTAAATGAAACGAGCGATGCAGTGATCGGCGAGGTCTGCCCCAAACCTCGCCAATCATGCAACGCAGTCCTAAGCGGCATATTTTGAGCAAGGATCATTCTCTTCTCGCTCAAAACTCTCCCGCCGCTCGACCGTCTTATCGATCTCCCAACATTCGGTAGGACCCCAGGCGTCTGCCACAGGTCCAGTAGCAAATGCTGTCCACAAATATTTTGAACCGAAGTATTTACACACACGAATTGAGCCCACTGAATTGAAAGCCTCTAGAACCACAACGTTTTGTATTCGGGTTGCTCAAGCCAAAGTTGTGTGAATCCTTGATCGTGCTTGCGATACAGGAAGGGTGAACGCTTGTACCAGGCTTTTTTCGGACCAATAGCGAACCCAGCCATTTCACAATCTCATAGCGTTTGTACTTATCCCCTCAATCACTTTCGTATTCGTTTCTCAATTCAATAAAGTGGAATAAGAGAACGTACCAACCGAGCTCTGCATTCCCCTCCACCGGGCATCGAATCGAGAAGACCGGCCGGCAGGGATCGAAAGTTGTCAGATCGAAGCGTATGGACAAATTTGGAGTGATCGTGAACAAACCAACGGATTCCGCGGCACCGAAGACCATCCCTAGGCTAATATTAATAGCTCTTAACCTTGTTTTCAGGAAAAACATCCTCGTTTTTAGGAATACCTATGGCTGGCACGACTCGTCGGGTGGCCCTCGTTCTAGAGCTCAACTGGGCATATAAACGTCATGCCAGCGTATATGCTGGAACACAGCAATACTTCGACGAACAAGGCTGGGAGTCTGTCATTGATGAGTACGCACTCGCTTCGCTGCCGCCACGTCGCAGGACGGCGAGTCCGTACGATGGCGTAATTGCCAGGGCAACTAAGTCGCTTGCCCTGCGATGCGAGAAACTGCAAGTCCCCTTAGTGAACGTGTGGAGTAGTTCGCCGCTGCGTGATGAGCTTCCCAGCGTCTACCCTGATTATCAAGCGTCCGGAAGATTACGAGCCGAGCATCTGCTTGCCCGTGGACTACGCAACTTTGCTGTTCTCGGTACCCGCCGAGACTCCGCGGACTATCTTGAATTGCATTCGTTCGCCGAAACGATCCGTGCCAAAGGCTATGCCTGCGAGGTTGCCTGGATGTCGCGTCTATTCTCAGACTCGTTGCCCCAATGGCGGACCTTCAATCAAATAATTACGGCCTGGATGGATCAGTGGGAACTACCAATCGGTACTTTTGTCGGGGCTGATAGCGTTGGGCGAATCGTCGTTCAGAAATGCAAGGAACGAGGCTGGCGAGTTCCTGAGGATGTCGCGATGATTGCCGGTCGCAATGAGGAGACGCTCTGCGAAAGCCCCAGTCCTTCCATCACGAGCATGGAGATGGGATACGAACGCGTGGGATATGAAGCAGCCAGGCATTTGCATCGTTTGATGAACGGTGAGCAGTTGCCTCGAAACACGGTATATATACCGCCTCAAGGACTGGTCGTCCGAGAGTCGACGGACTTCCATATTACCGAAGATGATTTGATCGCTGCCGCTTTGTCTTTTATTGCATCGAATAGCCATCGTCGAATTGGACAAGACGACGTTGCCAGGGCACTAAGCGTGGAAACACGGACCTTGCAAAATCGATTTCGAAAGATCTTGAATCAACCCATCGCAGCTACCATACGCAGAGTCCGCCTAGAGCGTGCCAAGCGAGAACTCGTTCAGAGCAATCGTTCGCTGAAAAACATCGCCCGAGACACAGGGTTCGGTTCCGCCATGCGAATGTATGATCTTTTCAAACGGGAGTTAGGAATGACCCCAACCCAATTTAGAAAGCAACGTCGTCTCTAGACACTGCGAACTATGAGTCCGTCTTGACCAATCTCAACGCGACCAAACCTCATCTGATGTCTCAAACGATTGACATCTGCCAGCAAAACAATCTTTCTGCCAATTGAGGCCGTACTCCGGAAGACATTCCTTACGCATCTTTGTTCACGACTTCCACGATCGACTGGGGTTTTCCAAACGCATAGCCCTGATACAGGTCGAATCCAATCTCCATGCACGCTGCAACTTCTTCCGGAGTCTCGACTCCCTCGGCAAGCGTTCGGATATTCAACTGTCGTGCCGACTCATGCAGACTCGCGACAAGTTTGAAATTGCGAGCATCTTGAGCGAGTCCGCGAATCAATGAGCGATCGAATTTAAGGATGTCCGGCGAGACCTCACAGAGTTCGACCAACCGGGATTGCCCCGCACCGAAATCGTCAAAAGCCAGTTGAACCTCCATATCACGAAGCGCTGCGGCAAACTCCCGCAACAAGCTCAGGTGAGTGATCGCTTTTTCATGGATTTCAATGACGATTTGCCGACCAGGTGATCTTTCGCGGAGATTCTTGATTGAACTCAGTAGATCTGCTTCTAAGGTCTCGTTCGGATGCGTGTTCAAAAACAAGGTTCCCTTGGCGGATGCCTCGTCGATCGTCTCTAATGCCCTTAACCGACAGACTTCACTAAGCTTCCTTTCCACGCCTAGCTTCTCGGCCTGATCAAACAATACCATTGGGGATTCAAGGCCATCGACCGTTGCACGCACGAGAGCTTCGTAGCCAATCGAATGCTGCGAGTTGGCATCGACGATTGGCTGAAAACAGGTAGCCATGCAGTTTCCAGCAATGACTTTGTGCATGCTCGACAAGGACCAGCGATGTTCAGGACGCGTCTCGACGGCCGTTCGGTCCACAACGGCGGCTTTTGTTTTGATTAGCCGCAACTCAACGTCCGCGAACTGGACAAGGTCCAGTTCCTTGAGTGCGATGGTTCCCTGAATCCGGTGGCCGTTTACGAATGTCCCATTCGTACTTCCCAGATCGGATAGCCGAACCTGGTCATTCCTAATTTCAATTTGTCCATGTCGTTTGGAAACATTTGGTGAAGCCACACAAATGTCCGCTTGAGGGTCACGCCCGATAGACACAAGACTACTCCGAAGGGGAGTTGTCGCGATCACGCTGTGCCCCGGCAAACAGCCTTCAAACGCCCATCCATGTAGCGAGCGATCTAGTTCAGCGCTGCGGAGATTCCCTTGCGCAACTAGTTGCTGCGTCTCGTAACCTGGGTCGATAACAATAGAATTGGGATCAATCGCCGACGAATGCATTTTGATTTCTCAGCTTAAAGTCTCTAACTCGATGATTTACTCTGCGGACACTTCATACACGGCGTTTGCCTCGCCACCAAGCAACTTTCTCAATCGAAGTTGTGATCCGTTCAAGACATCAACACAGTCTTCGTCTTGAGCGATTTCTTCGGAGATGACCCATCGACTACCCGATGCGCAGTCCAATAGCTGGCTCAAGTATGAAATCGATTTGCCAACATAGCTTACGCGGCCGTTGAAGCTGGTGGACATCGCCACACCGCGATGTACCGCGATTTGAATCTTGGCCTGCTGATTGGAACTATTTACGTCGAATGCACTATGGAGTTCGTATGCGGCGTTTATGGCAGATGAAACCGTGGGGAAGCGGGCAATGATCCGATCATCCGCCTCTTTGATGACTTCGGCATCGTAGCTTGATAGCGTCGAGCGAATTGCGTCGAATGCGTTTTCGATTGTTTCACACGTCGTCAAGTCGCCCAGCGTTTCAAACATCTCAACGATGTTATTCACCCTAACGGCTATCAAGGCGCAATTGGAAACGTTTGAAAGTCGCTCGCGGCTGATTTTCTCGCCTGGAAACAGCTCGCGAAAACGGGGTAATTTCTGGGCTTCCGCCGCCGTAATAGCATCGCGGCGAGACGCGGATCGCTCCAAACGAACCACGATGCTTTCTGCGTGCTGGTTGCTGAGCTGAACGATCTGGCGGCCTGCAAGAACTCGAATCGGACGACGAGTCCCTTCACAGTGGTTCAAGTCGATGAGCGTCCGACTGGAACCCGTCTGCGGGTCTGCCACAATGTTAATGGTATAACTTAACTGTGAGCTCCGCACGATATACGAGCCGGGCGTCAAATGGCAGTCGATCTCCAACACTTCTCCCGCGTCCATTCGGACCTGCGCCACAACGTGCGGTGCGTGTTCTGGACCGCCAACACAATAGGTCTTAAGATCCGCTACTCGAAACTCGGGATGGATGCGAAACACTAATTCGACGGTCTTCCCAAGATCGACGTCAAAATCGTGTTCACACGATTCGCAATGTGCGTGACGTTCTATCTCCTTAAGCGTGTCCCGAATCTCTGAGGCCACACGGCACACAGGGCACAGAATATCCCAATGCAACTCGAGCAAACCAGCGCTGCATGCCGCCAGGCAAGTCGCCGCAAAGGCATCGGCATCCATATCGAGTTGCTCAGCTAGTCGCCTGGGGCGAATCCGCGCCAACTCCTGGGCAGGCGCAAGAATGACATAATCCAGCAAAGCCTCCAGGCAATTCGTATCAATTTGCTCCGAGATCAATTTGGCTCGCACTGCATCCAAACGCTTACGAGAATTGGTCGAGATGCGTTGAGGAGGGAGATAGGGATCAATCGCCTTACCTCCTTGCAACCGCCCCATCACCATTTCGTTTATCCGTCGATAAACTTTGTCGAGTGGCTTGCGACCTTTGATATTGACCTCAACGTAGGCCAATAGCCACCCCAGCCAACCGCGTGGAGCAATCTTAACTCGATGTGTCAGGCGACTTCCGCCCTGGGCATTTGCCATCAATTCGACATGGCTGACAAACCAAAGGAATGGACCATTTTCGAATTCCCTGAGAACACTAAGACGCCGACCTTCGACCCATTCGAATGGGTGCTCCTCCCACGTCAATCTTGTGAAGCCAAGTTTGAAGGAGCCGAAACGGTGTTTTCGACCTTGCTCATCACGGCGAGTTTCGTACTCGACCGGCGGTAGACCTACCGAAGCATTCACACGTTCCGTATTTGAAACGAGCGGCCAGAGATCTTCCGAACTGCCATCAAGATCCCATTGCCATTCCGCTTCAAATAGGCGACCTTTGGTCTTCGGCAATACCGGGTGAATCGAGTTCGAATCGACGCCTCCATTGAGAATCTGATCTATCTCTTCACGCAGGTGAGTCGCGTCGACAAAGCGGAAATCCGGACTCTTCTGAAGCGTCTTGTGAACCAGTCGAGATGTACGATCGCTAATTTCTGGATTCAGCCTGGCCAATTCAGGCGCTTCGTCAAAGCAGTGCATCGAAATAAGCTTTATCGGATCATCCGCCACAAAGGGTGGCTTTCCGGTCAGCAATTCAAACAGCGTAATACCGAGTGAATAGACGTCGGCACTTGGCGACAATCTGCCTTGCTCAGTACATTGCTCCGGGGCAATGTAATACGGAGTACCGAGCATGGTAGCTGTCTGCGTTAGCTGAAGCGACGCCCCTTGATCGACATGCCGGGCAAGGCCGAAATCCGTTACCTTGATCGACGGCAGGTTTCCAGTTTCAATTGCAGCCAACACGGCTCGAGCTGGAGATTCGTCACCGATGCGTAAAGCCGAAAGCAGGATATTCGCTGGCTTGAGATCTCTATGAATAATTCCATTCTGATGTGCCGCTTCCACGCCTATGCAAACCTCGCGAATGATTTGCAGGGCCATTCTTTCCGGCAGACAACCATGATTTTCTAGAACGTATTTGAGATCTGCCCCTTCCACGAGTTCCATCACCAAGTAACTCGTTCGACCTTGCTGGCCGATGTCGACCAGGTTAGCAACGTTCGGATGGTGCACCTCCGAAAGTAGGCGAATCTCCTTTTGGAATCTCTGTTGTGTTTGCTCGTCCATTGTCGCGTCGGCAGGAAGCGTCTTAATGGCGAACTGTTCATCCGATTCAACGTTGATCCCGAGGTAGACGGAACCCATTCCGCCTTGCCCTAATTTTCGAACCAAGCGATATCTTGGTCCCAAATCAGGCATAACCTCCGGACTCGGCTCGATCTGAGTTGTAGGTTGAGCCTCGCTGCCAGCGCACAGCCTTGTTAACCCGGTAGCCCAAGAAGGATCGGGAATGATGGCGTTACCTGGAATCACTCCAGTCTTGTCGAGCGAATCATCTGCCATGGGTTAGTTCTTAACCGTTGTGAGCGACAAACGTTGGCATTAGGGTTGTAGTAAGTCGCATGAACTATAGGTCACCTGCCCTATTACGCTTGTCGGCCTGCCGGCAACCCGGATCAGTCAGCCCTATGAAGGCGTTAGTGCCTAAAGATTCGAGCATAATCAAAGTCCTATAGCCCCCTGCCTTGCAATCATCATCCCCCACCAAAGCGGCACAACGGCCTTAAAAAGCCCTCCTCGCCCTGTCGTAAGAGGGGTCGAGTTCGGTCGATTGTGCCGCTTGAAACAGGCACGCACTCTATAGCGGAAAGTGGATCGTTAGCAGAGACAATCGCACCATTGTCCGATGAAATTCCTGAACGATTTTGCTAGTTCAGCGATGCTCGAAATCGGCTTTGTCGCTCAAAGTAGACTTTCGCAAAATGTACTTTCCATAGAACTAATGGCCGAATGTTTTCAACCATTCTTTCCAACCTCTTGACTTCTCTCCTGTTTGTCGCATTGGTTCCGATGGTTAGTGCCGGCCAAGACCTTGCCGATGCATGGCCTGACGACTGTCTCTTCGTGGCCGGGAATTGTGAAGTTTACCAATCGTCACATTGCTCTTCATGGTATGACGGATTGGAGATTTTCGCTGGGCTCGACGGATCTAAGCAGCCACAAGATTTCGGCGTTAATGCGCAGTTTGGCGGACGAATTCATGCCAATTGGGGAATCCCAGTATGGGAAGACTCAGGTGTCGGCTTCCAAATCGGAACAGCAGTGTCCCAGACCGATCATGCCGTTTCGGTTACTGAAGCACTCGAAGGTTCGTCGAGTCGCACCCAAAGCTTCATCACCGCTGGGATCTTTCAAAGAAGTCCATCCGGTTGGAACATGGGTGTGGTCTACGATCATCTCTACCAAGATGACTACGATGTAGTAACGCTTGGACAGGTTCGTGGGATACTCAGCTATGAACTAGGGACAAATGACGAGCTTGGCTTTGTTGGAATGTTGCCGGTCATGGGTTCTGACGCGACCTGGGGGATGACGTCTGTTAACTTGCGGCCGTTGGGACAAGGTCGCCTTTTTTGGCGACATTGGTGGGAGTCAGGCGTTCAAACAACGTTTTGGCTGGGTGGTTCGGAACCGCACCATCAAAACAATGCAGCCCTTGGAAGCAGTCCTGCTACCGGAGAAGTCTTCGTTTACGGTGCTGACTTTCAAGCCCCCTTAAACAATTACCTGGCCCTGTATGGCGAGGCCAACTTCATCACCCCCGCCGACACCGGCACCGTCGATGCCTATCTTGGCATCGCATTCTACCCAGGGGGTGGCGCTTATCGTTGGCAGCGTCGTCAGGCGACGGCTCTATTGCCGGTGGCAGGCAACCCTTCGTTCTCGGTAGACCTCAGGTAAGCACTTTGTAGCTACCAACGATCGCATGGTCGTATCGAATGACATATCCTAACAGTTGGACTCGTCCGTGTTCGAGCTCTCGACCCTGCCCATTTCGTGGCTGATGTTCACAAGATTTAGTTCTGCGTTGCCTGACTTAAGAACTGGCTTCTCAGCTTGTCCCAACGGGTTGCCATCGCTTTGACTCGCTCAGGCTCCGCTTCTGACAGGTCATGTTGCTCGGCCCGATCCGTCGAAAGGTCATACAAACACCACGTGACATCGGTGGCATCTTCCTTGTCGACTCCCCGCCTTCCCGCATTTGAATCGTCGGCGAATACAATCTTCCAGTTCCCCTGCCGTAAAGCCCGGTTGCCTTCGTGGTAGAACCACAGTTCATCATGAACAACAACCCCGTCCGAGCTGAAAGCTGGCTTCAGGCTCTTCCCACTCATCGGGGGACCTTGTGATTGTTCGACCTTGATGTCGGCGAGGTCGAGGATGGTAGGAGCGATGTCAATCACGTGTCCAACAGTCGAACGCCATTCACTCTTTGCCTTGATCCCCTTAGGCCAGTGAACAATGAATGGTGTCGAGATTCCTCCTTCGTGAACCCAAGTCTTATGACGGCGAAATGGAGTGTTAGCTGCACTCGAGAAGCCTGGGCCCAAGCACAGATATGTCTCGGCCGAACCCATCGCCGCAGCGGGATCATGGCCGTCACCTCGGACCATAATCTCCGCGCTTGCCCCGTTATCGGAGAGAAAGCAAATGAAAGTATTGTCCATTTCGTCCATAGCGTTCAATTGGTCGCAAATGCGACCGATGGAACGGTCCATGCGGTCGATCATCGCGGCATGAATCGCCATCTTTGCAGCTTGGAACTGCTGCTGATCAGGAGTCAATTCATCCCATGGCAAAGGACGATTGACTTCCCCAGAACCAAGTTGCTTGATGTGTTCAGGAAACGCATAAGGTGGACCCACATTGGGTTCTGTTGCCGACAAATCGGCGGCATTCAGCCCTAGCTCCTGTTGTCGCTGGTGACGCTGCTTACGCAAGACATCCCAACCTTGTGTGTATCGGTCGCGATAGCGGGCAATGTCTTCAGGCAAAGCGTGAAGCGGAAAATGAGGAGCACGAAAAGCCACGTAGGCGAAAAATGGCTTATCAGAGAAGTTCGCCGCATGATCCTTTAAGCAATCAATAGCGAAGTCTGCCGTATGAATGGTTTCGTAGTACTCTGGGTCACGCGTCTTCTTTTTAATCGTTTCAAAGAACCCAGGACCTCGTGTTGTCTGATCAGAGCGGTCAAACCCATGCTTCGTAGGTTCACCGTCGATATGCCATTTCCCCGAGTGATAAGTGCGGTAGCCTGCCGACTTCAGATAATCGGCAATCGTCTTAGCCCACTCCGGACGCTTACCTCGCCCGCCAAAATCCTTCGGGGCACCTGGCAACCCGTCGCGTCTGATTTGCTGTGGATAGTAGCCGGTAACCAATGCTGATCGCGTTGGCCAACAGCGAGCCGTGTTATAAAACTGAGTGAAGCGAAGCCCGCCCGCGGCAAGTTGATCTAAATTCGGAGTCTCGATCTCGCCGCCATAGCAACCAGCATCTGAGTATCCCATATCATCCGCAATGATGACCAGAAAATTAGGGCGATCGCCTGCCAGCGCTTGATGAGCACAAAACATAACCGTCAGCACAACGGCAGTTCGTGCCCATACAGTGGTCAAAGGCACTAAGAAAGTCATTCCTAGCTTCATTGAAATCTCCACTTGTGGATGAGGTTGTCAGCTTCATCCGTGAGTATTAGTCCAGACCTGACCGTCTTGCCATGGCCCACGGTGGATAAATCGGAATTCCCGTAGTGAGCTTTTAGGATTCATCTCAAGACTCGAAGGATGCCGCTATTCTTAGCTCGGAAGTCATGCTGCGCGAATTCTAGGCTCATGGAAACCGAGATCCACTCGACACTAACATGCATGTCGAGTGGGTGTTCATGAAAGGCCCCCACTGAACCGCCAATGAGTTCCTGCCGGACAGACGACCTGCCCTCTTGCGTGGGAACAGGCCTTCTTCAGCCGCAACTATATTCACGCAAGGCCGCTAGTATTCAAGCTCAGGCAATACAACTTGGCTAGACCAAGGTCATTTCTCGCCAGCTTCATACGTCAACTTCGTCACGTCGACACGAAGTTCTTCGAGTCGTTTTGCAACATCAGCCGGCATCTCGGCTTGAAATCGCCCGCCGATTTGATCGGCCAAGAAGGCCTCAATCGCAGCATACATCGCCATGCGGTTAACAGGATTTGCGAAGCCATGCCCCTCATCATCCGCTAACAAGTAGCTGACCTCATGGCCTCGATCGCGAAGTGCAATGGCAATCTGATCAGCTTCAGCCTGTTTCACTCTCGGATCGTTTGCACCCTGGACAATTAATAGTGGCCTTGAAATCTTATCGGCACTGAAGAGCGGACTTGCTTCTCTGATTCGCTGTTTTCCCTCTTCGGTGGCAGGGTCTCCGACCATGCCATATAGGAAAGCACGCCCGGCCTCCCAGTAGGGAGGAATCGAATCGAGCAACGTGAAGATATTGCTCGGTCCTACGATGTCGACACCACACGCATAAAGCTCAGGCGTGAACGCGAGACCCGCTAACGTGGCGTACCCGCCGTAGCTGCCACCCATGATGGCCACGCGGTCCTTATCCGCGATGCCTTCCTTGATCAAGTGTTTCACACCCCAGGTGATGTCATCTTGCATCAGTTTCCCCCATTGCATGTCACCCGCATTGAGAAACTTCTTGCCGTAACCGCCGCTGGCACGAAAGTTCGGCTGCAATACAGCGTAACCACGGTTGGCGAGAAACTGAACCTGCGCGTTGTATCCCCAGGAATCGCGAGGCCCTTTTGGCCCGCCGTGTACCAGCACAATAAGTGGTAAATTCTTCGGTTCTACGCCAGTGGGAAGTGTCAGATAGGCCGGGATCTCCAATCCATCGCTGCTGGTGTAGCGAATCGAAGTCATCGGTGCGAGGTACTTTTCCACCTCTTTGAGTTCGGGACGCGGTGTGTATTGATAAATGAGTTCACGCGTTTTCGCGTCGAAGTACCAAGCTTCAGCAGCATATTTGTCGCCATGTACCGCGATCAAGAATTTGCTGTAGTCTTTGGTCGAACTCTGGAAAGCAATTTCACGCCCGGGAAATTGCTCCTGCAGAAACTTGTAGTTGGCTTCCCACGTTTTGTTTCGCCAGTAATAGCGAGTCTTCTCATCAGTGTACGAAGTGGAGATGATCTCGCGGGTGTTGCGGTCCAACTGTAATCCGCCGAAGTCAACGGACTTATCAGGATCGCTTTCCAACAGTTCCTGTTCCTTCGTTTCAGGATTCATCTTGAACAAAGTCATCAGGTCGAGATCACCTTTGTTGGTGACCAGGTAAAAGTTCTCGTTCTTGGCATCCCAACCACTTACGCCTGCATTCTCCGTGACAAGAGTCTCGTAAATCGGTACCAGGTCGTCACCCTCTTTTCGCAGCAACGTCGTGTTGCCTGCTGGGTCAGTTCGACTGAGCAGGCGAAGGTTGTCGTCCCAGTCGAAATCGTAACCGGTGATGCGTTCCTTGTTTTGATAGATCAACGTCAACTTGCCGGTTGAAATCTCAAGTTGATAAAGATCGTGCCAAGCCTTGTCTCGGTCATTCAAGCCCACCCACAGGAGGTCGGGATTATTCTGACTAGCGTGCATGATTCGCGCGGTGACATCTTCCATCGGCGTCAGATTGCGCGAGCTTGGGGTCTCTTTGCCCTCCTCCGGTTTCGCACGAGGATCGACGGCGAACAGATTCATATTCTCGTCGCCACCAGAGTCTTTCACGAACAGGATGTACTTGCCATCTTCGGTCCACGTATACCCGTACAAAGGGCGCTTGCTATCGGTCAGTGGGCGAGCCTTCTCGAATGGCTCCGCGAACTCCTTGACCCACACATTCATGATTCCCTGATAAGGTTTCATAAACGAGATGAACTTACCGTCGGGACTCAATTGACCGCCAGAAATCTGCGGGTTCCCAAAAAAGAGTTCCCGATCCAATAACGGCGTTTCGGCCGCATCCGCCGCAGAGCTGACAAAGTTTGATTGCATGCTGAAGGCCACCAGAATAAACGCGAACGTGGCGATGAATGTGTTCTTCATTAGGGAGATCCAAGGTATTAACAGGGATACGGTAAAGCTTCGATGTAAGCAGCACCAATTCGGTGTTGCAATCGATGAGAATCGCGGAAACTAGAGACGTTTTGAACCGCTTGAATCACCAAGCCGATCATACGAGTATTTATGGCGAATCCGGGGTGGCTGAACAACATGGGCATGGATGTGCACACTTTGCCATTGGCGATGCCTACCTCACAAGCCATTCTCTAACTCGTTTTAAGGATAAGGCTTATGCAAATACGATTCAAACCGATCTGCGGTCAAGCGTCCAGAGGAAAATAAATCCGTGAGCCCCAAGAGAACAATGTAATGACTGAGCGACGTGTTGGATAACCGATGCCACCCTCACGTATTCTGTATACGCCCCTGCGATAGCCGACTGGGAAAATGAATTCGGTTACGATTTACTATATCGAGATTGACCCTAGCTCCCGTGTTTCTGTCAGTTTATTTGAGCAAGGGTCATTTGAATTATCAGTTAAAGGAAATATATGCGAACCCTCTTCACGCTTTGTTTACTGGCAACACCCTTCTGCGGCGCATCACTACAGGCCGTTGAACCTCTGAACAAAGGGAACCTGTTCGCTCCCTTCAGTGTGGCCGTCGATGATGCCGGGCAGATCTACGGTGTCGAGTATATGGCTCCTCACCGCGTATTCCAGATTGCTCCGGACGGGAAACTAAGCTTCATTGCTGGCGATCCCGGTACAGACATTAAAAAAGGTCCCGAACGTGCGCGGGAAGAGCCCGATCCGCTGAAGGCCACATTCACCGAGATGCATGACATTGTGCTCGGACCGAAAGGGAACCTGTACATTGCCGATACCCACAACTACCGCGTGCGAAAACTAGACATGGCGACAGGCCAACTCTCGACAGTCGCGGGAACTGGCGTGAAAGGTTATTCCGGAGACGGAGGTCCGGCGGTCGGGGCCAAATTGGGCGGCATCTTCTCGATCTCCTTCAGTCCAGATTTCAAACGCTTGTATCTGGTCGATCTGGCCAACCGTCGGATCCGTGTCGTGGACATGGTAACAGGCCGAATCGACACCTTTGCCGGGAATGGTAAAAACGCCGCACCAGAGGATGGTGCCTTGGCCGCGCAGGCCTCGCTCAACGATCCACGAGCAGTGCTGGCAGATCAGAAAGGCAATGTTTATATCCTCTCGCGCGGCGGGCACTCACTTGCAGTGGTGGATACGAATGGTCGCATCCGTACCGTGGTGAATGCGTCCGGAAAGAAAGGTTATTCCGGAGACGGCGGTCAGGCGATCGAGGCGACGATGAACGGCCCGAAACATCTAACGATTGACCCGAAGACTCGCGTGATCATCGCGGATACAGAGAATCACGTGATACGCCGCTACGATCCGGAGACCAGACTGATTGAACTTCTGGCGGGAACTCCTGAGAGTCAAGGGACTGTCCTTACGGACGATCCATTGACATCAAAATTGGCGCGGCCCCACGGTGTTAGGGTGAAAGATGGCTGGCTCTATATCGCCGACAGCTACAACAACCGTGTTCTTCGCTTTGCATACGACTAACTAGAATGCTTTCGCAAACTGCCTGACTCTCGCTCATTTTCACTCTCCTTATGGGGCACACTCAGCGATCGTTACGCTTGCAGCGGACTGACATGCCCCTTCCCGGCGTTGGAGTCAACATCTCTAACCCCGGCCTTTATGTGGCAATCGGGCTTGTGAGTCTCGATACTTCGTATGCATCTTTCAACTCATAGACTAAGACCTGCTTAGCCGTCTGAAACGTAAGATCGAAACCTGACTCTTGCAGCGTCTGCGAGTACCGCAGGCGAACGTCCAATAGTTTGTGCATTACGGCCAACGATCGTAAGACTTGGGCGATCAGAGTGCATAGCACTCGACTTGAGAAATTGAATCCGTCGCCAAATACCGAAGTGCTCGCACAAGCAGGACTGCGGTGGAACATTATTACCAAAAACTTGCCGACGCAATCAACTAGATTTCCAAGCGTGTGTGTGTTAAGCATTATCTTAACATGTCCGCACTATTAACTAGGATCGTGTTGTCGGAGATAGGCTCTCGAAATTACCTAATAGACCCTCGTCAGACTTAGTCTATATTTGACATCGCCCGCCAGATTAGCATTTCGCACCACAGCCGAGAAAATCCCGGCTCCTACCCCGATTCGCTCAGAATCTTGCATTTCATTCAGGAGAATCGCCGTGCTTCGTACCTATGTGTTGGCGCTATTAGTCAGTGGATTGGCGACGTCCGTTGCTACAGCCGCCGAGCCTGCGGCCCACATTCAATTGAGCGGAGACTGGGCAGTACAGGTCAACGTCGCTGCCGGGGAGAACGCTCCGAAAGTCTCGGCGTTGGTGGCGGTAGATCGGCCAGAACTATTTACGGTAACGGCCGAACGTCATGAAAGTTTGCCAATCTACGATCCGGCGGGGCCACAGTATCGTCGCGGGGCTCGCTTAACGGCGCTGATCTCCGAATCGCTAACGGCACCAGACTTATTGGATCCGGCAAGCGTAGTCGTTCGGAGCGGCCCTAATAAGACAGACGAGACATATGTCCGTGGCCGCGATTATGAATTTGAAGATCGTTGGGGAGGGATCGGTCGCATCGCCGGTGGGCGAATAGCCGAGGGAAGCCCGGTATTTATCAGTTACCAACATTACCTCTCGCGAATCGACTCGATTGTGTTGACCAGCGCGGGAACACTCGAATATCGAGCCGGCAAACCGGCCGCCGAGACACCGATGGCTCCGCAGGTTACTGCGTCGGAACGCCGTTTGGCAAACGTGTGGATACCGGGCCAAATCAAACAGCTGACCAAGAATAATCTGTTTCCCATTATGGAAACCGCTTATCCCGAGCCGGCAATGACCACTCTTTCGCAGGCGGAGCAGAAGATTCCTCGCGCACTAGCCAAATTGCGATCCGGCGAGCCGCTGCGAATATTGGCTTGGGGAGACAGCGTAACCGAAGGTGCCTACCTGGCCCACCCAGAGCGAGAGCACTGGCAGCAGCAATTTGTCGCACGACTGCGGCAGCGATTTCCCCAAGCCAAAATTGAACTGGTGACCGAAGCTTGGGGCGGCCGGACAACCGGTTCCTACCTGGCAGTTCCACCGGGTCAGCCTCACAACTATCAAGAAACCGTTTTAAATGCCAAGCCGGACCTGATCATTAGCGAGTTTGTCAACGACGCCGGTCTGAACCCCGAGATGGTAGAAGATCGCTATGGCAAATTATTGGCCGACTTTCAAGAAATTGGTGCTGAGTGGATCATTCTAACGCCCCACTATGTAAGGCCCGACTGGATGGGATTGGATCGTCAGAATGACATCGATCAAGACCCGCGTCCCTACGTGAAGGGGCTGCGTGAATTCGCGGCCAGACATCCGGTAGCACTCGCCGATGCGTCCCTTCGCTATGGAAGACTTTGGCGACAAGGGATCCCATACAACACGCTTATGGTGAACTGTATTAATCATCCAGGGCCGGAGGGGCTCAGCATCTTCGCCGATGCGCTCATGGAGCTTTTTCCGCAGAAGTAAAGGCTCGCTTGCATCAGTTTGGATAACTTCGTATACGCACGGAAAAGAGAAATGATAAAATTTGCGATGCAAGCGTTGATCGCCGTCATAGGTCTTAGCATGCTCGGTGATTGGTCGGTCGGTGAAGAGTTTCCCGTTCCTCCCAATACCGAACGGGCGGCCGAAACGCCCATGGACCCCAGCGAAGTGATCTCCAAGACGAAGTTGCCTCCCGGGTTTCGTCTTTCGTTGGTTGCGGCGGAACCGGATGTCCGCAACCCGATCGCGATGACGTTCGACGAGCGAGGCAGGCTGTGGGTCGCCGAGAACTTCAGTTGGGCCGGGGGCGGATTCGGCGGGTTCAAATCTGGTGTGCGCGATCGGATCTTGATTTTCGAAGACGCCGATGGAGATGGGACGTTCGAGAAGCGGACCATTTTCTGGGATCAGGCGAGCAAATTAACCAGTATCGAAGTAGGAGACGGAGGGATCTGGGCGATCTGTCTTCCCCAGTTACTATTCATACCTGATAAGGACGGGGACGACGTACCCGATAGCGACCCGGTCGTTGTGCTGGATGGCTTTGTCGACGGAAGCAGCATATCGCACACGCCTGCCAATGGACTGAAGTGGGGCCCCGATGGTTGGCTTTACGGACGGCATGGCATCTTAGGTACAAGTCTGGTCGGCAAACCGGGAGCGAGTGACTCTCAGTGTTTTGCGATCAACACCGGAATATGGCGCTACCATCCGACGCGAGAGATCGCCGAACCGGTCATGCACGGTATGACGAACTCGTGGGGATTCGACTTTGATTCGCATGGAGAAATGTTCGTCATCAACACGGTGATTGGGCATTTGTGGCAAGTGATTCCCGGTGCCCACACGCAACGGATGTTCGGTATCGACATCAATCCTCATTCGTACCAATTGATTAAGCAGGTCGCTGATCACGTTCACTGGGACGAAGGGGAAGGCTGGTCCGACGTGCGCAAAGGGGTAACCGACAGCACGAGCGAAGCGGGAGGTGGGCACGCCCATATCGGGCTGATGATCTACCAGGGGGACAATTGGCCAGCCGAGTATCGCGACCGGGTCTATACGCTCAATTTACATGGTCGGCGAATCAACACCGATCTGCTCAAGCGAGATGGCGCAGGGTACGTCGCGACGCACGGCCCTGACTTTTGCTTTGTAGAAGATCCCTGGTACCGAGGGATGGAATTGATCACCGGACCAGACGGCAGCGTCTTCATCGCCGACTGGAGCGATACCGGCGAATGCCACGATCACGATGGCGTTCACTACGGTAGCGGGCGTATCTACAAGTTATCCTACGGAGAACAGAGACCACTCGCCGCGTTCGATTTGAAAAAGAAAACGAGTGCCGAGTTGGTATCGCTTCTGGCGCATCGTAACACATGGTGGGCCCGACAATCGCGGCGTCTGTTATCGCAGCGGGCCGTAGCAGAGGAAGAATCGCCGGCCATTCATCATCTGCTACAGGAACGTTTGCGAGAGACCAGCGAGCCAATAGCACGAATTCGCTTGCTGGAAACAATTGCGACGACCGGTGCGGCGGACGAAGCGTGGTGGATTTCGGCCTTGGCCACCACAGATGAGTACGAGCGGGCATCTGCGCTCAAATTCTTTGTCGATCTGACAACGCAGGCTGGCAAAGTGCCGTCCACGGAAGCACTGCAAACGCTCAAGAAACTGGCTGCTGAAGATCCGTCTGGGATCGTGCAGCTACATTTGGCGTCAACGTTGCAACGATTGCCGGTCGATCTACGATGGGAGATCACCGAGCAATTGGCCGTTCGACCAGAGTTTGCCACCGATGGGCGATTGCCACTGATGGTCTGGTATGGGATTGAGCCAGCCGTGCCACGAGATCCAACGAAAGCGATCGCGCTTGTGGAGACGTCCGAGATGCCGCTCTTATCAGAACTGATCGCGCGGCGCGTGACACAAGAGATCGAGCGGGAACCGGCTGCAGTGGATCGCATGCTGCAATTGGCTACGACTGGAAAATGCCGCCACGGAGATAGTGTCATACGCGGAATTGCGCTGGGGCTAAGCGGATGGCAGAAAGTTGCATCGCCCGCGCATTGGGGAGAAGCGGCCAAGAAGTTTGGGCAATCGCCAAGCGAAGAGATACGTACCCTGGTGCAAAACCTGAGCGTCGTGTTTGGGGATGGCCGCGCAATGGATGAGATCCGCGCGATCGTGATCGACAAAGAGCTGCCGACCGATGCTCGCCGATCCGCACTTCGTTCTCTGTTGGTAAGCCCACCGACCGACTATAGCCCAACGTTGGTGGCTCTCCTGGACGAACCGGGCATGACTGTCGACGCCCTGAAGGGATTGACGCAGTACGACGATCCGACAATTCCCGCGAAGATCTTACAGCGGGCAGACAAGTTCGATGCCGTTGCCCGAAGTGAAATGATTCAAACATTAGTATCACGTCCCAACTCCGCTCGTGCTTTACTTGACGCGGTGGAGGCGAAGAGAATTTTAGCAAGCGAAATTTCCGCATTTCAAGCCAGGCAGATCGCCTCGCTTGAAGACGAAACGTTGACGCTCGACTTGACCCGACTCTGGGGAGACTTGCGTGTAAGTGCCGTCGAGAAACGAGCTCTGATCGACGCCTATCGCGAGAAGCTATCGCCCGACGTATTATCGCAAGCCGATCTATCGGCGGGACGCGTGTTGTTTCAAAAAACCTGCGCTAGTTGCCATGTACTTTTCGGGCAAGGTACCCTGTTGGGACCCGACCTGACCGGTTCTAATCGCAAGAATCTTGACTACCTTCTGGAGAATGTCATCGATCCAAGTGCGAGCGTTGGAGCCGATTTCCGGACCGTCCTGGTAGCGATGGAAGATGGTCGCGTGCTCAACGGGGTCATCAGTCAGATGAACGAGCGGACGATCACACTCCGATCGCCGCAAGAAACAGTCACGATCGACCGACAAGAAATCGAAGAGATGAGAACGAGCCAAGTCTCACTGATGCCGGAAGGTCAATTGCTAAAACTGAGTGACAACGAGACCCGTGACCTGATTGCTTACCTCATGTCAAGCGTTCAGGCCCCCTTGCCATCGGAGTAACTCGACGGTTTGACCTTCCCCCGTCCATCCTGCAGAATGCAGACAGTTGGTCGCGACCTTTTTCTCCCTTTCCACGCAGAAGCCTTCCTATGCCGCCAATTCGCCTGCTTACCCTGTTCGCCCTCGCTGTCATTATCCCCGCTGCAAGCATAGCCTCAGCCGAGGAACTCGCCGATTGGCCGAAATGGCGGGGCCCAGACGATACGGGAAGTTCGTCGCTGGCCGGTTTGCCGATTGAATGGAACGCCGAGAATGTGCTGTGGAAAACGGAGCTTTCCGGGAAAGGATGTTCGACCCCGATCGTGTGGCAAAACACGATTTATGCGACCACCCCGGTCGACGGCAAAGACGCGCTGATCGCTCTAGACGCCAACGGAAAGCCGTTATGGAATGTTCAGTTCGGCAGCGAAAACCCCGGCAAGCATCGCAATGGCTCGGGTTGCAATGCTTCACCCACCACAGACGGCGAGCATGTTTTCGTTTACTTCAAGAGCGCCACGCTGGCAGCCGTCGATTTCCAAGGAAAGACCGCCTGGAAAACCAACTTGGTCGAGCGTTATGGACCGGACACGCTGTTTTGGGATCACGGGACATCGCCGGTGCTGACAAAAAACTTTGTCGTCATGGCTCGAATGCACCAAGGCGAATCGTGGCTGGCAGCATTTGACAAAGTCACGGGCGAATTGGCGTGGAAGGTTGCGCGCAACTACGAAACTCCGGTGGAATGCGATCACGGGTATTCCACCCCGGTCGTCATCGATTTTCAAGGCGAAGAGTCGCTTCTCACCTGGGGAGGCGAACACCTCACAATCCACCACGCCAAAACGGGAAATCTGGTCTGGAGTTGTGGCGGCTTCAACCCCGAAGGCAACAAGCTTTGGCCCACGATCGCCACACCTGTCGTGGTGGGTGATGTCGCCGTGATCGCCTATGGGCGTAACGATCGAGGTATTCCTCGGCTGCATGGAGTTCGTCTCGCAGGAGCCGGAGATGTCACGGCAACCAATCGTTTGTGGGACCGAGACGACATCGGTACCTTTGTACCTTCGCCGGCCGTCTATCAAGATCAGATCTATCTTGTTGGGGATAAAGGCAAAGTCACCTGTTTCGATCCCGAGACCGGCAAAACCATTTGGGAAGGAGACCTTCCCAAACATCGGGCACGCTACTATGGTTCACCGCTGATCGCCGGAGGCACACTATACGCCCCACGGGAAGACGGCATCATCTTGGTAGCTGACATTCGCTATGGCTTTAAACTGCTGCACGAAAACGACATGCGAGAGTCGGTGATCGCCTCGCCCGTGCCTGCTCCGGGTCGCCTTCTGTTACGCGGCACGGAAACCCTTTTCTGCATCGGAAATTAGCAGAATCCGGTAGCGAGAAATTCATCACTAGCAATTAACGCCCCACTTATATCCCAGCCTCAACGGGCGCACGAAAAACCCTGGTTCAACACTATTTGCTAAACCAGGGATTAAGTGGGTTTAGGCTGACGGTGTTCGCAATAAAAGAGAGATGACCTTTTCATAAGAGTTCACAACTCGGGAAAGTAGCCTGACGATGGTCATGGCGATACCTCCGAAAAATCCCAGGCCTTCTCCCCCCCTTGAGCATCCTGAAAACGTATCGAACGAAGTTGCACAGGGGACTTATCCGCTGGCAAGTACAGCCGCAATACCTGCGTTTGACCAGTGATCGGGAGATCGACGGTGACCTCCTGCCACGATTCTCCTGCGGGGAGTTCGTAGATGGTGGTCTGACCTGTTTCCGGGAAGTCATCTTGACCGTTGGTTTTCCAATCTATGCGTCCCTTGCCGCCCGACTCACTTCGAGCGATCAGGGTCAACTTGAGCGGACCGCTTAGCTTGACACGAGCCGTGCCAAGGAACGGCAGCCGACCATCTCCCACCACTTGAATCGCGCCACCAGCTTTGACGAGCTTACAACTCCGTGCAACAAGTCCATCGGTGGCATCCACCGTCTTGGTCGTCGCTGTGTAAGCCGGGTTCGGTTTGGGGTATCGTGCGCCGGTCTCTTTCACAAACTGGTCGATGAGGGAATCGAGTTGTTTGACTTTTTCAGGCATCTGCTTCGCAAGATTCTGAGTTTCACCGATATCCTTTCTGAGGTTGTAAAGCTCGTGCAAATCGGGATAGCTCGGATGCGATTCGAAACGGCGGATGAGCTTATAATCGCCTTGTCGTACTGACACAGCAGGGACCAAGTGTGGGAACCAGGTGAAGTAGGCTTCACGCTTCAAGTTGCCGGTTTGTTTGAGAACCGGCAGTAAGGATTCCCCGTCGATGATGTGATTCTGCGGTTTCTCTAAACCGACTGCATCCAGAATCGTTGGATACAGGTCGATTGGACCCATGATTGCATCACTGGTGGTGCCCGGTTTGATTCGGCCTGGCCAGCGAACCATCAATGGAACTCGTTGGCCTCCCTCGTAGATGCGTCCTTTTCCTTCTCGTAGTGGAGCGTTGTTCGTCGGCGGTTCGCCCCCGGCCCATTTTCGCCAATCCTGAATCGCTTCGAACTGCGGATGGCCTTCTTTCACATTCGCGATCTTGCTATCGTCGTAGGCGCGGCTGTGAACGTTGCCGCCGTTGTCCGAATAGAAGATGAATAGCGTATTGTCCGCCAAGCCCAGTTCATCCAGACGATTTATTAACCGCCCGAGACTCTCGTCCACGCTCTTGAGCATAGACGCCATGATTGGATTGCGTTGCAGTCCGCGGGGATCGGTCTTCTTCGCAAACTCCGCGGTGTACTCTTCCTTGTGCCCCCAGGGACCGTGAACGCCATAGTGCCAGAAGTTAAGGAAGAATGGCCGATCCTTGTTTGCCTCGACAAACTTAATCGCTTCGTCGGTTAGACGATCGGTAATGTACTCGCCGTCGGGACCATCTGTGATCGTCCCCACATGATACCGTCCGGAAGGCCTGCCATCTTTGTGAACTCCGTAGGGCGAGAAGTAGCTTGGCGGGCCGGGACTCGGTTGAGCATGAAAGGCGATATCGAAGCCATGCTTATCCGGCCAGTGTTCCTGACTCAAACCCAGATGCCATTTGCCGAAGTGCCCCGTGCGATAGCCGGCCTGCTGCAACACTTCGGCAAGTGTGGGCAGATCGAGATCGAGGTAGTTCTGGCTGTTGGCGTAGATGAGCCTTCTGTTTGCTGGGGCGTTTTCGGGATACGGGGAAGCATTTTGCGGGGCTGCAGGCTGATGTCCAGAAGCGGACGTCACGCCGTGTCTCGCAGAGTATTGACCACTGAGAATCGAGGCTCGCGTTGGTGAGCAGAGTGGTAGCGCATAAGCATCCGTAAATCGCATAGACTGCAGTGCCAGTCCTTGCATGTGGGGAGTCTCATAGTATTGCGAACCGTAGGGCGTGCTATCCATCCAGCCCATGTCGTCCACCAGAAAGAGCACGATATTGGGCTTGGAAGCAACTCGTTCTTCGGCGGAAATCGCAGTGAGTGGAATAAGCAATGCGAGAAAAGGCAGTAAATATTTCATGGGATGTGTCCCTTAGCTTCGGAGTCGGAACCGAGATACTTGTGGCGAGCCAGCCTACCGTCACTGTTCTGTTAAAAGTTCTTGAACCGAGTTTCCACATTCGTCTTTGCTTGTCAGGCCTTTTCGGTACTCGCCCAACGTCAGCACATCGTCCGAATTTGTGTCCAGCGTGCAAACGCGCGGGAGAGATCTGGCTGAAGCCACTTTCTTTCAGGCTCTTGGTGTGTCGATGGACGTGGCAAGCCAAGTTTCCCAACCTCAGTCATCTGCATAGACGAACGAATGGATAGGAGGCGAGTCCGCCGCGTATGTCGGTGTCACTGTGCCAAAAGAATGGACAGCCCCGCACATCTAATGGCAATCACTTCCGCTTCCAGACTTTAACGTCATCTACCCAAGCGGACTTGTTGACCGCCAGCGTGATCATTCGTTTGGTTGGATGAGCGATTCCCTCGGACTGGAACTTACCCACGGGCTCGCCGTCCATACTCACTCGCATTACATCGCCTTCCACGACCACACGCAGAGTGTACCATTTGTCGGCTTCAAGACTGAGTGGAAAATTCGTCCGTTTGCTCTGAATCAGTTTGGTCAGTTCGGGAGACATCTCGCCTGCCAGTCGGCGCTCGCGATTTTTTAAATTCATGTGCCCCATCTTCGAGTCCATGATCGTGAGTCCCTTCAAGGTAACCCGCGCCATGCAAAGGTGGCCAGCGTGAACGGACTTCTCCTCACGATCTACGAAGTCCAAACCCAAATCATCGCCAGGTCCCAGCTTGAACCTCATCTCAACCGCTCCATCCTGAAACGCCACGTCATGAAAGATCGCAACCCCATGATCGGCCTCTGGATGCCTTGTGACGTGCATCGCGCCGTCGACCAGGTCAACTTGCTTGTGACCTTTGGCGCGCCAGGCACTATTGCTGGTCCAGCCCTGGCCGATGTCCTCCTTGCCTGGTGTGGATTCGTCCCGGTTGAAGTCGTCTTCCAGAATTCTAGTTCCGGCTTCCTCGCCCTGACACTTGCCAGAAGCAAGCATCAGAAGACCGGTACCTATTAACAAGCAAGTCAAAAACAGCTGAGTGCCACGCTTTATCATTTGTTGCCGCCTTTTGATTGAATGATGGTGATTTCCACCGGGTCTTGAATGCCCCAGGGCAGATCGATGTCGAACCACTCGCTTTTGCTCTGGTACTCGGCCCACACGTGGGGCAAATAGTTTTCCATTCCGAACGCCCCCAAGCCCACGTTGTCCGCCACAACAACTACGCCGGGAACAAGCTTCATTTCGCTCGCCTGAAAACATGGGTGATCGTTGGTGTAGCCTCTATCGATGAGCAGGAACTCGACGGGGCCTTCGAACCTGCCCGCCAGTTCGCGGGCGTCACCTTGGCGGACCTCGTCGATCACGGGCTGCGTCTTTCCGTCCAAGGCTTCCCGATCGTCCGCTTGAATCAAGAGAGGGGCAATGAGCACCACCCACAGAAACAGGACACTGTTCGATTCCCGACCGTACAACATCGGTGAGACCTTAACACAAATAGATCCTTAGACACCGATTTTACTTGGCGCAGATGACGTTTCCAATCATCCGGAGAACGAGAAGCTGATCCCAGGGCAGCCTGGCCAGATGAAGATCCTGGATTTTCTCACTTAAGCTGGTACGGAAAAAGGTTGCGGCCCACTGTTATGAGAGTTCGATTTGGGTATGGCTCAGGTTTTGGTCTGCAGGTCACGAACGAGAAACCTTGAGACCTGAATCCAGTTAGAAGCCCTCGCCGAAATCATCGAGTCGGCGAGCAGCTTAATGAGAATGCGCGCAAACTCTCTTGCTGCACGGCCGTGAGTTACTTTCTACCAAAGATTGACTTCACACAATATCTCTCTAATAATCACGCCTGACAATAGCATGGTACTTTATACCATATCGTGTTCGCCTCTCAGCCAGGGGGCAATATTTGAGCAACGAAACTAAAAGACATCGCTGCGGCGGAACATCAGATCTCTTGTTATCCAGAAGCTCCCTCATATTCCACCAGCAGATAGGGTGCCATGCTGCGGACCAGCCTGGTAGTGGGCCGGCAATTTGACAAGAACGGGAGCGAAGGTCATTAAACGCCCACTCGATATCGTCTCCAAAATAAAATCCGTGCTTCATGATTTGAGGGACTCCGAACGCAAGGTTGCGCAATTGATCCTCGTTGATCTCGAGTTTGCTGGCAGAGCCAGTATCCATGAAATCGCTGAGCGGGCAGGCGTCAGCCAAGCCTCCATTTCGCGATTTGCTAAACGAGTGGGATGTAAAGACGTTCGAGAACTAAAGAGCGCCTTGGTGAGCAGTTTTGCCATTGGCGAACGCTTTATTGAAGGCTACCGAGATCCGTCAGACGATACGGCCATGGGACAGGTCGCCCAAGGTATCCTGCAAGCCGTCAAAGTCGTCAGGGATCAAACGTGTGCCGAAACGGTCGAATCGGTTGCCTGCATAATTAACAAATGCAGGCGTTTAGTCGTGTTTGGCGGTGGTGGTGGAGGTACGGTTGCTTCTGCCGATGTGGAATATCGCCTGTTTCGCCTCGGCGTTGATGTGCGTGTTTTTCACGATACCACGATGCAGCGCATGGTCGCATCCACTCTTAACGAGAACGACGTGGTACTGATTGTTTCCACAACGGGCGAAATCCCGGAGATCAATGAAAACGCACTCGTTGCCAAGCAATACGGGGCGACGTTAGTAAGCATCACAAGGGGGGATTCTTCACTTGCTAAAGAGAGTGACCTTCAATTGAACGTTCACATCAATGAGCCGGAAGGCATTTTTCGTCCCACCGCTTCCCGCTATGCACTTCTCGCCGTTGTCGACGCGATTGCTTTGAGTTTGGCCAACATGCGCACGGAAGTCAGTCGTGAGCTGATCCGTCGCATCAAGTACAACCTGGACGATCATCGTGGTGCCGACAAGCGATTTCCGGTAGGTGATTGACCATGAATCACGCTGCTTTTGATCTGTTGCTCACGGGTGGGATGATTATCGATGGGTCCGGCGCAACACCGTTCGCAGGCGATGTTGGAATCGTGAAGGATCGGATTGTGGCAGTCGGAGATCTTAAGAATGCCGCTTCGAAGTTGACGATCAATGTGACGGGAAAGGTTTTATCCCCTGGGTTTATTGATACCCACACGCACGATGACATTGCCGTCCTGGCGAAGCCTGACTGCTTTCCGAAGATTAGTCAGGGCGTTACCACGGTAGTTGTGGGCAATTGTGGGATAAGTGCCGCACCCCTTCGGTTGACTCAGGCACCGCCCGAGCCCTTGAATCTTCTCGGGCCAGAGAACGATTTTGTTTTTGAGTCGTTTCGCAATTACGTCGAAGCGGTTGAGGCATCGCAGCCAGCGGTGAATATTGCTGCATTAGCTGGACATACGTCATTGCGGGTTAAGCATGTTGGGGAGCTATCACGCTCGGCGACTACCCGCGAAACGATCGCCATGCAAAATGAGTTGGAGCAGGCGATGGCCGAGGGCGCTATCGGTCTGAGTACTGGCCTGGCCTATGCGAATGCCTTTTCGGCAACAACAGACGAAGTGACACAGTTGGCCTGTGTCGCTGCTAGATTCGGCGGCATCTACACGACGCACATGCGTGACGAATTCGATGGGATCATTCAGGCCATTGAAGAGTCCATTACCATTGGATCGGAAGCCAAGTTGCCGATAGTCATTTCCCACCTGAAGTGCGCCGGCCCAAAGAATTGGGGCAGAAGCGGCGAAGTGTTGGCCGCGATCGAATCTAGCCATTATCACGACCGCGTCTATATGGACTGCTATCCCTACTCGGCAGGCTCCAGCAATCTTGACCTGAAGCAGGTCGACGAACAGGTCGATATTCTGATTACGCGCTCCGTGCCTCATCCCGAGCAGGCACCGAAGCTTTTGGCTCAGATCGCCCACGAATGGGGAGTCACGCAGCGGGAAGCTGCCCAGAGGCTTATGCCCGCTGGTGCCGTCTACTTTTCGATCGACGAGCAAGATATGCGGACCATCCTTCGACATGGTAAAGTGATGATTGGATCAGACGGATTGCCGTGCGATCCTCATCCCCACCCACGACTCTTTGGTACGTTTCCCCGCGTACTTGGCAAATATTGTCGCGAAGAAGGACTCTTTCCTCTGCACATAGCGATTCACAAGATGACCGGACTGCCGGCATCGGTATTCCATCTACGTGAACGAGGATTACTCAAATCTGGCTACTTTGCCGATCTGGTTGTATTTGATCCCGATGAGATTCGCGACGTGGCCACTTTTGAATCGCCAATTCAGAAGTCTTCAGGGATCGACTACGTGCTGGTGAATGGGGCGATCACATTTCACCAGGGACATTTGTCGGAAGAACGTGCCGGACGATTCGTCGGGCTTTCTTCATAAACTACTTGAACCTACAGAAACTAAAGGAATAAATCATGAGCATTACTCGATATGGCACCCAAAAGGCCGGCGCGGGAGGTCAATCACTTCCCTTTGCCCGAGCGGTAGAAGCAGACGGCTGGTTGTATGTTTCAGGCCAGGTTGCCATGAACAATGGTGAGATTATCGACGGAGGTATTATTCCTCAAGCTCATAAGGCGATCGAGAACATGCTCGCCATTGTCAGTGAAGCAGGCTATGGCAAGGAAGATATCGTGCGTTGTGGTGTGTGGCTGGACGATCCTCGCGATTTCTGGTCCTTCAATAAGGTTTATGCCGAATACTTCGGTGGCGAGCATGCTCCAGCTCGTGCGTGTGTTCAAGCTTCGATGATGGTCGACTGCAAAGTCGAAATTGACTGCATCTGCTACCGGAAATCATCATGAGCCCTGCCCTGTTTCTTGTTGTTTTCCTGCTTTATGTTCTGACTATGATTGGGCTGAGCATCTGGATTTCACGCTGGCAGACTTCAGGGGAAGACTTTTTACTGGGGAATCGTTCGATTCCCCTTTTGCTTGTTTTGGGGTCGACCGTTGCCACCATGGTCGGAACCGGATCAAGTATTGGGGCTGTGGGGCAAGGATATTCCCACGGCTGGCGCGGCGCTATGTTTGGCGTCGGCGGAGGACTGGGAATGTTGCTCTTAGCCAAGCTGTTTGCAGGCGTACGCAGCTACAACTTCATGACGATGTCCGAGGAGATTTCGTTCTATTACGGAGCCAATCGTTGGATCAAGGGACTGGTAGCCATATCGATGTTGTTGGCCTCGATTGGTTGGCTAGGAGCCCATATCCTGGGAGGTAGCTACTATCTTGAGTACGTGGGCAAGATTGATCCCGTGGTGGCCAAAGCCATTCTTGCGTTCGGCTTTGGAACGTATGTTGTCATCGGCGGGTATGTGGCGGTCGTCTGGACCGATACGATTCAGGCGATAGTCTTGTTTGCGGGCTTTATCCTCATGGCTTTGTTTGCCGTTTATCAAATAGGTGGGCCTGCGGAAGTCAGTAACCTAGAAAACGGCAGCTTCGAGTTTCTCAATGGCGCGCAGCTATTGCCATCCGTTTCGCTGGCCGTTGCCATTATGGTTGGTATCTTGGGAACTCCTTCCTATCGTCAGCGTATCTATTCAGCTGATAGTCCTGTCACGGTCAAGAAAAGCTTCTATCTGAGTGGTTTTCTTTACTTAATGTTTTGTTTCCTTCCGGCCCTGATCGGAATTTGCGTCAATCAACTGAACCCTCAACTGGAAAACCATGACCACGCGTTTCTGTATATGGCCAACGACCTAATGCCGGCAGCGGTTGGCATGGTGGTCCTCATCGCGGGCCTAAGTGCCACGATGTCCTCGGCGAGTTCCGACGCGATCGCCGCGGTGGCGATTCTCTTTCGCGATGTCTACGAAATGTTCATGGGCAAGATGCCGGATAATCGTCAAATGGTGCGAAATTCTCGGTGGGGTCTGGTCGCCATCATGATCGCTGCTTTCGCGATTACCTTGCCGGCCCAAGACATCATTCGATACATCAAAGACATGATCTCTTTTATCATGAGCGGCCTGGTCGTCTGTACGCTGATGGGAAAGTATTGGCAACGAGCCACATGGCAAGGTGGAATCGCGGCGATTCTCGGAGGAGGCATTTGCACCGTGCTCTTCAAATTCACCCCTTCCCTGGAAGCCTACTGGGGAGGTCCCATTATTCCTTCGTTGATCTGTGCCAGCGTCGCAGGCTTTCTGGTAAGTCTGATCACGCCTGTGAATACGGTGACCGATGCCGAAGCACTAACAACCCTTGCCACCGAGCGGCGCAAGATGGAAATGCATGACGAAGTGTGATGCGAGCGATGTTGGCAATGTTCGTTCCGCTGCACGAGGACGAATACGCTGCGTTTCCTGAGTTGTTACCTCAGTGCCAACTTATCCGCCAATACCAGCCACCCATGCAGCAATCGCGATGATCCCACAGCAAACCGCGACGCAGATAATGAAACCTACAACGTCTAATTTCGACGGCCAGTAGAATTCCAGTTCGCTGCCGGGAAATATCTTGTGACGTTCAATGGACTCGGGGTCTTCCATCGCCGCCTGGAGGTTCGAGTGGTCTCGCTGAGGATCGGGATCGACTGGCGTATTCATTTTGGCATAGTAGCGATCGAGCGCCTCCTTGGAGTTCCGCCTGGTGAAAAGGCTAAACAGAATCATGACTAGCATCGGCGCTGCCATCTTCGGCAGTAAACCCAACGTATCGATGGCGGCATTGCTCTTCGACCGGAGTTCGACGCCAACCAGTTGAAAGAGCAGTAGGTCGAGTTTGAAATTGCCGGAGGCGCGAAGCGTGATGTCCTCTGGGTAACGCATCACCTTCTGCGTCGAATTCTCATCCAGTTGTTGCTCCTTAACTACGATTAGCTGAATGCCTTCAATGGGATTACCCTTCTCGTCAATCGGCGAGACGTCACCGCTCCAAAAAATGGGCTGCCCTCCTGTTCGCGTTACCTCGGTGAGTTGATCGCCAACGGATAGCAATTTGGGGCCCGTTGTCTCCAGTAGAGTGACCTGCTGTTCTAGTCGGGCAATCCTTGAAGCATCCCCGTCCTCCTTGGCCGTCGCCAACTGCTGTTGTGCTTGCTCCAGTTGGTCGCGCCACAATTCGATATCTAGGTTGCGGCGGGCGATATCAGATGGTGCCGCTGCTCGTGTGGTTGTTGTCTCTACGAAGTCATTGGTGATGGTGTAGTGGGCCGCCGTACGTACTCCCGGTACAAACGGCAACACGTTAGGGGCTATGAAGAACACAATAGCGCAGTAAGCCACAGTGATCCAGGCAGCCGAAGTTGTCGCTCGACGCCAGTACATGCCGATCCAGAATGGGGCGGCAAACAGCACCGCAAGCACCCACGTCAACTGCAGTTGCTCGAATACGTCCATCATTAGCAACGAGATCAGCACGGCACCCGCTACGATGACGCTACCGGTGATTCGGCCCGCGCGAACACATTCATTTTCCGTAGCGTTCTCGTTGATATAGGCGGCATACACATTTCGTACAACCAACCCCGAACCGACGATCATGTAAGCGTCGACACTGCTCATCAAAGCTGCCAAAAGGCAGGCAACCATCAAGCCGGTTAGGCCAGGGGAAAGCAGTTCTCGCGAAGCGATGCCCCAGGTCTTGTCGGGGTCGCCTGCCAGTTCAGGGTGCCCCGCAAAGAGTGCTAACGCAATCAATGCGGTAAGCATCCATCCCACGGTGCAAAAGCGTTTGAGAAAATTGCCCACGACAAGCCCTACGCGGGCATCCCATTCGCTCTTGGCTGATCCGCCCCCTGTCGCGATAAAGTGCGGCTGCACGACGATCCCCATCAAGTTGATCAGCACGATGGCAACGACTCGGTACCAGGGAAACTCGCTCATCGAAGAAGACCCGACCAGTTCGAAGTGCTCTTTGGGGAGTTGCTCGTGCAGAATGCGAAAACCAGCCAACATGCTATCGCTACTGGGATCGCCGTACTGCTCGACCAAGGCATTCAGGCCAAACGGGATCAGCATGATCGAGAGGAGGATGATGCAGATACCCTGAATCAGATCCGTATAATAAGCTGCCCGCAAACCGCCCAAAATCCCGTAAGCCAGCACAACGACCCCGATGATTGGGACCAGAAAGTACTCGATGGGAATCGCCGTTTCGCCGATCGCAATGGCATTGATATTCGCTAGTGGAGCTGCCACCTTGCCGATGGCGGAAAACAACATCGACCCGTAAACCATGAAGAACAGAAGTCCAAATGCACAATAGGCTGCTCCCAAAGCTTTCGATTCATATCGCTCCACGAACCAATCACCCAGCGTCAGGTGACGCATTCGCCGATACCAGACGCTTGTGATCCAATAGAAGGGAGTCACAAACAGCCAGTACATCACGCTCCACATGCCACTCAGGCCCGAGGTAAACGTGGTGCGTCCTGTGTTGACCGGGTCGCTGGAGCCTGTGCCGGCACCAAATGCAGCGAACGTCTGCAGGATCTTGCCAAAGCCGCGCCCCCCCATGAAGTAGTCTTCTTGACCTTTGATGCTTTTCGACGAGATGATGCCAATTACGATCATCACGACGAAGTACCCCAACAACACCACATAGTCAGGCCACGTCATGCTACGGTTTCCTTGAATTCGTTGTTTGCACCTGGTCAATCAGGTACGAAGGCGTCTTAGGCAGGCTGGGAGGGAGATTCGGGATTTCGGCGAGTTCAGGCAGACCCAATTGTTTGCCTGCGAACTTAGGAATACGGACGAGATGCCCCCACGATATCGTATGGGGGATGTCACAAACAAGTAGAAGTTTTCGGGCAAGGTGATCGTTGCCACCGAGCACACTCGCTGTAGATGCCGGAATGAATTCGATGGGCTTCGTA
Organism: Blastopirellula marina; assembly: GCF_002967715.1. Classification (NCBI taxonomy): domain Bacteria; kingdom Pseudomonadati; phylum Planctomycetota; class Planctomycetia; order Pirellulales; family Pirellulaceae; genus Blastopirellula; species Blastopirellula marina. The sequence goes on from NZ_PUIA01000068.1 coordinate 67,829, forward strand.
CTGAATCGACCAAAGGCATACAAAACATCACGCTAGAAAAGGCTGGTCGGTTTTTGTTTGTCAACGCTCGAGAATGACTCGGCTTGACGCAACTAGTTGTCGATCAATTGTCCCGCCGGTCACGCACTGTCGAGACGGAACGCTCGGCGGTGAATATCGTCCGCTGATGACAGAGGAAAACATAAAGAACTCAGGCTATACGAAACGCTAGAAAGTGGAATCGTTCATGAGCGGCCTGAAACGAACGGTTGGTTCCACCCTGTCAGTCAGCAAGAGAGCCAAAGGCCCTGATGACCGAAGCCGCCCTGAAAGTCCTAACCTACGCCCTGCGGCGTTAGCCGGGAGAGATTTACGTGGTTGGCCGTTCAACAGAGCATAAGATTTCCAAAACCAATATCGAGATTGACCTGATTCCATCAAATATGCCTACCTATAAACACTAAAATGCGGCAGGTTCTCGACCAAGAGCCATTCTCAGTTCTACAGACAGAGATTAGATATTCCTTAATTTCCGCCCTTGATATCGAATAATCTAGTGCGTTCGCTCTACAACGATGCCGTCAAGAGTTGGTCTTTCGAATTCCCCAGAATCCGGCTCAGTCCACTTGCTCATCAGAAGTACGAATTCTATTCAGGGCTCAGCACGATCCGTCATTCCGCTCTAGACGTTTGTTACAGGACTCGCTCTCCTGTGCGTGTTGAAAAAACCACTTAGACCGGGACGTTGCGTCGCCGACCTACCACTTGATCGCGCAAAGAGTACATCCCCCGCCCTTTAAAAGGTACTGCGTCCTTCCTGCAGTAACACGAGCGGACGCGTCTTTCCGATCGAATACGCTGGCCAAGCGGCGCTGAGCGTTGCCAGGAGTATCAATCCAACAAGTCCCATGAAAATGGCGTCCCAAGGGATCACAAGATCGGGTTGCATACCTCCAAAGAAACTCATGTACTGGGCGATGCCGCATCCACACCACCCGCACATTACGCCAAAGCCAACACTCAGCACACCAGCCACAATTCCAATCAAAAGGCCTTCGGCTAAGACAGCACGGACAATCGTTGAACTGGTTATTCCAATGCCTCTGAGCACACCAAATTCCCAACGACGGGCGCGAACCGATGCCAGAAATACATTGAGAACCCCAATGCTGGCAATCAGGGACGCAATCAGTGGGACCTGACTGACAAGCCAGATCCAACGTTGGGCAGCTCCTCGTGTTCTTTCCCTGATTTGATTGACTGGGATTACACGGATATCAGCTTCTTCAGCTGGCAACGAGCCATCTTTCTTCGTCTGAAGAATATTCGCATAAAGCTCACTGACCTGCGTCTGAACTTGTTCAGGGTCGACATCCCGCGAAGTGAAGTCAAACCAAACATGAGATGCCTGGGGAAGATCAAAGTCTTGAGAGACAGGTTCGAAGTTGGCGAAAACGAGCGCGGCCGCTCGATGCGTTCGTGTCCGGAAACCTGTCAACTTAGTCTGCCAATGCCATCCCGGTAGTTTGACCGCACCCGCGACTTCATAAGCGACGACTTTCTCCGCGTTCTCTGGTGGAACTAAAGCAAATGTATCGCCTAGTTTCAGGTCTGTTTCTCGTAGAAAATGATCCGGGACGATGCAACCCCGCCCAGTGACCAGCTTTTCAACGGCTTCCTCAGGCGTACCTTCGACCCACTCGAAATTCAGAAATGGATCGCTCCCCGAAAATGCTCGCGTGGCATCAATACCAACAATGACAATATTGTCCTGACGTATGATCGAAGCCCGCTCGGCACTGTTGGTCAGGTCTTCCTGCATCCGAGGTTGCTCGACGACGATTGGAAAACTTCGCTCTGGATTGATACCCGGAATATCTACGACTGCCATCGATTCCGAGCGCGCAAGACCGCCCGAATTGAACTGCACGAGGGCATTCGGAGCCCACAGGCCGGGAATGAACCCTTCCAGCATCGTAAAGCCCCAAACCTGAATCCCAATAAACAGCCCAACGCCGACAGCCAACGAGATCGAAGCCCCGATGGTTCGCCATAAATGGCTGGTTATCTGGCAAGCCAGCAGCTTCGGATCAATTCCCAATACCAGAGCCAGGACAGGACTCAACCACCTGTCTACTCCCGCCACAATTGCCGGAGAAATCAGAATAAAGCCGATGGTCATGGCGGCAAAACCGATGGTCATCAGAACCGGAATCCCTGCCTCGAAAGGTGGCGGAACAAAGAATGTCAAAATCGGGTTTACGGCAATCAGGAAGAGCCCGACAAGGAACCCGACCCGAGAAAACGACTTGTCGTCTCCCGTCTCTTCGACCCTGGGAGACATCGCATCGATTGGCTTCACTCGGGTTGCTCCATAGGCAGGGATGAAAGACGCGATAAACGCGCCCCCCAGCGTTGCCGCCATGCCCAACAGCAAACTATGCCGCCCCAGCGTAACGCCATGGTCCAGCATTCGCGAAGAAACCATGCCTATGACAAACAGGGCGAGATAGCTTGCAGCCAGCCCCGCCAAGAAGCCGATCCCCCCCAGAAACAAACCTTCCAGCGTAATCAATTGAGCAATCTGACCGCGGGTGAACGAAAGTGATCTCAGAATAGCGTATTGTCGGATACGCTCGTTGACTCCCATGCTCAACGTGCAAAGCACTACCAGAAAAGCGACCAACATTGAGACCCCTGTCGCGGCGTACGACTGAAGACGCACGTTGGCAGCCGAGGAACTTTGATCGAGTGCTTCTTCCACCTCGAACGCTTGCTGAAACTGGACAGGCGTCGCATAGGAGGAAAGCTTTGGTGCCCATCCAAAACGGAACGAGTTGATATCGGCATCTTCCTTCAGAGAGACGGCAATCAGGCTGATTCTTGCAGTTTCTCCGAGAAGCCGTTCCCCTGTCGAAGTGGTTAGGAAGATCTCCCCCTTGCTTGGCGCGAGAATTGGTAAGGCAGAATCCCCGGCACCTCGAAGTTTCGGGGCATCCAGAATACCAATCACCTGCAGCTGATGATCTTGATCGTTCTGCTTCAAGATCAGACTGTCACCAACATCGATCCCAAATCGCTCGGCCGTCTCCGCTCTCACAACAACTTTCGCAACATCCGATTCATCTGTCGACAACCATTCGCCTCGTAGCATCTCGAACGGGGCTTCGGGGGCATCGGTGATCATCAGCAATGTGCCCGGCAGGCTACCAGGGCGTCTCATGCTCGGGCCTCCGCCAAACCCACTAGGAGGGCCGTCATTTCCGCGATTACCGCTAGCGCGTGCTGGTCGAGTGGCCGGCTTCGGTGGAATTACCTCAGCCCGGACTGCCCACATCGGATCTGCATTCGACACAACCGGGTCGTACCGAAGATCGTCCAATACGATCGCAGGAACGAACTTCTCTTCCTTTTGTTCAATGGGAGCAACAGCCAACGCATAACGTCCCATAGCAAGATTGGCATAGTCGTCGAACGTCTTTTCTAACGCGTCATAGCCACTGGCAACCCAAATCACCAGACAGGTTGCTGCTGCCGTGGCAGTAATGGTCAGGGCGACGCGAACGGGAGACTCCCAAAGAAACGACCAGGCAAGTTGAAAGACCTTGCTCATTACACGGTCTCCATGGGGCGGCGTAACAGCCCTTGATACTGCATGGCCACCTCTTGCGGATCACGAGACCCGTCTGGAGTAAATTCGGCAATATTCTTTCCGTCCCGCATCACAACCACGCGATCCGCCCACATGGCAACGTTTGGTTCATGTGTAACCGCGACGATGGTGCGTCCCTGCTCTCGCGATAGCTCGTGCAGCAATTGGCATATTTGCTGCCCAGCATCGAAGTCTAGACTTCCCGTCGGCTCGTCCGCCAGAAGAATCGCCGGATCACAGATCAATGCCCGGGCGATCGCGACGCGTTGTTGTTCTCCGCCTGAAAGTGCTCCCGGCTTATGCAGACGGCGATCTTGGAGGTTCAGCCGCCCGAGTACCTGATCGACGCGTTTGGACAGATCATTGCTGGATGGGGCTGGCAATCGAATGTTGTCTTCGGCAGTCAGGCTGGAAATCAAGTTGAACGCCTGAAAGACCAGCCCGATTTCCTTGCCTCGAAACCTAGTCAGTTGAACATCGCTCAGCTGAGAAAGATCCTGTCCGTTGACCAGAACTTTCCCTTCGTCCACATCGGTCAAGCCGGCGATTGCGTGCAGTAAGGTGCTCTTGCCCGACCCGGAAGCTCCCATGATGACAATGAACTCGCCCGCTTCCGCTGTCAGGTCGACTTCGTTCAGCGCGGTTATCACCGATTGGCTTCGTCGGAATTGTTTACAAACTCCCTCAACCACCAAGGGGGGAGATGTCTGAGTAGAGGAATTCATGGAGTCAACTTTCGAAGTAGCTTGATGTGGTTCTATGTGGATGCTCGACCGGCCTGCAATAGAGACAGCGGTTCTGCCCTGCCTGAAGAGATCGCTGGCCAAAGTGCCGCCAGGAAGCAAAGCACGAAAGTGAGAACGTAACCAAAGACAAGTGAGGACCACGGCACGACCAATGGCGTACTCACCCCTTCAAACCATTGATTGCTGACATAGCTGACGAGTCCCAGGCAGGTCCAACCGGTCAAGATACCGAATGCCAGACTGAGCCCACTAGCCACGAGGCCGATCATAATTGACTCGGAAATGACAAGCTTGACCAAACCGAATCGCCGCAAACCAACAGCTCGCAGTATGCCAAACTCCCAACGCCGTGCGCGGACGGACGCGGCCATCGTATTCACGACACCTAGTGAAACGACCAGCAGCGTGACCAACGGAAGCCACCCCATTGCTCTAACCGCCGCACCACCCCGGCGACGCATACTACTGCGAACGTCCTCAAGGGACGTTACCTGCAAACCGTCGCGACCGAATAGACTGGAGATTCGCCCAGGCCCCTTTCCTGCGGGCCGCCTACCTGCAGATTCGTCGGCAGGCATAGCGGCGACAAACGCTTCAAGGTCTTGCTGAAGCTGCTCACTCTTCGTGCCCGACTCCGGGTCCAGCCACAGATATTCCAGCATGGGCAATGCAAAATCGTCCCGAACTTCCGTTTCGGGAGCGAGCACAATGCCAGCCGTCCGAACGAAATGGCGACGAATACCGCTCGTCTTGGTAATCCAGTTGGAACCCGGCATCGACACAATTCCCGCGATGGTATATTCGACAGGCACTTTTGGTCGGTTCGGGGGAATCATCGTAATTTGATCGCCTACCTTCAGGCCAGCCAGGCGATCGAAGGTATCTGGCACCAAACAGCAGCGCCCTTGCTTCAGCTTCGTGAGGGCTTCCTCTCGATTCCCTTGGACGAACGTCAACTGAAATAGAGGATCGCTGCCGGTAAATGCCTTCTCGCAGTCGAGCCCAATCAGGGAAATGTTATCTTGTCGCACCGCGGAATCTCGCTCGGCCGCATTGAGCGGATCTCCAACAAGTTTCGTCTGCTCGACGGCGATTTTTAGGCAACGCTCAGAATCAATTCCCTGCACCTCACGAATTTGATCGAATTGTTCGATTGGCAGTCCGTTGGCAAACTTGACAATGGTATCCGGCGTCCAGTGTCCCGGCACGAAGCCTCCCAGCATGGAATGGCCCCATACCTGGGTTGCCGTATAAAGCCCCAGCCCCAGCATGAGCGAGGCGGCAATGCCTGTCGTCCGCCACATGTTGGTACTCAACTGGCTTTTGACGAGTCCTGACTGAAGTCGCAAGATCGCGGCGATCAGCGGACTCAATAGCCTTTCAACCCCCAGGATCACTAATGGGGACAGTAGTGCAAAACCAAGGACAGTGGCCGGTGCCCCCATCAGCATAATCAAAGCAAATCGAAGCTGTTCAGGCATCGAGACACCATAAACAAGCAGCGGATTCACGGCGATAAGCAACAAGCTGACAACTGCGGCCAGAGCATACCATCGCGAATTTTTCGGACGGTCTTGCGTAGGAGCCATCGCTTCGAGTGGACTAATACGAGTTGCTTTCCAGATCGGGAAGAGCGAGGCTAACAGCGATCCGAGAAATGAACACAGCCCTGTCAGCAGGATGCTCGCCGTTCCGAGTTGGACCCCGTTGGGAAACAGTTGGGGCGTGGCGTTAGCGAGGACTTGCAACAAAACCCAACCACCTGCGAGGCCACCAACCCATCCGAAAATGGCCAAGACTAACGCCTCGACCAAAACCAACCAGGCTACCTGCGATCGCCGAAGCCCCACCGCGCGAAGTATAGCCAACTGTCTTGCGCGTTCGTTCACGCCCATGCTGAGGGTGGTGAAGATGATAAACGCGGACGCCAGAATGGATAACGCCGTCACAAAATAGGCCTGCTTACGAGCCCCTTCCGCTTCAAATCCAGATGATATCTTCGCGCGGATGTCTTCGGTGCGAAGTAATTCCAAGGCAGGGTCGGCCGAGGCGAGCGTTTCCACTAATACATCAGCAGTCTGGGATGGCCGCAATTTCACTTCCAGCAAGTTCGTGCCATCTGCCGTACCAGTCAGCGTAGGAATGATACTTCGAGGAACATACGCCGCCACGGACGCAGGCCCTCGATTAACACCACCTGGGGCACCTCCCTTCGTCCGTGTCATGGCGAATTCAACTTCGGCCGCAGGCTGTTGAACGACGCCGACAACCGTCAGCTTGATGACCTCCTGGCTTTTTGTGCGAAATTGAATCGCGTCGCCAGGTCGCAGTTTGAGCGATTCCGCTACGCCGCTGCTAACAACTGCTTCAGTCTCAACACCCGGATCGAGCCAGCGTCCATCCAGCAGCGGATAGCGTGAGCCCTTGGCGTTGGTACCGACAACACTTGGCCAAAACCGTTGCGGAGGACCGTCGGCATCGGGCAAAGGTTCGGCGCGGCGGAACATCATCTTGAACTGAGTAACCGGGTTGGCCGATTCCACCGCCGGATGGTTTGCGACGGCTGTAATCATCTCTGGAGAGATCCACTGGTCTACATCGGAGGGCACAACGAACGCGGTGTAACTCCCGACGAAGCCCTCAGTCTGCTCATCGAACCGCGAAGCGATGGCCTCATACGCCGAGACAACCCATAGAACGACACCAATAGCCGCGATCATCGCCATGGCAGTCAAGAGAAAGCGAATCTTTTGCTGACGTGCGTGGGCGATGAATAGTTTCCATGTCAGGTTCATACGGCACCTAACGCAGGCTGACTGGAGATGGTTTCCTGATAGCGAATCGCCAGTGACTGGGCATCAGGGAACTGGTCGGTATTCCAATCTGAACATACGGAGCCATCCTTCATAACAACGACGCGACCAGCCCAAGCCGCAACCGCAGGTTCGTGCGTTACCATCACGATACTTCGACCTTCCTCTTGATTCAGCTCTTTGAGCAGTGAGCAAATCGCATTGCCATTGCCGGAATCGAGACTTCCGGTTGGCTCGTCGGCGAGAATGATGGCAGGATCGGTGACCAGTGCCCGGGCAATTGCCACACGTTGCTGCTCACCACCACTCATCGCATCGGGCCGATGGCCAATCCTGCCACCGAGCCCCAACCGATCGAGCAAATGCTTGGCCCTTTCTTGCGCATTCGCGGAAGCTCGGCCTCCTTCAGCCATCAGGGGAAGCATTACGTTTTCCAGTGCCGAGAGCGCGGCGACCAAATTAAACTGCTGGAAGACCAACCCGATTCGTCTACGCCGAAAATCGGTCAGCCTTCCGTCCGGCATGACAGAAAGGTCTTCTCCTTCCACGTTCACGGAACCAGAATCGGGGCGTGTGAGCCCCGCCATCACATGAAGCAATGTGCTCTTGCCACATCCACTGGGCCCCATTATCGCCGCAAATTCGCCCGGTTGAATCGACAGAGAAACGCTATTGAGCGCCTGCACGAGATTCACCCCTTGGCGAAACGTCTTTACCAAGTCGACCGATTGCAAGGGAGTGGATTGTTCGTTGGGCATATCGGGAGCGATATTGCTCGACATTTTTGGTTCTTCCTCATGAGCATGACAGTCCATGCATTCTGTGTTCAAGCAGGCGTCAATTCCTGGACCAATGGACCGAGCAACCTCGATTTTGTTCTGCTCTGGCAAAGTATCATGCAACGGTACGTCCAGCCTGAAGCAGGCGAAGCGGCTCCTGTCGCCCGGCAGAGATCGCTGGCCAAAGTGCCGCGGCAAGGCAAAGAAGCAACGTGATACCACAGCCAAACAGAAGCTGGTTCCACGGAAGAATCAACGTCGGTGCCATCCCGCCGAAGAAACTCACGTATTGCGAAATTCCAACGCCACACCAGCCAGCCATCACGCCGAAACCGGCACTCAACACGCAGGCAACGAGTCCGATCAGAATTCCTTCCGCCAAAATCATACGGACCAAACCCCAGCGTGTGAGACCCAGTGAACGCATTACGCCCATGTCCCATTGGCGAGTTCGGACCGATGCCAAAATCGTATTGAGGACTCCGATCGCTGATACGGCGAGGGTAACCAGCGGGAGCTGTCCCATTCCCCAGATCATCCCAGCAGCTCGGCCTTGGATCCTTTCCCGAACGTCATCGACCGTCGTAATACGAACTGTCGAACCGAAATTTCGTGCGGCGAACTCCCAGGTTCCCTGACCATTGACGGGTTGACGTTCTCCCTCGTATCGATCGCCAATCGTCTGCATGACGCTACCCAATTTGGCGTAGTCGACGCCAGGCTCGGTATCCATCCAGAAGAAGTTCGTTTCCGGCAAGTTAAAGTCGCGACGAACATCGTCGAAGTCTGCAAAGACCATCGCCGCCGAACGACCACTTTGGCGGCGCAGTCCCGAGAATTTCGTCATCCAATGCCAACCTTGCAAATGGACGACCCCGGCGATCTCATACCTCACCGTCTTGTCAGGTGAGTATGGTGGGATTAACTCGAAAGAGTCGCCAATTTTCAGCCCAGATGCTTTGGCAAAGTGATCTGGAACCACACATGCATTTGTTTCTTTCATCCGTTTCGCCGCCGAGACACGGTCTCCGTCGACAAAGTCGAGATGCAACAATGGATCGTCAGCGCCGATCCCTCGCTCGGGATCGATACCAATCAAAACGATGTTGTCCTGCCGTGCAACCGAAGATCGTTCCTCGCTGCCTGTGATGTCCCCAACTAGTTTCGGCTGCTCGACTGCGAGGGGTAGACAGCGTTGCGGCTTGACACCTGTCGCATGGGCAACTGCTTCCCATTCCGAATCTGGGAGTCCGCCGGTGGTAAAGTTGACCAGTGTATCAGGAGCCCATTCACCAGGAACAAATGGTCCCAACATCGAATAGCCCCAAACCTGAGTCGCAATGAATAAGCCCAAGCCAAGCGTGAGAGCAACGGAAGTTCCCAAGGTCCTCCAGAAATTGCTACTCAGCTGTGACTCTAGTAAGCGCGAATCAAGCCGGAAGAGCCATGCTAGTGGAGCAGCCAAATACCGTTCGGTAATGGAGATGGCCAGCGGTGTTAAAAGCAAGAAGCCGACAGCCATCGTGGAACATCCCAGCGCTGCGTAGATTCCATAGCGTGATTCATCCGACATCGGCACATAAAAGACGAGCAGCGGATTCACAAAGATCAAGGTCAAGCCGACAACTACCGCTGGCACGATGTAACGTGTTCCTGGCGAGATCGGTTGAGGGGCCATGGCATCCAGAGGGCTGACACGCGTTGCTCGCCACGCTGGGATAACGGCGGCGACGATGGCACCGCCAAACGCACAGATTCCCGAGAGCATGATCGACCAAGAGCCAAGCGTCGCTCCGTTTCGCAGAAAATCGGGCTGCGACCACGCTACCACTTGCAGCAATAGCCAGCCTGCCGCTAAACCGCCCAACCAGCCGATCAACCCTAAAACGATACTTTCGACCGATATGATCGCCGCTACCTGTCCCTTTGTTAGCGCGATCGCGCGGAGGACGGCAAACTGCCGAGTGCGTTCGTGAACGCCCATACTAAGTGTGGTGAAGATAATGAACAGTGAAGCCAACATGGAAATGCCCGTCGCGGAATAGGCTTGGCCACGCATGCTGGCAACCGACCGCCCTGCCGAGAGATCTTGCTCGATATCAGTGGCCGATTGAAGTTCGGCCTTGCTCCCCATACTGGCCAGTTCGCGCGTCCACTTGCTTTCAAATGCCGGGCCTGCCGACATCTCTTTCATGGCAACTGCGGCATAGTCAATTCGAGGTTCCTGTCCGGTCACTTTGCCCATGGCCAACATGGGAATGTAAAGGGCCGTCGTCGCCGGTCCTCTTGATGGAGCAGGCGAACCTCTTCCCACTGAAGGCAGCGAACGCACTTGATCGACAATGCCCACTAGTTTTAGTCGCTGTGTGTTGGTTTCGAATTTGATCACAAACTCGTCCCCGACCGAGACTCCGAACGCCTCCGCTGATCCACGACTGATCACCGCGTCGATCGTGTCACCGAATTCGATTTTGCCTGTATCAATCCACGAACCATCGGTCATTGGGTAGGGAGGCGAGTCTGCCGTCGTACCAATCAGAGAAATGTACCGAAACAACGGGCCGCCTCTCCCTAGTCCGCTCGATCCGCCTGTCCCTCGCGATCCTCCCGAAGCGGCACCACCGGGTCGTCCCCCGCGTCCGGCACCAGATCCACCACCGGGCTGTCCTCCACGTCCACCACCCGGGCCTCCACGCCCCGACCTGTCACCGCGATCAGCCTCGCTCCCCTGAGGTCCACGCTGCCCGCGTGGTGAATCTTTCAGGCCCACTGAAGCGCCGGAAGTCTCGAAGGGAAGGATTTCAACGTGAGCTTGAACACCCAGATCGACTGACGCCACCGATGGATCGGCTTGAAGTACGGCAATGATGTCTTGCGGTACTGAGTCTTCACCCGAAGGTGGGCTTCCGGGACGCAGATCCGATACTGGAGGGACGACATAAAAGTGGTACTGTCCCATGTATTCGTCGGAAAACTCATCAAACTGGGCGACCAGTGCGTCGTACCCACTGACAACCCAGACTACCATGCAGGCCGAGGCAATCATGGCCAATGAAGTCAGAATCAGCCGCCCCGGATATTGTCGGATGTAAGATCCGACTATTTTCAGCACCACGTTCATACGGCTGCCTCCGATGCATCCAGGGCATTTTGATAGTGTGTCGCCAACGAAAGCGCGTCGGGAAACTGAGCCGTCTCGAAGTCATCAATCATGTGACCGTCCTTCAACACGATGACACGTTTCGCCCAGATGGCGACCGCCGGCTCATGCGTAACGACAACGATGGTCCTTTGTTGTTCCGTACACAGTTCGCTGAGTATCTGACAAATCCCCTTCCCTGTCGTCGTATCGAGACTACCAGTGGGTTCGTCTGCGAGTACGATTGCTGGATCGGTGATTAAAGCCCGCGCGATGGCAACGCGTTGCTGCTCCCCACCACTGAGAGCATCGGGACGATGCTTCCGCCGAGCTGCAATTCCTAATCGATCGAGAAGCTTATCCAGCGACTCCTTTACATCGCCTGTACGTCCACTCGCAAAGAGTGGGAGCGTGATGTTGTCTTCGGCAGTAAGCGTTGGGATCAAGTTGAACGACTGAAACACAAGTCCGATCTTTTCGCGGCGAAAGTGCGTCAACCTGCCATCGTTCATCTGGGAAATGTCTTGTCCATCAACCAGAATCTCCCCTTCGTCACAGCGTGTCAGTCCAGCCATCAGATGCATGAGCGTGCTCTTTCCAGAACCGCTTGGCCCCATCACGGCCACAAATGAACCTCGCTGAATTTCCAGGCTGACATTCTTGAGGGCCTCGACAACGTGATCTCCCTGATGAAAGAGCTTCGTCAGATTCCGAGCAGAAAGTGGAATAACCCCATCTGTATCCATGTCATTCACCCAAATTACGTTTGCCAAACACCTAATGTTCCAACGGGACCGAGGTGCGATCTGTGCGTAGCGGGAAGCGAACGGTCAGTAAGAAGAACAGACCATCCGAAACAATCGCTCAGTGGCTGAGCCAAGCTAGAAGAGGTGGCTTGGGCATTGCTGTGAGAATCACTATCGATATAGATGCAACCATATCGGCTCACTTTGCGTTTTGCAAGATAGCCGTTAGCTAATTAACAAAGTAATTCCAACAACCAATGTTCTTTACACAATAATTCTCAATACACTTGCTACACTAAGTCGCAAAAGTCGACACGCGTGTCGTCCAAACAGACACATCACACTTTGCCCTGGTGCGTAGCGATCCGCTAATAATCTAATTTTTACAAGGATTATAACACAGTCAAAGTCGTCCAATCATCGGGAACAGCAATTGCTTCTGAGGAATTGATCCCACTTGGTGACCGTCAGTCATCTCAAATAAGACAACTATAGGCAGCCGATAAAAACCACCTATCAGGGTTGTTGCGGTAAATTTGAAAAGCAGTATCATTCTCACTATTGATACAACATATCAATTACACACACTTCACTTATTGAGACTAGCCAGGTTCCGGTCAGTCCGACCTCCCGCCACGTCCATTTAGTTACTTCATGTAATTTTCGGAAACAGTTGCTTCATGCGAACTGTTCGGGAGGACAAAAAGATGAGACGCGGCGCGGGATTTACGTTGGTTGAGTTGCTTGTAGTCATTGCCATCATTGGCATTCTTATCGCCTTGCTGTTACCAGCAGTGCAGCAGGCACGCGAAGCAGCCCGGCGAATGTCATGCACCAATAATCTGAAACAGCTCGGATTGGCGACACACAACTACGCCGATACGTATGCCCAGGTGTTTCCAAACGCTGGATTCTCTGATCCTCGCGGTTATCCAAATGACTATTCACCGTTGGCGAAGATCCTTCCTTACATCGAACAAGAAAATCTCCAAGACCTAATTGACTTCAGTTTCTACCTGGGCCATCCGCGGTTTGGTCTTCCGGTCGAGGTTCACAATATCGTGAAGTATCCAGTCGACACGCTTCTCTGCCCCAGCGCTCCGGGAGAAGCCGTCCACCTAACCACCTCCGGAAGTGACACGATCGAAGTGGCTGGTGCCAACTATGGCATCAACGCCGGCAACGGCCTAGATTACGCGAGCGACAAAAACGTGTTTCACCCATCGTTCGCCGCAAACAATGGCTTGTGCTGGGTGGATGCGAAAGTGAAATTTGCCTCGATTACCGACGGCACGACCAATACTGTTCTTTGGTCCGAGTCGCCGATTGGTCCCGGTGACGACCCCGCTAGCGCAACCCCGCTTCAAGACCCACGCCTTTACCGTGCTTCGATTGATACTGATATTCTCAGCTATGGGCAGTCGGCCAACGCTGGCGGCATCGACTCGGTGTCGAGTAATATTACCGGTTGGCAAGGCCGACGTTTCTTCAGTTGGCTACGGGGCTGCGATCCTTCCGGACCGCTTCTGTGCGGATTGCTTTCCCCGAATAACTCGGCCCCAGACCCGACCGGTGGTTCTGCCAAGGCGAATGCGGCACGTAGCTTTCATACCGGCGGGGTAAACGTCTGCCTGGCCGACGGTAGTGTGCGATTCATCCCCGACACGATCAACATCGACACCTGGCATGCCCTCTGGTCGCGCGACGGGGGAGAAGTTGTTTCCGGTTTGTAGTCACCGGACGCTCGACTGAATCGCAAAGCATCTTGCCATAATCGAGGTCCAATGCGCCCAGGCGGCACGGTAGAATCAATTGCCCCCTGGGCCAAGACAATGCATTCAGAAAAACCCACACCTACTCAACAAACGAGCCAACAGAAGAAGCGCCGAGCATTCTGGATGCGTCAAATGATCCAGTGGCACTGGATTAGTTCGGCGATATGTCTCGTTGGGATGCTGCTGTTTACGATCACTGGCATCACGCTCAATCATCCGACCGAGATCACCGTTGAACCCGAAATTACGAACCTTTCAGCGGAACTTCCCGAGAACCTGGTTAAATCGCTCAAGAGCATGCCTATCGCCGGCGATGATCCCCTGCCTGCCCAGCTTTCGCAGTGGTTAGGCAAGCAGTTCAAAAGATCAATTGGTTCACGACCGGCGGAATGGTCCGAGGAAGAAATCTACTTGTCGATGCAGGGCCCCGGCTCGGATGCCTGGCTGGCGATTGATCGAACAAGTGGCTTCGTCGAGTACGAACATACCAATCGAGGATGGATTTCTTACTTCAACGACTTGCACAAGGGACGTAACACCGGTGTGACTTGGAAGTGGTTCATCGATGTGTTTGCGATCGCCACGCTCGTTTTTTGCATTACTGGATTGTTCTTGCTGTACTTCCATGCTCGTCATCGTCGGATGACCTGGCCGCTGGTGACGCTCGGCCTGATCATACCCTTGCTATTAGCGATGCTGCTAATCCATTAACAAGCTCTGAAACCTCCCTCAGGAGTTACCACCTATGCTGAGCAAACGGCCTCTTATCCTCTTCGTACTAAGTCTGTCACTCCTTGTCCTACAACCGGTTTACGCGGCTGAGATGATGGTAAGCGTCGAGATCCCAAGACTGAAAGTATCAGAGTATCACCGTCCCTACGTCGCGGTGTGGATTCAAGACGAGAATCGCAAGGTCGCCGCAAACCTGGCCGTCTGGTACCAGATGGATTCACCTGGTGATGAAGTCGGCACAAAATGGTTGCCTGATCTTCGTCAGTGGTGGCGAAGAACAGGCCGAAGCCTTGATCTTCCGGTCGACGGCGTCAGCGGAGCAACTCGACCAGCTGGTACGCACGACTTGGAGTTTTCCAAATCAGACAAGCAGCTTTCCAAATTGAAGCCTGGAAAGTACACGCTCATTGTCGAGGCCGCTCGCGAAGTTGGAGGGCGAGAATTGCTTGAGATTCCTTTCAATTGGCCGGCCGAGAAGCCTTTCCAAGATGAAGTGCGGGGTAAGGAAGAGCTCGGCAAGGTTAGCTTGACGATCCAACCATAACCCGGCGGTGAATAGCTCGAAGAGCGTTTTGTCATTTCAACATCGATGTCTCGATTACTTTCCCTCACTGGAGATTCCTATGCTTCGTTCTTTCTTTCCAGCGATCGCGATCTTGGTTTGCCTTCCGCTTTCGGCATTTGCTCACAAGGTCTGGCTGCTCCCTTCGCAAACTGTCCTTTCTGGTACCGAACCGCTGGTTACCGTCGATGCCGCGGTTTCCAATGACTTGTTCTACTTCAATCACTTTCCGCTCCAGTTGAATAACCTGGTGATTACCGCACCGGACAGATCGACCGTGGAACCGGAGAACCAAGCCACGTTGCGCTATCGCAGTGTTTTTGATGTTCCGCTCAAGCAGGAAGGAACCTATCGGATTGCCATTAATAATCACGGATTGTTTGGTAGCTGGGAGGAAAACGGCGAGCGTCGCCGTTGGCGAGGAACCCCGGAAACTTTTGCCAAGCAGGTTCCTGCCGATGCCAAGAATCTCCAGGTCTCTGAAAGCGTCGGACGCGTAGAGACGTTCGTCACCAACGGCGCACCAACCGAAAAGGCTTTCAAATCGACTGGCAAGGGAATTGAACTAGTTCCCGTAACGCACCCCAACGACCTGTATTCCGGAGAAAAAGGTACCTTCCGTTTTCTGGTCGATGGAAAGCCCATGGCCGGCCTGACGGTCGAAGTGATCCAAGGAGGAACTCGCTACCGGGATGCCCAGGAAGAGGTTCACCTAACGACCAACGCTCAGGGAGAATTCACGGTTGAGTGGAAGGAACCAGGTATGTATTGGCTCGAAACTTCGACCCAAGATAGCAATACCCAGATCCCGCAGGCTCAGAACCGACGCCTGAGCTACGCGGCCACCTTCGAAGTGTTGCCACAGTAACATCGGAGCAATGGCAAACATGTGGCCTGATGATTTCCTGGCATCAGGCCACTTGCATGGACGAATCGAACTTGATGAACCTGCTAATCAGCGACCATTGCTGTCTTAGCGGCTGACAGGTGGCACTGCAGGGGCAGAGCGATGCGACGGGGGAAACGCAAACTGGAAAGCCTCGATCATGGCGGGCGGCACAACCGAACCATGGTCTTTGCCCTCGAATTCCTGGTACTTCACTGTCAACGCCTTTGAATCGAGTTGCATGAGACGATTTGCGAATTCTGTTGTTGAGCCAAACTCCCTACTGGCGGGTGTCGGAGCCAATGATGCTGTTGGCCCTGCATTGCCAGCCAATTCCAATTGACCGACTTCGATCAAAAGTTCAACGGGAGACTTCATCTTATCAATATTTTTGGCAAAGGTCTTTTCTTCAGCGAGCAGCGCGTAATCGTTCCACCATCCACTCGGGCTAATAGCAACGTAGGCTTGAAACGCATCAGGCTTAGTGAAAAACGTATGCATTACGAATAGTCCGCCGAAAGAATGGCCTACGATTGCCTGGCGTGCGGAGTTGGCCGAATACTTCTCGGCGATCAGCGGTTTAAGTTCGCCCAGAATGAAGTTTAGAAAATGATCCGCACCGCCTGATTCAGGCCAACCTTCTCCACCACGCGAAGGTGGCAACTTCTCAGGCGAAGCTTTGGTAGTCAGGTCGAATGTACGACGCTTCATATCGAATGTGCCATCGATGGGATAACCAATACCAACAACGAGTGCCCGCGTTTTCGGATCGCGTGAGCGAAGTCGATTCAAACTTGCCGCCAAGGAGAAGTAAGCGTTTGCATCAAGCACATAAAGAACTGGATATCCAGGTGGTGGTGGATCCCCATCTGGCTTCGCGACAAAAATACGGTAGTCTCGTCCATCCTTTGATTTCAGGTCGAAGACTTCTGTGTTTGGGATCCGATATCCCTCTACCGATGCTTGCAAAGGGCCAGCAGGCTGCGTCTGTTGACCTAATACGGTACCCATTGACGGAAGCCCCATCACGAAAACAACACCAGTCAACAACCTCGAAATCAATACAGAACTCATGGATCGAAATGGTCCCAGAAAACACGTTTACTCAGTGTCACAATTTCGACTGACAGTATCTTAGATTGCCAGGCAACACAAGGAGCATACTTTGCGGTAGCCGGTGTTATCACGTTCGATGATGTCAACCAACGTCCCCCTAAAGACAGTGACCTCCGAGTAGCCCCGTTGTAACAGTCGCGCAAGGAAGACGCGTGTCATCCGAGGCGACTTAGCTGTCGTTTTGAGCGACACCGAAAACAACTAAGCACACAAAGCGAGAAGAAAACGATCAATTTCCATTTCCTCACCAGACGACATAACACTGGCAATTTCCGTACCCCGTACATCAATTCTTCGAACACTTCCGTTTTGTAAGTTCTTTCGCCGTACCTTGGAATTCCATTTTCGATGACCAGCTATTCTACCAGTCACATTTTTGTAACCCTGACGATCCTTCTGTTGACGTGTGCTTCTTCATTTGCCGAAGAAGCCAGCGACTATCTCAATGGCCGTGATAAAAACCAAGTCACCTTCCGTGATGCAGGCCGTCATCGCGTGAAGCTGTCGCTAAGCACCGGAGACTACGTCTGTGGCGAAGTCTCTGGGGATGACGTCACGCTAACCTTGACTGACTCTCAACATCGCCACGTTCGACAACTGGCTAGTGGCAGTGGAAACATGTCCTTCATGTTTGTCCTCAACGAACAAGGATCGTTTCAATTTGAATTGACAAATCCGCCAAACTCAGAGGCCACGGTAACCCTGACACGCGTTGTCGCTCGCGCCGATCAGAAGCCCCCCGCCGAAACTCTAGCTAGTCCCCGGCTCAGGCAACTGCAAACGACCTTGGCCAGTGGTGACAACACGAAACAGTTCTGGGATGAAGTCGCTACCCAAGGAACTCCCTTGATCGAGTCAGACGGTGTCACACCTCCTCTTGCCAAAGGGGAACTTCTGCTCACATTCCTCTGGCGCGGTGCCAAAAACAATGTTCGGTTATTCGGAGCTCCCTCGAACGATCATGACGAAATGTTCCACCTGGCTGGCTCGGATGTTTGGTACCGCAGTTACCGCGTGCCAGACACGGCTCGTGTGATCTATCGTATGGCTCCTGATGTCCCAGAGTTGGATGCCTCGGCGTGGCAGCGGCGACGAGCGATTTTGGCGACTGCTCAGCGCGATCCTTTAAACCCGAAGTATCTCCCCGTTTCAGCCGTCGACAAGTTTGCCGGCGAATCGCTCGTAGAACTACCCAATGCCCCAGACCAGCCGTGGCTTGTTAAAAATCCGGAAGTTCCGGCCGGAACGATCGAGCATTGCGAATTCGCAAGTACCATTCTTGGCAACCAACGCCAGATCGTGCTCTACCGCCCCCACGATTATCAGCCGGGAGCGGAAAGCAATTGTCTCATCGTACTGTTCGACGGAGACAAGTATCTAGAACAAGCCGACGTTGCTACGGTTCTAGATAACTTGATTGATGCGAAAAAGATCCCGCCAACCGCAGCGCTACTTATCACGAACCCGAGTAACGAAAGTCGGTCGAAAGAGCTTCCCTGCAATCCCAAGTTTGCGAAGTTTCTCGCCACGGAATTGATGCCATGGGCTCGCGAAAGTGGAATCTATGCCACAGCCCCTCGAACGGTCGTTGCGGGTGCCAGCTATGGCGGGCTCGCCGCTGCCTACGTCGGCATGCAGCATCCAGAGATCTTCGGCAACGTCTACAGTCAGTCAGGTTCATTCTGGTGGTCACCGACCCCGAATACTGATGAACCAGAATGGCTAACTCGCCAATATGTGCAAGCGGATCGACAACCGCTCAGGTTCCATCTGGAAACGGGAACCATGGAAGTAGGACGTGGGAGCATGCCCGGAATTCTTGACACAACAAGGCATCTGCGCGATGTGCTTCAGGCAAAGAGATACAACGTCACCTATCGTGAATACGACAGTGGCCATGGCTATCTCTACTGGCGATTCGCGTTCCCCAACGGAGTCATAGATCTCCTGGCCGCACGCGAAATGGACTAAACGGTAAACTTCATTCCAACGGCACTTGCTTGACCCCAGATCCAGGGAAATCCGCGATCTCCGCGCCAATCGGTCGCTCCCTGAATGTCTGCCTCAGTGAACATTGGTTCTACCCCGCCTGGGGAAGTACCGATATTGGTACACTGCATCCTCCGTGCAGCCCCTCGGGCCTGTTGAACGGCTGGCAACAACAGGGCAATCAAAATGCCGATGATCGCAATAACGACCAGCAACTCGACAAGCGTAAAACACGCTTGCGAACATTGAACTCGTGAAGACGGTTATTCATGGTAGTACGCAAGAGAGCTTGATTGTTGACTTCGGTAGGAATGTCGCCACCTATTCGACGGCAGCAACCGAGTGTTCGGTTTATGCCGTCGCAAATCGTTCATTCACAAACTTCCAATTCACGACGTTCCACCAGGCTTCCACATAGCTTGCCCGCATATTTTGGTACTTCAGGTAGTAGGCATGCTCCCAAACGTCGATTCCCAAAAGTGGTTTCATTCCTTGAGACACAGGCGTATCTTGGTTTGCAGTCGAAGTAACTTCCAGCTTCCCGTCGTTGATAACAAGCCAAGCCCAACCGCTTCCGAATTGTCCACCGGCCTTGGCGGCAAACTCTTTCTGAAAATTCTCAAAACTACCAAACGTTGAGCTGATTGCTTCTCCCACCTTTCCCTTATTCTGTTTTCCACCGCCTGGAGCCATCATTTGCCAGAAGAGCGAATGGTTCAGGTGTCCGCCTCCGTTATTACGGACAGCCGTACGAATCGATTCAGGCACCTCATTCAGTTTCGCCAACAGGGTCGCCACCGGCTTCTTCTGAAGTTCTGGAAAATCGGCCAAGGCTTTGTTCAGATTGTTGACATATCCCTGGTGATGCTTGTCATGGTGAATTTCCATGGTTCGGGCATCAATGTAAGGCTCCAGAGCATCCACCGGATAAGGCAACGACGGAAGGGTTGCCTCGGCAGCCAATACCTGGCGTGAGAAGGAACCTGTTGCCGCCAAGGTTCCAGCAGCCGCTGTAACCTTCAAGAACTCTCTGCGATCAACACTCATTGGAAGACTCCAAAGACTCGGTTTTGCTTAGAAAATGAAAAAAGGGGTAATCGCCCCCCTGATTATCGCGTTCCTTAACTCTCATCACAACTGCATGACGTAAGCCACAAGATCGGTCAATTGTTCAGGCGTAATGTTGTCGACGACGCCATTTGGCATCTGCGATTGCGACTGCTGAGACTTGGCGTCCAGGTCGTCCTCGATGAGTTCCACCTCTTTGCCATCGGCAAGACGAATTGTGATCGTCCCCTCTGCCTCGTTTTGCTCTGTGATCAGGCCCGTGTGGACAATCCCTTCCCAAGTCAGCACCGACCATGTCTCATAGCCTTTCGCGATTTCTGCCGAGGGATCGAGAATAGACTCGACAATCCGTTCCCGAGACAAACGCTTCCCGACTCCCTTCAAGTCTGGCCCGACCGTAGGCTTGCCATTTTGAGAGACGTGGCACGACACACAGGTTTGAGTGGTGAAAAGCAGCTCTCCCTCCTGAGGTACTCCAGGGAGTTCCATCGTACGGGCAAACGCTTCTTCCCGCGGTAGATTCCGTATCCATTGCGATTCATCCACAACGAATTCTTTTTCACCGCTGCCCAACTCCAGCATGTAGTTGGCAACAAGTGCGAGCTTCTCTTCGCCAATGTGGGCCATCGAGGGCATTTGACCGAACTGCTGACGTTTTTTTCCAGGGTGCATTGCCCATTGGACAATTTTCTCGGGATGATCTTTATGGAGCCGATAAATCTCTTGAATGGACGGTGCCGTCTTCTCCAACTCGACCTGATGACAGGAAGAGCAGACCATCTTGTACAACTGCTCTCCATTCATCTCATGTCCCCCGGTGCTGGCAAGAACGGCATTGAACCCTGCGACTTCTTCACGGAATGCCACCGTGCGTTTGCGTACTGCGTCGTTGAAGTCCTTCAACGCGACGTCTCGATACATCTGCCGACCAATGCCCATAGAAAGGGCAACGACCGTAAAGACGAGGAAAATGGGGGCCCATAGTCGCCCGATTCGGGCATCATCAGCATGGATCTCAAGCTTCAATAACCAGAGCAAACCAATTCCCAGACAGGCTCCGATCAGAATCGGTACGACCACATAAGCGTTCATTCCCACATGCGGAAGTATCAACAAAAGAACCGGACCAACCAAGAATTGCGCCATCGTGATGTAATAGGTCAGGCGGTAAAAATGACGCCGCGTTGTCGGCACCGTAAATCCTTTCGGCAACCGCTCGTCTGCCTGTTTCCCGAAGGTTAGCCAGATGCACAGAAACAAAGCTGTCACCGCGACAGACGCGGCCAGAAAGTGAAGGTACCGGAAGAAGACATTCCCGTTGCCAATCGTCAGCGACGAGAAGAATCCCTGCACGTCGTACCAGCGATCGGGATACTGCATCAAGTTGATATTGGCCAAGAAGATGAAAGGGGTCGAAAGGAACAGCACCATGGAACAGATGCCGACCCCCATATGCAGAAGCTTCAGACCTCCGGCGTGCCACTTCTCCCAGGTGTACTTATGGACATAGGTCAACAAAAAGGCCGCAGTTACCAAGGGAACAATTAAGATCCATGCGTGTCCGGTCAACGAGTTAGACGAGTAAAACGTCAACGTGTAGAGCAAATTGATCATCAACAGCGGACCAACGCCGAGTACGACAGCCAAACTTTTGTTGACCGTTACCGATACGGCAATCTGTTCTGCCAGACGATCGAACTTTGGCTCCCTTTTCGAGTAGCCAAGGACTTCGTAGACGACGGCCAGAATGGTTCCTCCCACCATCAAATTCACAAACAAGATATGCAGCAGGAACAGTGGAACGAGCAGTGCTCGCAGCGTCAATTCGTCAATTGGCAAAGGAAGAGGCAGGTCACGCGGCGTGGGCATTTGAGCGATCAAAGTCAAAATATTCATGGCACAAGGCGTTCATGTGAGGTGGGAGATTGGACTAGTCGATACGAGAAACCGTTTCCTTCGTGGTCGACTCAGGATGCGAGCCAGAGGAATTCGTGCTGGGAGGAATCCCCGCAACCTGAACCCCTTCCAGCGCAGAGGGATGATCCTGCAACTCTTTCAAGTAGGTGACCAAGGCATCCGCCTCGGCCGCATTGCCTGGAAATGGCGGCATATAGGGGTGTGACAGGTGCATCCCGCTTAGAAACGTCTTCATTTGCTCCGCATCCCAGGGCTCATTTCCATAAAGCTTTTCGAGCTTGGGAATGATTCCGTTGAACCCATCGGTCGTGTGGCACCTGGAACAGGTAATCACAAACACGTCTCGCCCAGCCAATGATTTGTTTTCTGGTGTCACTTCGTGGACATGGGCATACGCCGCGTAAGGCAGCAAGCCGTTCTTCTGGTAGAACGCGACTTCGTCGACAAGAATCCCGTTCGAATACATGTAGTCGGCGATGACGTATGGCTTACGGATGAATTCGCGTACCCGCTCGAAGTGTCCAAGCAGCGCCAACCCAAATAGAAACGGAACAATCAGAACAAAACGCGGCATCCGTTGTGGAATTAAAGCCCCCGCCAGGGCGGAAAGAGCGATAAATCCAAGTACTCCGACAGCAATCCAGAGGAAAGAGTCTTGCCATTGGGTGAATTGTTGAGTCATCAGGCCTATGGGGATCAAGCCTGACATCGCTTCGGGCACCACCCGCAGATACCACCACGATGCTAAACCAAGCAGCGGCAACCAGGCTAAGGTCCAACACGAAATCAAACGCATCGCCCGATTGCGAAATTCGGAGTCTTTCCGAAACCAAATGCCCAATAAGAAGCCAGCAAAAAGTCCCGCCGTCGCCATAGCAAACGTCGTACGGAAAGCAAGCTGGGGCAGGTATATCGGATTCAGCACAGCCGACCAGAACAGCGAGTCCTCTTTCCAGGCCCCTGAATCCATCATGAACCCAAGAACCGCCACAATGATACTCATCGTCAGCCACGAGAAAATCGAGACTGCGATCCCTAGACATAGGTGCAGACGCTTGGCCCTACCCTCGGTCCATCGATCCCAGGTCAAGTAGTACGCCAGAATCAAGACAACTTCAGTGATAAAGACCAACCACTCGGCGAACCAAGCCCAGAAAAAAACTCGCAGCAGGCTCCCGATAGCGAACGGCGACACGAGTGAAGTTGACAGCCAAATACCAACGCCAGTAAGTGCTCCCAATGACGTAGTGATGACGAAGACGACAAAAGTCATCCGCTTGGCCAATTGGTCCCATTTATGGTCCCCAGTGCGTACCCCCAACCATTCCAAAAGGGTCAGCAGGGGGTAAATCCCAACGGCTAATGGGTGATTAATCGCCACGTGCACAATCGCGATCAAAGCGATCAGCATGCGATTCCCCATCCCGTCGAGGTGAAACATCGGGAAATCCATCGCAAAACCTCGGCAAATTTTGATTCAAGGCAACCCGGACCGCCCGCTCCACCGGCTACGTCCAGCAAACTACACCCACATCGTATCTAATAATGCAAGAATATACATGCGACATTTTGACGCACATATAATGCGAATTGCAAGCACTACTTATTGACATGCGACATTGTTTTGCGGACTATTGCTAATCAACTCTCAATGGAAATGGTACAGAAAGAGCCACATCGACCATTTCTGCCCACCTTTTTGTGGCATCCTGCAATAGCCAAGGAGCGAGTTTTCCTATGCGACAGAATTGGACGGATCAGCAGTACCGAGATGAAGAAAGTCGTCGACGTTTCCTGAAAGAAATTACCGCCCTGACCGGCTGGACGGTCGTTACAGGAGCAACCGCTTTTCAAGGGCCGGTAGAAGCCATCGCTGGCGATAAAGCGAATGCAGACAAGGGGTTTGGCGGAATAAAGGGTCGCATACTTCTGGACGGAGAAGTGCCGGAACGAAAGGAAGTCGATCTCTCAGCCGCCCCCCTGAACGGAGAAGACCTGAAATGGTTTCGATCGATGGGGCCGATCCTCAACGAGGACTGGGTCGTCGATCCTAAAACACATGCAGTCCGATGGGTTTACGTTTGGCTCATCCCGGAAGATAAGAAGGGAAGTCTATCGCCGCACGAGTCACTTGCTGCATTAAATAGCCAGGAAAAGGTAGTCCCGATCGATCAGGAGCCAACCGGCTACGTCCCGCACGCTGTGGCGATCCGTGAAGGTCAAAGCATCCTCATGCGGAACCAGGGGCCAGTGGCTCATGTCTTTAACCTACAAGGCTTTAGCAATCCCAGTAAGAACGTTGCGATGCCTCCCGGAACTGAAATTCCGGTCGCTGGCCTGGTTGCCGAACGAGCTGCGATCAAAATCAGCTGCCCACCCCACCCTTGGGAGCGAATGTCACTACGCGTGTTCGATAATCCCTATTTCGCCGTCACCAATGCGGAAGGGGAATTTGAGTTTAAGATGGTCCCGTCCGGCCCCTGTCGCCTGATCGTATGGCACGAGACATTAGGGTTTCACGGTGGACGAGAAGGACGATACGGATCACTCGTAAATGTGGAAGGAGCTGCGGTGACGGATCTCGGGGAAATCAAAATCAAGACGCAAACCGCTTGAGAGATTGAGTTTATTGCACCTCCAGTTTTCAGCTACTGAGTTGCGATGCTCTCTTGAGAACTTAGAAACAAGGCCTCACTTTTCCATAAATTGTGAATTAACAGCAACTTAGAGTGTTGTTTCGACGGCAGTAATGCCGTAAATTTCAAATGTGGAGAGTGAGCCGAGAGACTTTGGGACGTCACTGCTTGTCCTGGCAGAATGACACTTTATGTCGAATCGGCAGCGTAAAATTCGCCTGATCCAGCTGGCACAAAAGCTTGTAAGCTATTGTGTCATATTGGGGATTGCGCTTTCGTCGATTCCTCTTCCCTATCTCGTATCGCCGAAATTCTTCAAGGATCTCTCAGTTCCTTTTATCTGCCAGGATCATGCGTGCGGGTGTTGCTCCGCATCGCAGTGCTGGAGCAATTGTCGCTGTTTTTCACATGGACAGCGAATTGCCTGGGCTCACGCACATGGTGTAGAAGTTCCAGCAACCCATCGAAGTACTGGCCATAACGCTAAGCAACAGAAGGGTTTACTGCATGAGCCAGATTGCGGAGCCCAATCGAGTCTTGCCAAGGTGCGTCGCAAGAATCTTACGCGGAGTACCGTTCTCAACGATGAGTTCTGTGGGCACCGACCAGCTCCTGAAAAGACCGTGGCAGAGCCACCCCCCAGCAAGGAGCACGTAGCTATTTCTTCGCCTCTTTTCCGCTGTCACAGCGGTAAGAGCTACTTTCTGGGTGGTATCCCTTGGTGCATTTTAGGCGAAGAAACGAACAAAAACGGTCCTGCCAAGGGTGGATTCGCCTCTATTGTGGTCCCGTCAATGAGTTCCATTGACGACTCTCCTCCAATCCCCCCACCCAAGCTCCGCATGGCGACTGCCTAACGATCAGTCGCTTCTCCTTCAATCAGAAGAGCGCCCGAGGTATGCGCCTTGCCTTTCCGGCCGCGCAATCTCTGGGATATCGCGCGGCTCGTGGTGGCACGTTCGCGTGAAATGGTGAGGCTCACTCTCCACAAAGTGACTCTATGTCATTTCATTGTGAGCGTGCCACCATGAGCCGCCTTACAACACAATTCATATACTTACATCTCAAGTATATATGTCATTATATTTTCATGCGCATATACTTGTTGATTTGGCTGTATCTATTACGTTGAAATCCGGCAGAAGCCGACCGTCAGACTCAAGGCCGACATGACCCACACCCGATCTTGTAAATATGGGCATCAAAGGCAATTTGCCGAAGAAGTGGCTAAAAGTGGTTCTCGCGGCAAGGATATCCGCGACAGAGCCAAACGGTTGACGGCAAAACGGCTTTATTCCTCACTCTGACCCCAGCGAGGTGGGCCTGCAACGGATCATTCAGGAAAGGACTCTCCCATAATGCGACAATTAACTTCTCGGTACCTGGCAACGATTGCTCTGTGCCTGGTGCCTGCTCTAGCCACCGCTCATCCGATCGCCGCTGATTCCGGTGAACAGCTTTACTCACCGATGGAGCCATTTGCCGCATGCTGCTGCGATGCTCAGGGGCATTCATTGAAAGAAGGCCGCCCCGATAGCCATGCCCCAGCGGGCCTGATGGGAGATCACGTCCACCATCAGGGCGAGGTCATGATCGAGTACAAGTTCCAGAAAATGTTCATGGATGGCAATCGCTATGGGACCCAACAGGTCAGCGATGTGGCCGCTCTCGACGTGACCGGCATCCCCTTTATGGCCACACCGACCCGTATGGACATGAATATGCAAATGCTCCACGTCATGTACGGGGCAACCGATAACGTGACACTGTACCTGATGCCGATGTGGATGGAATTGACCATGGACCATATGCGGCGTAACGGGACGACCTTCACCACCTACAACGAGGGCTTCTCGGATCTTCGATTTGGCGCGCTCTTTTTGCTTTATGACACGGAAAGCACCGACTGGATTTTCAATTTCGGCATGAGTGCCCCTACCGGCAACATTCACGGCACGACAACGGCTGCCAGTCCCATGGGAGCTGAAACGCAGATGCCGTATCCGATGCAACTTGGGAGTGGAACCTTCAACTTCCGCCCAGGCATTACCTACAAAAAATATTGGGACATGGCCAGCACCGGTGTCCAGCTACAAACGAACCTTCCCGTGGGCGAAAACTATCGCGACTACACGGTCGGAAACGAATATCAGCTCAACTGGTGGTTCGCTAGGCGAGTTGGCGAACAAATGTCGTTTAGTTTCCGCACCGAGGGTCTTTGGCGGGAAAACTACGGCGGCCCTGGTGACCCCCAACTCAATCCCAACATGATCAGTACAGCCCGCACCGACATGCGAGGTGGCTTCTGGTTCAATCTAGGCATTGGCGGCATCTACCAGTTCTGCGACGGAAGCCGTCTGAATGTAGAGTTGGTTCGTCCCGTCTATCAGGACCTGGACGGTGTGCAGTTGGAAACCGACTTCCAGATGTTCGCCAGTTGGTCGAAAGCTTGGTAAGGCACACACTCTCTCCCATAAGGCGGTCCCGGTCTTTGTTGATCGAGATCGCCTTTTTTTTGAGGCCCAAACGATCAAACGTTAAGGTCCGTTCAAATTGAGAGCAAGTATTCATCAAATTGACTTAACCCAGGCCGAACCATCCTTGG
Organism: Blastopirellula marina; assembly: GCF_002967715.1. Lineage (NCBI taxonomy): Bacteria > Pseudomonadati > Planctomycetota > Planctomycetia > Pirellulales > Pirellulaceae > Blastopirellula > Blastopirellula marina. The sequence continues at coordinate 94,969 of NZ_PUIA01000068.1, forward strand.
GTAGGCAACTGCTACCGATAACACGAGGCGAACTGATGCAGCTGATACACGGTTCGCGTCTATCTCACTCTACCGAACCCAACACCCTCGTCCATTTGGTAGTTCACACTCCGTCGACGCGACCCGATCTATTGGGTTACCGCCTTGACCGGCCAAGGATCGGCTTCCACGGCATCGAGATCTGCTTGGGCTAGTTCGCCGTTTATGGTCTTCACCGAAGGCATCTCTCGCAAGATCTTCGGGTTTCGTCGAATGATCACCTCCGAGTTGGTAATCGTCTTGAGCGGGACGAACTTGAGATTCGAGAGGTCGACAGTTGGGCATCCGCCGTTGATCCGTAGCGGCTTGAGCTTTTTGAAGGCTCGAAGCGGGCTGACATCTTCGTCGTATCCGGCCCTGGAGAAGTTTGGCCTGAAGTCGCTGCTCGAATGTTAGCTCTTTTGCCTGGTTAAAGAACGCCTACTGCTCTGACGCTGGGACGACCTTCATCCATCTTGCTCCGACGATCTTGCCGTGATGTCCGTTGCCGGATGAATCGCTCAGGACACTGCCTTGGCCTTCATCAAAGCGATAGAGGGCGATCGTGTGTTCATCCGGGACAAGCTCCGCCGGCGTGTGGTTCTGGTCGTACCGGGCAATATCCGAGAAGCGGACTCGGTGAATGATTCCCCGGAATGGAAAATCAATGGCTGTGCCATCCACCGGGCTCGCACCGAGTACGAAATTTAAATCGTTGAATGTATAAGTACCAGAAAGCTCTATTTCACCCGATTTTTTGCCGTTGACGAACAGCGAAAAGCCATCGTTATCAACAACCATCGTGAGGCGAACGACCGACGGTATCAACGGAAGCTCAGTCACTTCTGTCCTCAGATAACCTGCCGAGGCTGTTTGTGCTTGAGCTCCGATCAGGGAGTAGACCGCTGATCTCGATTTGTCACTTCCGACTCGAGTAGTCGTAATTCCCAGCCCACTATATTGAGTCGTCGAAACGACGGCACCAGACCTGCTCTCGTCAGTCACCTCGACATCCACTTCGATCGTGAGTGGGTGCTCTCCTTGGTATCCAAACGGCAATCGGACAAAGTCATCGACGCCGTCGAATGACAACGCATATTCGCCGTTCTCAGCGGAGGGGGGATTCAACAACGATTGAATCGTTTCAGCCGGGCTGGCGGTCCATGACCTGCCCCCTTCAACCGCGTCCATTCGGTAAATTAGTATCTGCCGAATTCATGCCTATTTGAAGGGAGATTTCTTATGCCTAAAAGAAGATTCACGCCAGAGCAGATCATCCAGCACCTCCGTTTCGCGAAGAGGCTGGATGATCTGCTCGCATGTGTTAAAGATTCATGCGGGCAAGGTGCAGGAGTCCATCAATTCACCCGCTTACGCTTTACCCCCTTCGTTCTCGGCTGATTGATCGTCTCTGTTCAAACAATTGGCCTGGCCGATCAAGGACGATTCCCCACGAAAACCAGCGACTCGACGACGTGGCGGATAGCCACCGGTACTTGGTCGGGGGCGGAAAGTATGGGTGCGTGTGCTTCCAATTGAACAACCTGTCCTTGCCGTTTCACTGCAATTGCGTATCGCAGGAAGCGTTGGGGGCCTTCCGACGGAACCGAAATAAAGGCGAACTCGGCGTCTCCGGTTTTCCAGCGGCCTGACTTGGCTTCTGGATGGACCATCTGGTGGCGTCGAATAAATTCGTCCAGCGGCACACGATCGGCCGGCAAGGGTGGGTCGGCTAGGCAATGCAACGTGTAATTGCCGTTAAACGACACAATCGTGGCAACGCCGTTGGCCATCACGACTGGCGGCTTCCACGAGATCGGAATCCGCAGCTGGAAGCCTTCTTTGGCGTGCGAATAGGTTTGGTACAAGGAATCACCCTGTGGGTTGTGTCCCAGGGCGATTGTAGCACGGAGACGCTGCATGCCGCGGACGAAGATTACTTCGACCCGTTCGCCAGGCTGGCAACTCAAGAAGGAAGCCTCGAAGTCTTCGTAGGTCAATACCTCGACTCCACGAAACTGAACGATGTGGTCCCCGATGCGCAACCCCGCCCGCTGTGCCGGTCCTCCTGCATGTACGACGGTGACCACCGCCCCGGTCGGCGATTCAACATTCAGTCGATGGGCTTCTGGCGTTCCAGCAGATGTAGCACGCAAGCCGATCAATGGAACAGCTCGAGGGGCGGGCGGGCCTACCGGGATCGGCGGTGCGGGTTGCTGCGGAGGTTGCACATCAGTAGGCGGGTTCGGTGCAGTCATGCCAGGGGCGGACGGGGGCAAGGAATCGCTCCCGGTTCCGACCGCATTCGGTTCAATAACCGCCGACATCAGTTGACCAGTGCGTTGAAACTTGACGAGCACTTCCTTACCGCCCGGATGGGCTTTCAGCCAGGACAGCAGGTCGCTGCTCTGAGTGACCCGGGCGTCATCGATGCGGAAGATCACGTCACCTGGCTTTAGCCCTGCCACCTCCGCCGGTCCATTTTGCAGAACGACGCTTACGACCGCTCCTCCGGCCGAGGAGACACCCAGGTCGCGGGCAATCTGCGAGTTGACCTCGGTGACCGTCAGGCCCAAACGGCTCGACTCGATCGACTTTCCAGAATTCGTAATTGGGGGAGAAACGGAGATGCCCATTGTATCTTCCGAGGACTCTCGGAATGCGACCAGCGGATTCTCCAGGTATGCAATTGTCGGCTGTTCCTGGCCACCGGTCAGCCAAAGTTGGCCAGTCGGGGCAAATTTAATGCGCTCGAGATGGGTAAGTCCGCTGAGTATGCCCAACTCTTGCGATCCCAAAATGGCCGTAAAGTGTCCTTCCGAATCGAGCGCGTACAACCCCCGCGGAAACGTTCCACCGGAACTGAAGGCGATGCTCTTAAGCCACCTTCCCTTTCCCGTCTCGAAGAGGACCTCGCTGCGGCTTTCGCGAATGGCCAGGATAGTACTCCCCAATTCGGCCGTGGGAGGCATCGACTTTTGGTCGAGTACAAACAGCGTTTGCGACTCTGCGTCCCATGCCATCTCCATAGGAACGATCGGTGGAGGACCATCCTGGATCAGCGGGACCGGTTCGTCCTTGTTAGATGCAACCCGAAACACGTTGCGGCGATTTGTGTCGGTTAGCAGCCAGCCAAATTCTTCGATCCAGCAAAGATCCGTGATGTCGCCGAAGTTGACTTTCTCGTTCCAAAGTTGCGGCTCTTCGTTATCAGACGCTGGATAGACACCCCCGAACAAATTTCCACCTTCCGGCCAGAAGTCGACCGACACCATCAGCATTCCATTGGGATCGAACATGCCTGCCTTGCGGTTGAGCCCCGCCAGGACTGGGGCCTCCAGCACCAGCGAGCTGGGACCGGAAGGGGCAACCTGCACGAGTTTGGACCGGTCTCGGGTAGCCGAAAATACGTATGCATTACCCTGTGAATCAGTGAATAAACCACCAATCGGGAACGGGGATCGCCACTGACGCACGGCAATATCCTGCGGTGCCTTAATCGGCTTGGCTTCTTCCGTTTCGATGAAGACATCGGGGGAATCTGGAACGAATTCTGGGGCGGCGGTTGCACTTAAGCCATCGCAAATCCGCTCGATTCGGACGGTCGCATGAAGTTCGGTCGACACGGTTGCCTGCGCGTTATTCCCGATAAAGGCATAGAGATAAACTGGCTGGTCAAATGCTTGCTCGTAGCTACCGACAGGTTCCCATTGTCCCTCACGCCACAAGCTGGTCTCGATCGCCGGGCCGCGGCGAATCAGGCGGAGCCAGCCTTGATCGGGAAATGGATCCACTGCGCGTTCGCGAAAATTATTCCATCCCCTGTTTACCATCAAGTCGGAACGGACCATCGGGCCGACTTTCCCATCGTTACGGAAAAAGCCGACGTATGCCTGATTCGACTGGTCCATCGCGTCGAGACCGATCGAAAACGCCCGCGCCTGGCCGGGCTGATGATTCCATGTTCCGATGTCGTAACACACAACCACCTCGGTGTTCCCTACCAGCGGTTGGCGATAGTACGCTAACGCCTCACCCAATTCGGAACCATCGAGCGAAAGGGCCACCTCGTCCTCCTTCGGTTCGATGGTTCCCGAATAGGCGACGGGAAGCCACGGCGAGACGCCCGGTACACTGCCCGAGCGAAGTTCCAACCGGTGGAGTTTGCAGACCAGCGGCTCGTTGACCAGGCCGTCGTTGGCAACCCGCTTCAGCGTCAGTCCCGCCCAAACCATGGGATGGGTGTCGAACACCTCGCGTCCAGCAAGGTTCCAGTGTCGGCCATCCTCGCTCCATGAGGTTTGCCAGACGTTCCCCTCGCGAGTCAGTCGCATGAATATGCGGCCGTTATCCGGGGCCTTCGCTGACTTATCCAACGTGCGCCCAAACAATGGAAGCCGCTTGTCATTGTTCGACTGCATCCAGCCTCCTCCCAACAGGCGATAGTCGGCTGTCGGTCCGGATGCCATCTGCTCAGCGTGCCAGCCTTGGAGTGAGGTGGGTGAATAGAGCAGGAACTCGGCGATGGCAAAATTCAATCCCTCGCAGTGAACCTCGAGTTCGGCATCCAGTTGAAAATCGCCCGTCACGGGATGCAGCAGCCGCGGGGCGGTTGACGTGTTCTGCCAAAACTCGTTTCCATTGGGAACCGTAATCGTAGCTACACCTTCCGCCAGCGATTCAACCTGCACGTCCTGGTCCGGGTCTTGCCATAGCCAGCCGTCCCCCCAAGTCTCGCCATCGAAACGGCCCTTCCAGGTTCCGTCAGGCTGATCGACGGTTTGGAACACGGGAATTTCCAGGGCTGGCACACCTGCGTAGAGCAGTCCCGGATCAATTGAAGTGTCGAAGGCGACTGGTTCTCCGGCCGGTAAGACAATTTCCTCCCCTGCGCTGAGCTTGTGCTGGCCGGATCCGGAAATCTCGACACTCCCCGAGTAAACGCGAATCAAGGCCGATTCGCCGCGATGTTCCAGTTCAAAGTCAGTCCCAACAGGGTGGACGACGTAATTGAATTTCGATTCGGCTGGTTGTTCCTCCTTGCCGCGGAGAGATAGGGTAAAATCGAAGCCCGGTTCGTAGAAACCGCGTTTTGTGGGGTCAGGCTTTTCCTCGTGGCGACTGGTGACGCGAATTTTTCCGCCTTGAACGTCCCAGCGGTTTCGCGCCTGGTCGTCTGCGGCCAGCTTGAAAGTCAAGTCCGTATTCGGCCCCGCCCAAATTCGCGAGAGGGGCGTGGCCAGCCACATCTGACCCTGGGGATCGGTCACCAGGCGGTCTCCATCCGAGACCGTGTAGGGAGGAACAAGGTCAGTCGTCGCGTACGTTTCGAGGATCTCGACGCTGCCGCTGTACTGCTGGTCAAACTGGCCGCCGGTCAGGGGACCGCTACCTCCGGCCGCGCCGCAGGTGACGATCAATCTCCCCTGGCAGGGCCAAGTCCCTTCCCCTTCGTGCTCTGCTTTGGGCTCGCGACCGATCCGTCCCCCCACCGAAACAACCGTCATCGCAGGGCCGTAGTCGTCGCCGATCTTCGGCTGAAATTGAACGAGCAGTTGCGTGTCCGCGTTGGACAGACTCCAAACGTTCTTGGCTGGTGGCGAGACCTTCAAATGGGCCTGAAGTTTTCCCGCACTCGGTACTTCAAAGGTGCCGTACTCGTGGGGTGGATCGAACTGGTCAATCTTCTCTTCCCATTTACCCGACACCGCGGTCACCATCTGGTGCCCTCCCACGCGGAATTCGAATTTGCCTCGCGTTAGTTTTGCGCCGCTGGCGGAATTCACCATGATGCGATCCCAGCGAAACGGCTTCCCTTTTGCAAATCGGCCTTGGTTTTCACACGCTTCCCGGCAGATATCGCGATAGACGCCGAGGCGTCCTTGGACTTCTTTAATCTCTGCCTGAAGGCCGCGGAGTCGATGCCGTTGGCGTTCCAGGTCAGTGATCTTGTCTCGCGACACCCCGGTTAGGACCAAGAGGTTGTTCTTAACCCCCAGTTCGACGTCGGTAGCCATCCGGTCGTACATTGCGGCCAAGCGACGGTAGTGCTCCACCTTACCGATCCCGCCGATTGTTTCCCGTTCGACGGCCGCCACGTCATACCCAGTCAGGATATCTGGGTCCATCCCCAGCATCGCCTCCGCAGCCACCGCTCGGGCATGCTGCTGCTGACGGACGAAGTCTTGCTGCTGGGCGTAACGAGGATTGTCGCGGCGCTTTTTCCATTCGGCGGAACCAGGGGCTGGGTCCATGAAGGGGTCGTACTCGTCAAGGAACGCCGAATGAAGTTGCCGCAGCCGAGTCCTCAGGTCGGAATAGAGAGCTGAGTTCGGGTTCATAGCACCTGCCCCGGAGCGGTGACTTTCCAGTAGACCAATGATCTCCTCGCATGTTTCAACATGCGAGACGAGTGTCCGCATTTCACCGGTGACCTTGTCTCGTTCGACCGTTGTATGGTCAATGAAGTTCTGCGTGGATTGCTGGTAGCCAGGGTCGCCTGGCTGCCTTTTCTGGCTTTCCTTCCAGGTCGCCAGGCTTTTATCCAGGTCGGCGGCTTTCGACATCAGGTGGTTGGCCTGATCCTGTGCCGAGTGAACGTACGACTTGAGCCGGGTGATCCGCCCCTGGTCGCGGAGATGGTTTTCGCGGCGGTTCCGGTCGACCATTTCGCGATATTGTCGTTGGGCTTTCTGGAGCTTGTTCTGGGCAATGAGGCTCGACCATTGCCCTTCCAGAATGTTGCCTAGCGTGGTTTCCGCTATGTCGTTGCACACGTCCCGAGATCGTTCGAATTGCGTCTTTTGCCACTCAGCCAGTGCGGCCACTTCCATGAGAAGCGGGTCGTATTTCGCGAGATCGACTTCGTTGCCCTGACCTGTTCGTGTGCGTCGCAAGGCATCGCGGACGGCCTGATACTCGCCCCACAGCTTTTCGGTTTGCTCCTGTCGGCGTCCCCCCAATTCTTCCAGTTCCTTGCTCAACGCATCAATTTCATCCGACAGCCGTTGGTCCTCCTGTTGCGTGTGAGCAATCACTTGCTCTAGAGTTTCGGCGTTGCCGCACCAGTTGTTGGTCAGCGCCGGGAACGCAGGAGGTGGTTCCCCGTGGGCCAAGCCGACGCAGAAGAGAAGCATGGCCAGACTGGTCACTAGCGCAAATCCCTGTGAAATGCGGTGGGTCCCGTCGGTTGCGATTAGAACATGCATTTCGTAGGGCCCGTTGGGCTCCCTGCGATCGATTGCTGCCGCTTGTCGTGCACCAGGCTGGGGGTTCATGGCTGGTTTCCTTTCGTCGTTAGTCCACCTCTGCGCAAATCGTCAAATTCCGCTTGAAGCTGTTCCATCTCACGCATGATTTGCTGGACTTTCTCGATCACCTCGGCATTCGGATTGGTGATTGTCCCAATCTCCGACTGAAGCGTCTTCAGTTCCTCTCTCTTCTGTTCCATCTTTTGCAGGATTGCCCCTTCCTGAGCGAGCATTTCAGGCGTGACGATTGGTTCGACCGCGAGAATACCTGGCGGTAGCGCGGTAGCCTGACTCTCAACCGGCTTTGCATCGATCGGATCGGCGGCGACCGGCGAAGAAGTTTCCTGGACCACGGCGAACGCGCTTTGGCGGAATTCCGGTTCGGCGTGCGGCATCGCCTCGACAGCCGTTCTCCACAGCGACGGCACAACCAGCGCCACAATCAGCACGGCGAAGATAACCGCAATGATCCAACCTATGCGTGTCGGTTTGTAATCGGAGTTTGTACGCATGATTTCACGGGCCGACGGATCAACTGGCACATGGTGGGTATCAAGCCAAGCCAGAAAAGACCGCGCCCCATATAGCCCTGCCCCAGTAAAACGGAAGGATTGCCCCTGTTTCGTGGCAATCGCGAACCCGGGATCAGACTGTTCCAACAGGATCGCCGACGAACCGGCCCGCCAATTGAAGATCGTGATAACCCATGCCAAATTCCTCAGCCAAGCGGGTGCCTGCAGCATGTGAGACCCCACGGTTTCGATCTCGTTGGCCGGCACGTACGTCGGCTGGCAGCCCCACGTTTCGATCCATGCACCGTGCTCATCCCATGTCACGCGTCGAGTCTGGTACCACGTAGTAATGACGAACATCGAAGCGAAAAGCCCCGCCATGCCCCACATGACTACAGTTATTGGCAGCCAGTCGAGCTTCAGCGGAGAGCCCCCCGTATCGCTGGCGATCAGGAATGGAAGACCAAAGAACATTCCCGAACCGAAGGCGGCTAGCAGGTCAGGTAGCCAGCCAGCGGCGCGGGCCTCGTAAAACATCGCCGTCCCTTCCGGGCGCGGGCGGCGAGGAAACCCAATGTAAAACAGTAGCCCGAATATCAACGTGGCTGCACCGTATGTGCGATAGGGGTAAGCAATATGCAAAGGGGCACAGCGGAGGAGGTCGCTGGGGCTGACTTGAACAACGTTTAGATAATGCGGCTGGGCGCTTGTCTCGACCGGATCGATTCGCACGTAACTCTGCACGGATCCGATGGGCCAGTTGTCAGCCAACTGAGTCAGAGGCCCGGCCGACCGTTTGAGGTAAACAAATTCACGGCAATGTTCGACACCACGGCAAGCAGCCCAGGCAGAGGAAGGAGAGTTATCAGAAACAGTCGCTGACACATCATTCCAAAGCCCTTCCCAGTCGGGACCGGACACGATGATGAGCCTCCCCTCCGTTTCATCAGCAATGAATTCCTCGAGTGTTCCGCGGGTGTTTTCGGCCAGATCGACCCCTTCGACCGCCTCGCTGCCCAGATAGGCGGACATCATCCCTGTAATTTGCCGAGATTGCTGCCGCTTGGATTCGACCTCATGGTGCCAGTCGACGGGCTCAACGCGGTAAAGATCGCCGCCCTGGATCAGGCACAAGGTGATCCCGCCATAAAGGCAAACAGCTGTCAAGATCCGACGAATGACTTCACGCATGATAGTCACCCCCTTTAACTTCAATATACTCCTAAATCCACGTTACTCCAGGGGATCTCGAGTGCCTTCTTTTGCCCTGCGCGTCGCGGAGCGTTACCTTGAATGAGCGGTTCCATACACCGACTTAAAGACCAGCCAAACACGGCATCCAATCGAAATGCCCTACCTGAGGAACCACGAAGCGGCGGGCGATCTGGTTCAACAAATCGAAGATGCGAGAGACGTTGAACCGCGGACGCAAAAGGGTCTGAAGTTGAGCGTGTGAAAGCATCAAAGAAGCAAGGGACATCCGGTCAATAGTACCCGTCGTTTGGCGGTGATGTCTCCTTATCAGCAATTACAATTGCCCAAGCCTGGAATCCGACCAGTTACCCTGCGCAGGCCTACTACGACTGCCGAAAGAAACGTGACGGTCTTTAGTTGGTTCAAGCTTTTAGATTCCATAGCAAGATTCAGTTGGGTTTCTTGCTCTGGACCGACTGTCAATGATACATGCTGCCCCCGAAAGGGGGCACTCTATTTCACCTAAGCACCAGTTCGCGTCTGCCTCACTCTAACAAGCCCAACACCCTATGAACCCAGCAACTGCGGCTGTTGCAGCTTGAAACAACGCATCTGTGTTTGCTAAGCTTTATACCGAATACCTCCTTCTAATCCCCCTCGATCGGTACGGACCTTCATTGTTTGATGAATGTGCGTTCCGGTTCTCAGTGACCGTGGAATTTATGCTGCGTTCTAACTTCATTCGAGATTCCGTATGGCCATTTCTGTTCATTCTATTGGCTTGTCCCCTGGCCGCGGAGCAAGCGAATGTCCCCGAAGACAACCGTGACGAGCCAACGGACAAAGTCGACAAGATTCTAGAGGGACACTCATTCCACGGTGACGTGTTCAATGAGGGGCCTCGCCAGAAGGCTTATCTCATGGGTGGGACGGGGCAGGTTCAATTTCCGATTAGCACGGCCGATCCCGTGGTGCAAAAGTTCTTCGACCAAGGCCTAGGTCAGTTTTACGGGTTCTGGTATCTCGAAGCTGAACGTTCCTTTCGACACGCGGCATCACTTGATCCAGACTGCGCAATGGCATACTGGGGAGCCGCGATGGCCAACCTCAAAAACTTGGATCGTGCGAAAGGCTTCCTAGAAGAAGCGGTCGCGCGTAAAGACAACGCTGATGAGCGCGAAAGGATGTATATCGACGCCCTCAACGCCTACGTCAAATTCGACAGCAAAGAAAAGGAGAAGAGAAATGATTCCTACACCAAGTCGCTCGAGAACATTCTCCTGAAGTACCCAGATGATCTCGAGGCGAAGGCCCTGTTGGCGTTGCACTTGTATGAAGCGAAGTCGTCGAGTACGAGTTATTTCGCCGCCAATGCGCTGCTCGAGGACATCTTTGAAGTCGAGCCCATGCACTCTGCGCATCACTTCCGTATCCATTTCTGGGACAGGCGGCAACCTGAGATGGCTCTTGGTTCTGCAGCCCTTTGTGGTCAGTCCTCACCAAGCATCGCTCACATGTGGCACATGCCTGGGCACATCTATTCCCGGTTACATCGATATCACGATGCAGCTTGGCAGCAAGAGGCTTCGGCGAGGGTCGACCATGCCCACATGATTCACGATCAGGTCATGCCGGATGAGATTCACAATTTTGCCCATAACAACGAGTGGCTCATTCGTAACTTGATTCATATTGGACGGGTTCACGATGCGATTGATTTGGCCAAGAACATGATCGAACTTCCACGCCATCCTCGCTACAACACCCTTGCCAAGAACGGAAGCACAACTTTCGGCAGACAACGATTGTTTCAAGTTCTCCGAACCTATGAGCAATGGGATGTTCTGATCGACTTGGCAAATTCAACCTACCTTGAGCCAACCGATGACGAGAGTGAACAAATTAAACGTCTTCGCTATCTCGGCTTGGCGTATTTTCAAACAGGAAACACGGAAGCCGGCAAGGCTCAAATCGCGGAGCTCGAGCGCCGCTTGGAAACGCTAAAGGCCGAGGCAGATTCCCTCACGGAAAGCCCAAGTGAAGACACCGATAAGGAAGAAGGCAAGAAATTAGCAGAAAAGGCTCGCAAGGAACTTCAGTCGAAAACCAAGAATCTCGAAACAGCCATCAAAGCTCTGAAAGGGCACGAGGCGATCGCGAATCAGGATTTTCAGAAGGGATATGAACTTCTCAAAGGTGCCAGTGACGTCGATTCGGTCTACCTTGCAAAAGTTCAATGGCAGTCCGGAGATCATGACGCTGCGACAAAAGCCCTTCGAAAGATTGTGGACTCCAGCAAGAACGAAGTTTATCCACTTGCTGCACTCGTCGAGATTTTGTGGTTGTCCGGAAAGGAGGTCGAATGCAAGTCAGCGTTCGACCAATTGCGACAGCTCTCCGCCCAGATTGATCTTGATATTCCGCAATTCGCTCGCCTGACTCCCATTTCTAAAGAACTCGGCTTTATGGACGATTGGCGGATTCGATGGCAAGTTGCAGATGACGTCGGAGAACGACCATCTCTTGATTCCCTAGGTCCATTCCGCTGGTATCCGTCTCAGGCTCCCAACTGGGCATTAAACGATGTTCAAGGTAAACAGCATGCATCAACTGATTTTCAGGGGAAGCCCTATGTAGTCATCTTCTACCTTGGCTCCGGATGTCTTCATTGTGCTGAGCAGTTGCAAGCCTTTGCGCCGCGGGTCACTGAATTCGAAGAAGCAGGTCTCGGCATGCTAGCGATCAGTACCGACGATCCGAAAACGTTGAAGCAATCGATCGAGAATTACGATGAAGTGGGGCTCCCAATTCCACTTGTTTCTGATGAGCCATTAAATGTGTTCAAAGCGTTTCGGGTTTACGACGACTTTGAAGCTCAACCTCTCCATGGGACCTTTTTAATTGACGGCAATGGAAAGGTGCGTTGGCAGGACATAAGCTACCAACCATTCATGGATCCTGGTTTCGTGCTGGCGGAAGCGAAACGACTTCTATCGCAAGATGCTGATCCAAGGGCGAATTAACATCCTGTTCTTCGCTCTTCCCGTGCTGAACTCGGGCCTTTGTCTGGAATCTTAGCGAACAATCCATGCATGTGCCCCCGGACGAACCGTCCTGGGCTACCTAATGAGATGAAACTCTCGGACAGTTGAGTTAAGAATGTACACGTGAACGAACCGATGACCTTCGAGGCAAATCGGTATACACTCTCGCGAGAACGCGCATTCAACTCCGGAACACATCACAACATGCGTTCGCAATCAAGCTCCGGAGTGAATGTGTGTAAAACTACACACTCTGAAGCCTCATCAGTCGCTTATCTTACGATCAGGAATTCATTCTGAATCTCATTCAGATTCACGAACGGCTGAAACATGAAGACCTAACTTGCCGAATGGAAGTGGTTACGTGCTCAGCGCTGGCGATCGTCGTCATTTCTTTTAAGCCGAGCGATCCAAATATCACCAGCCCCTTGCCCGTCACCGTCTGAGTTTACCAGTAGCAAAGTCTTATCATCCATGACAAAGGCGGGAGCGGCGCTTGGTCTTGGCAAATCGGGAAGCAAGAGTTGCGGGCTTGACCAAGGCCTACCCCAATCACTACGAGTAATGAAAAACAATCGAAAGACGGGTTTCGCCTCCATCGGAGTTGTGTTAGCAGAATAGATAAGAAGCCGTCCATCGTTGCTTAAAGTCATCTGGCCATTCAACTTCATTGTGGCCGGCAAGAGATCGTCCGTGAATTCATCAAAGGATTCATTGATTGAGGGGCGACGACGATACCTAAGGAGATAACGCCGTTGTTGGTCCGTATCTATGTGTGAAAACACATAACTAAACTGAGTAAGTTCATCCTTAGTAACTTGGTAGTTGCCGTTGAAAAGCGTCGCGAGAGGATCAACAGTTGGTTCAGACCACGGGTCGTGCGCTGACGAACGTGTCGTGATCATGAGGGTACTTCCTCTATGAAATCGCAGAGTTAATCCGTCGCCACTTATCCGTGGAACGTTTTCTAGCTGGTCAGGTGAATTTATTTCTGACGGCAAACGACTAGGCTCCTCCCACTCTTCATCGATGGAGTTACGCGTAGCGATCCAGAGATCACGGTTACCTCGTTTGGCAGATTCACGCCCCGAAGTGAATACGATCGTACATCCGTCATTGGTCATATCGGCAGCAATTTCAAATTCTCGCGAGTTAATCACTGGTCCTAAATTCTCTTGGACTTGCCAGGACCAGTTACCCGTAGCCAAAAGGTCCGCGGCTGATATTGTTTTGACAGACGAAGGTTCTATATCGGTGGTCTTTCCTTGCCACAGAGGTAACCACTGCGAGGTAAGTACAAATGCAGCGACAATCGTCCCGGCAAGTACCGAGACTGTGCCGTAAAGCCTGGCTTGGCTTCTACTTTCGGGTTCTGAACTCTTGTCTGCCGATGGATCAACACTTTCGTCGACCTTCTTCACTTCGCGCCTGGATTGGTGTCGTGGTGCTGGCTTAGGCGGGGCAATTTTGCAAGCATCAATTTCCTCGACAACCTCATGCATCGACTGGAAGCGATCGTCCGGACTTTTCGCGACCATTCGCTGGAACACGGTATTCAACGACTCTGGTACATCGGCTCGCATCTCACAGATACTCGGGATTTCACTTTCTCGATGCCGTACTAACACTTGGAAAACCGTATCGCCTTGATAAACAGGATCCCCTGTGAGCAAGTAGAAGAGCGTGCATCCGAGGCTATAGATATCAGTTCTCGCATCGACAAGATGCGAATTCAGAGATTGCTCCGGTGCCATGAACGATGCAGTACCTAGAATCATTCCGGCGGACGTTATTTCACTTTCAATAACTGATGCGTCTCGGCTTTGTACGCCATTGGTGTCCAATTGCCTCAGCGACTCATCCACATGTGCCAGGCCCAAATCGAGGATCTTGAGCGTGCCCTGGTTATTCAGCAACAGGTTGCCCGGCTTAATATCGCGGTGAATGACTCCGTGCTGGTGAGCATAATCCAAGCCCACCGCCGCCTGGCGAATCGAGTCTACAGCTTGATCGAGCGACATGGGCCCAGACTCCCGGACGATTTGCCTGAGATTCTTTCCGCGCACATACTCCATGACGAGAAAATTAATACCACGCGATTCGTCCGCGTCGTAAGAACGAACCACGTTAGGATGCTCCAGCGTGGCAGCAACACGAACCTCTCGCCGGAAACGTTTCACATGGTCCGATGAACCCAACATCTTGGGCGAAATGATTTTGACGGCGACCACACGATCCATGCCGCGATGAATGGCCTTGAATACCATTCCCATACCACCGACGTCGATCAAATCAACAATCAGGTATTTGTCGATAAGCAACTCAGGTTCGCCGCGTAAGAGTGCTGTTGCCTGGTATTGAGTCAGTTTCCCTTCCTGAACCAGTTGAGCGGCGAGCGTACGCGGATCAGGCATTTCGGACTGCTCTGGTCGATGTTCACAAACCGAATCTAGTTCGGCTTGGCTTAGAATTCCTACCTCGGAAAGCTTTGATAGGAAGTGCTCACAGTCGACCGAAACATCGTCGCCCTCACTCAATGAAAGATGAATGGGAGCGTCAGGGTCGGTCAGCGTGAAATCCGCAATTGCCTTATCCGGAGATTGCTCGAGTAGATCATTGTTTGGATTGGCATGGCCCAGCAAGGATCGAACATTTTGAAGTAACGCCGCGTCCGAACCACACTCCCTTTCCAACCAATCATCGCGTTGGTCCTCTGGTACCTCCAGCGCGGCCAGAAATGCTTGCTGTAGTCGTTCCAGGTTAGGATCGATCGTCATCTTCGTTTTCACTCTCGGAAAAGCTACCTAACTCACGGTACAGCCATGCTTTCGCGAATTTCCAATCGTTATTGACTGAGCGAAGTGAAATCCCCAACTTGTTGGCAATCTCGTCTCCAGTCATTCCGCCAAAGAATTTTAACTCGACGACTTCAGCGGCGCGTGGCATGACCTTGGAAAACGCCTCAAGGGCATCGTTCAATTCAAGGACATCTATCCTATTGGCGTCTTCCGCAACGGAAATGTGCAACGGAATTCCACGTCCCGTTTTGCCACCGCGCTTCTGGGATTTTCGTTGTCGTGCGTAGTCGACCAACAGGCGTCGAATAATATTTGCTCCGGCCGCGAGCATCATAGATCGATCGTCTTCGTTCAGATTCTGCTGCTTTTGCAGACGTAGATACGCATCGTGAACGAGAAGAGTCGGTTGTAGCGAATGTCCAGGCGTCTCCTTGGCTAACGCTCGCTGTGCAAGCCGATGCAATTCGTCGTACAGAGGCTGATCCCACCTTTTCTCGTCTGGATCCAGTGGGTCGCTCATTCGTGACTTTCCTACCCAAGTATTCGTGCGAGCACCTATCGTCCACACGTTGAATTTCCCCATGAATCCCCACGATTTGGCCGATGGCTGATTGTCGCCCAAGAGCACGCGCGGTGCAACTAATCGGTCGCAGGCGAAACCTACAATCTCGATCTGTTTGCCAAACTGATAGGTTTCTTCCTAACCAAATTTGGCGATGTTTGCTCGTGGTCTCTCTGACCCCAGAAACTTTTTCTTCACTACGGCTGCACGAAATCGGAATAAACCACGCCAACCATGATGAGGGCAGACTGGCCAAGAATTCGACGAAAAGGGGAGCGTTTTGAACGAAAACGATCTTCACGACTACTGGACTGCACAAATCGATGGTTCAAGAAACGTTGCCAGCCCGATGAGCATGCTCGGCGGACAGACGTACGACAACTGGCAAGGCAGACAACCGTACACTGGGCCGACTTTCTTTGACGGTAGCGCTAAAAGTGTTGGTGCAAGTGGTGAAACGATATTCGACGCGGCCCGAGAATTCGGTGAAGAGTGGACCGAATTCGTTTGTGAACTGCTCGAGGACTGGTTTGCCTGGGTTCCTGGTTGGGTCGGGCTAGTCTTCAAGTTCACCGGGGTCTTCGTAATGCTGGTTTTGGCGGTTCAGTTGGATCTTACTGGCGGCCTTAGCCTGTTGGGATTCGCCATCGCGGGATGGTTCGTCCCCAAGGCGATCAAGTGGACAGCAATCATCTCACTTCACCTGACGCTATCGGTTTTGTTTATGGCCTTTTTTGCCGTCGCAGTCATGGCCATTGGAGCCACGATTCTTGGACTACTTTGGCTTTTTGTCTATCTCATTCGCTAGTTACTCATGATTCGCAATTTGAATGCGTGTATGAATTCCACAAATTTTCTCAAAGGGGAAGTTAACGTGAGAAAGTCTCAGATGCTTTGGCGAGGCAACTCGTACATTGTTGGTGTTTTGTCAATGACCATGTTGGTACTAACCGCAGCTGGATGTGCGGCGGAATCGTTTGGCGGTGGAAATAGAGAACCTTCGCCCAAGCCTGGCAGAACGTTCAATCCGAAACTCAATCGCATTGGAACCGGAAGTGGCTTTCAACGTCAGCAAATTGTTGCCGCCGTACAAAACGAAGACGTCAACTTCACTCAGATCGAGGAAATCCGAAGGAAGTTCTGGAAGACGAAACCGGGCGAAGCAGACTACGATGCACTGCGAAAGCAATTTGCCGAAGTTCTAGTCGAAAAGGACATCCAATTGCTGCATGCGGCAGCCACCACCAGTCCCAATAATCCCAATAAGGTGTTCGCAAAGATTACCATGAATGCTACGGATGGAGGTGTTCCTGACGCGGCCCTGCCAGCTTTCAATCGTTGGGTAAAGGCCATTCGTAAGCATCTGGGTATACGTGAAGGCGTAAAGTACCAGGGAATAGAGGACGCGAAAGCGAGCGACCTCAAACGTCTTGCAGCGGCCGCGGAGGCGACAGATCACTTCGCAAAGCAATACGAAACCATGCGTGACTGGGCTGAGTATCTCGCCGCCGGACGGCAGGAAGATTTCTATCCGACGCCTGAATCATACGCCCTGTTCGTTCTGCTCACCGATGGCGACGGAATGACAACCGATGAGGCAACATCCAAGCTGAACGAATTAATCAAGAAAACTGGAAAAGAGGTACTTCTTGAAGCCGCAGATCGGCAGCGTAAACATCCCAAGACACAAAAGGGGCTGCTGCAAGGTAGTAAGTCGCGTCTATTGACCGAACTTATGAAAGAGCTCAAGCTGGACAACTAGGCTCGATACTATATTGATCGGCTGAGTATGCCGTCTCGGCTAGGAATCGCTTGACTGAGCTAATGTCGGGCGATTGAGACATGGCGGGTGTGAATGACCTGGAAATTGCTTTCCAATCCTCGTCCGGAGGTTCGACAGCGTTTAGACAGTTCGCTGGAACTTCTTATTGGCAACCAGCGCTAGGATAGAGACAGAAAACGCTTCCAGACAATCGCATCTTGTATCCCGCTAATGACACCAGTTCGCGTCTGCCTCACTCTACCGAACCCAACACCCTATTAACCCGGCGGTGGTGTCTCTACAAAATCGGTGAGACAAACGCCAAATTGAGCGTCAGAGGGCTCTAGCTGAGATAGGTCGGGTTATGTCTCACTTAGACAGAGACAATCGGGAATAGAAAACGCGTCTGCGCAACTCGTTCTGTGTTTATGGGATAAACCGAAGCACTTCTAGCCCAGCATCAGAGCAGACACGAAAAAACCCTGGTTCAGCTCTATTTGCTAAACCAGGGTTTAAGTGGCGGGGGCCGGATTTGAACCGACGACCTCGAGGTTATGAGCCTCGCGAGCTACCTAGCTGCTCCACCCCGCGTCAATGAGTACAAACGGCGTTTCATGTCGTTTGTGAGATGTTGAATTTTAGGTATCGATCATTCTTTGTCCAGGGGGCCTGCGTGCTTTTCTGGACGATTTGCTGTGGTAGATGAATCTCGCGTCAATTTTCCTCGGAATTCCTGGCACAATCGTTATATTCGCCGACTTCGACTGTGTCCTAAATTCGGGAAAGGGATATCATTGCTTTGGCGCGACGATAATTGGCACCTAAATTCTCCTAAGCGCTAACATTGCAAGGGATTGCGGCATTTAACACGGAGCTCACGATTACGTGTCCGGAGACGACAATACTTCACCGAAAAACTCGCCAGACACCGGCAACCCTGGTGAAGAGAAGAGTTCAGGCGGCCAAGGCCCCAAAAAGGCTCCGATTTCGTTCGGTGCTGCCCCAGCGAGCGCTGATGCTTGGAACGTCGTTCCCACTTCTCCCGCTCCGCTCAGCAATCCGACAGCTCAGCCGCTGAAGACGCCTGCCGCGAAGAAGACCAACAAGGCACCCCTCTCTCCTGAAGCGCCGTCGCCGCAAACTCCCTCACCACAGGCTCCTCCCTCCCCTGCTCCGAAGCCTGAAGCGAAACCGAAGCCCGTTGCGCCTTCCGCCGAGGCTCCGCCAGCAGCGAAAGCCAAACCGGCCGACAGCAAGCCGGCTGCTTCCCAGGCAAAGAAGCCCATTGCGAAAGCGGAACAGCAGCCTGCCCCTAAGCCAGCGGCAAAGCCGAAGCCCAAGTCCCCCGCAGTCGAGAAGGAAGCAGTTGCGGCCTCAGCGACCACTCAGCCAGTCCACGACCAAGCTCCGGCCAAGCCACCAGAAAAGCCGAAGCCAAAGCGCGAAACCCCGCAGCCAACCCAAGAAACGACTTCTGCCCAAACGCATCCCAAGAAGCGTCGCTGGCATCCGGTAATTCCTGTCGTTGAGAAGCCTAAGCCAGCTCCGTCACTCGTCGAGACCGAATCGACCGAGGACCAGCCGCTGGTCGAGAAGATACGCGGGCTCGCCATTCACGAGACCCCAGCCTGGGCGGTCAGTCTCGTCATCCACTTCGCCATCGTCATTTTGCTGGCTCTCTTCACCGTGGCCACCTATCACCAGGATGTACACACGGTCGAGGCCACCTATTCCGAACAACTCGGCGAACAACTCGAACACGAGATCCTCGTCCTTGATACCGAAGAGTTTGAAGTCGATGCCAATTCAGGGGCGCTTGAAACGTTGATCGATTCCAACGAGATGCCCATGCCCAAGTCGCTGATGAATGTCGACCTGATCGGCACCGAGGCGGCCAAGTTGGACAACCAAGATACACCTGGCGTCGACTTGAAAGCGCGCGGCGATGGAGCCACGCGGCGGGTGCTGCTCAAGGCCTACGGCGGTAACGCCACCACCGAACAGGCCGTTGCCGACGCACTCGATTGGCTCAAACGCAACCAGATGAAAGACGGTTCGTGGAGCTTGAAAGGCAACTACGCCGACGGATCGAGCATCGAGAACAAAGTCTCCGCTACCGCCATGGCCCTGCTCGCTTTCCAAGGTGCCGGGCACACCGATCGAGCCGGCACCCATGCCGCCACCGTGGAAAAAGGTTGGAAGTACCTGCTCCGGCAGCTTGATGCTGACGGAAACTTTGTCCATTCAGGCGGAATCATCAATCAGCATCGCCCTTACACGCAAGCCCAGGCCACGATTGCTCTGTGCGAACTGTACGCGATGACCGGCGATCCCGAACTGAAGGCCAAGGCCCAATCCGCGATCAACTACTGTCTCGAGTGGCAAGCACCCGAAGGGGGCTGGCGGTACACAGAGAGGGTTGAGTCCGATCTATCGGTCAGTGGTTGGTTTCTCATGGCGCTGCAAAGTGCCCGGATGGGGAAGCTGGACGTGCCGGAAGAGGCCCTGGTGAATGTGGATAGGTTCTTGGAAACGGTCGCGTCGGAACCGAAGGACGGGCAAAAGTTTGAATTGGGTAGCCGTTATCAGTACCGCGTTTCCCGGGCAGAAAAGCCAACGCCCACGATGACCGCCGAAGGTCTCCTTTGCCGACAGTACCGCGGCTGGAACCAGGAAGATCCACGGCTGGTCGAAGGAATGGACTATCTGCTGGACAACCCCATCCAGTGGGAAGAGCCAGATGTTTACTACTGGTACTACGCCACCCAGGTCGCCCATCACCTGGAAGGAGATGCCTGGCGAAACTGGAACAAGGACATGCGGCAGATCATACCTGAAAACCAGGAAAAACGTGGTCGCGAGAAAGGAAGCTGGGATCCGGCACGCGACGAGAACGGCGTGAAAGCTGGCCGGCTCTTCATGACCTGCTTGTGTACCTACATGCTGGAAGTCTACTACCGACACCTGCCGATCTACAGCAAGCATTACTTCACCGGCGGCTGATCTTACACCGCAAGAAATTAAGAACGCCCATGCTTTCACTCGGGCAGCTGCGCGAAAACATGGGCGTCCGGGGGCTCTTTCAGTGCGGTTACTTACGTAAGATCACCCAGACAGCGTGGATGATACCGGGGATATAACCAAACAGCGTCAGTAAAATGTTCAGCCAGAAGTGAAGCCCCAGCCCCACTTCAAAAAACACACCCACCGGTGGAAGAATGATGGCCAACAGAATGCGAATGACGTCAGCGGTTCCTTCGTTTCTAGCGATAGCAGTCATTAATCAGTTTCCTTGGGAAAGGTCAAATTCAAAGTAAGGATGCGAGGGGAGGATTGCCCCCGCGTGCTAGGTTGCCCGGCGGTGTGCGTCACGAATTGCTCGCACGCGTTCATGAGCCGCTCGGATCGTTCCGTATTGGCGATGAAGAATGTCGCTGACGGCCGAGCCAGGCTCGCGTTTGAGCAACTCTTCGTACTTCTGTTGAATCTTTTCTTCGGCCGTTTCCGCTTCATCGAGCATCGTGGCAGTACCAGCCCCTAGTGCACTGCGCAGTCCGATCACAATGCGGTGGTAAGTTGCCGCGACACTGGCCGATTCGTCTGCTTTCGCCCGATTAATACTCATCAGCGATTCAAGCTCGGCGACGTTCCGATTTCGCTCGCTGGCAAGCTCGCGAAACATAATCGCCACTGAAGCGTTGCCGGTCGCGTCAGCCAACTCCTGAAACGTATCGCGACTATCGACGTTAATCTTGATCAGCTCTTGCACGATCGAAAGGGTTTCAGGCGATAGTTTTGTTTTGGTTTCGAGTGTCATGTCTTTACTCCTCTGGCTCACCGATATTCCAGCTATTCGCCCATCGGCGATCCTTCTTGGACCATCCGAGAAGTACTTCCCTCATTTGCAATCAGCATGCCATTGGGCAAATACTTAGCCGTCCGCACGATTCACGGTGATCGATTGATCGTGCAGCGAACACTTTGGCCACCCGAAAGCAGCCAGGCCCAAAGAAAAGGGGCATCGACCATTGATCGATACCCCTTCTCCATGCTCATCCAACGGTCGGTAATCGCGACCCATTCAGCCTGACGTTGAAGCCTCGGTTAGGTTGCTTCCTTCTCAGGCTCAACCGGCTGCGGCTGTGTCTCTTCCGGAACTGGCGTTACGGTTTCCTGATCGGCGTCGGCTTTGATTTCTTCAGCCGCTTCTTCCGTGGCTTGTTCCACCGACTCGGCCGATTCCTTAATGAACTTCTCGGTGGCTTTCACCGCCTGGTCGGTATCTTCTTTCAACTCGACCTTGTTTAGTTCAATGGTGCTCTTGTCAGGCGAATCACTAAACGTGACCCAGCCAAACGTCAGCCCCAGACCTGCGAAGATCATCACCAGCACGGCGATGACCGCCAGAATTCCAACAAGTGCGTTACCTTTATGTCGATT
Organism: Blastopirellula marina; assembly: GCF_002967715.1. NCBI lineage: Bacteria > Pseudomonadati > Planctomycetota > Planctomycetia > Pirellulales > Pirellulaceae > Blastopirellula > Blastopirellula marina. The sequence goes on from NZ_PUIA01000068.1 coordinate 116,549, forward strand.
CTTCATCGTTTGGGTTCCTTGAATCAGTGGTTGATCGATTGCCCCTGGCAGTTCAACGAACCATTCCGTCGAACCCGATTACGAGCGTGGCAACACCACCAGTCGCACGTAGCGTGCCAAGAAAAGCTGGCGACCCGAAAACCGTGCGATGTCCCACACTTTGAGACCGACAACTCCCTGCGAGCGATGTGTTTTGAATCAGTCTGATTTCGTGGCGATCAATCTCGCCTGTCTTGCCTGGCTTTCTGCATGCCAACGCCCGAATATCGCCGCGACACTAACCTTTGGTACGCGCTTTGCTAATCCATTCATTGACCTGTTCAAATCAACACCCCAGTCGCAGGAGATTCCCGATGGGTCTGCTAGAAATCGTCCTCTTGGTTGTTCTGATCATGATTCTGATGGGCGCGATTCCAGCCTGGCCTCATAGTCGCAGCTGGGGATATGCGCCCAGTGGCGGGATCGCCACCATCCTGATCATTGTGCTATTGCTTATCTTGCTGTTTTGATCAGTACCTTTTCGCCGCCCGACCTTTGCCGCGGCCATGGTCCTCGCGAGACATGGTTTCAAAATCGAGTGGAAATGGTAAGGTCATGCGACAAACAAATTGAATGAAAACTAGCCAGGCGTCAGTGCTTACACGACCCAAGAGGGTCTCGCTGGCTAGTGACGGACACTAAAAGAGTTAGGTCAGAATCCCCGATGTCGTTAAAACCGCCCACCGAGAAACTTTGGGACGAACGGCTACGGTCTATTCTTGACGCATCTCCTGATGCCATCATCGCAATCGACGACAACGGTGCCATCGTTGATTGGAACGCCCGGGCGAACAAGACATTCCAGTGGCCTAAAAAGCTGTCTCGACTCCGTCTGACCGACTTGTTCAAAGCCGAAGACCTACAAGAGATCATCTCGAGCATTCGGACGCTCACCGATACCGAGAACAGCGGTCAACGCCTGGAACTGGTTGCTCGCCGAGCGGATGGCAATCTGTTGCCGGTCGAACTTTCCATCAGTCGCGTATCGATCGGCGGAAAGACTTACTTCCACGCGTTCGTCCGAGACATTACCGAATGGCGCAAAGAGGAAGAACTGCACAGCCGGAAATTGCTCGAAGCCGAGCTACTTTCGCAAGCCACTTCCCACGCAGTCACCGCAGAAACATTCGCTGAATCGCTGCAGCGTCTACTAGACCTGATCTGTACGCAGATCGAATGGCCCTTTGGTCATGTCTGGATGCCGTACGATTCCGGACTGATGCTTTCTTCTTCCCACATCTGGCACGCCGAGCCTGGGTACGATATCTCCGACTTCGTCTCGAAGACCCAATCAACCCATTTTCGCTACGGCGAAGGGCTGCCTGGTACGATCTGGAAACGTCGTGAACCCGTTTGGATGGTGGAATCGGAAATTACGGAGATGATCCGTATGAAGTCGTACCACGGCATCCCTATCCGCAGTGCGTTCGGCTTTCCCGTTATCGCCGACGGCGATGTCGTCACCATTCTCGAATTCTTTCATACCGAAAAGGTCGAGCAAGACAGGGCCCTTCTCGATATCGTCCGGCGCGTGGGGGAAGAGATGGGCAAGATCGCCCAGTCGCGGCGGTTCGAACAACAGCGGGCCCGCCTGGCCGCGATCGTCAATTCCTCGTACGACGCGATCATCGGCAAATCGCTCGATGGCCGCATCACCAGCTGGAACTACGGGGCGGAACTCGTCTATGGTTACAGCGCGGAAGAAGCCGTTGGGCGAATGTCGGAGTTGATTCTTCCCGATGATCAAGAGATCGAAGAGCCGGAAATCCTGGAAGCCGTCTCGCTGGGACGGCGCTTGGAAGAATTCGAAACCACTCGCGTTCGCAAGGATGGCCGCAAAATCGCCGTCAGCGTGACCATGTCGCCGGTGATCGACTCGACCGGTCAGGTTGTCGGCTCGTCCACCATCGAGCGCGACATCACCGAGCGCCGCCGGGCCGAAGAAGAGCTCCAGCGTGCCCGCGACTCGGCCATTCGCGCTAGTCGCACGCGGGCCGAGTTCCTGGCAAATGTCAGCCACGAACTGCGCACCCCCATGAACGCGATCATCGGCATGACCTCAATGGCCTTGGATGAAGAGTTGACGCCGCAGCTACGCGATTATTTGACCACCGCCAACGACTCGGCCCACTCGCTGCTGACGCTATTGAACGACATTCTCGATTTCTCGAAACTCGAATCTGGCAAGTTCTCGATCATCAAAGAGAACTTCAACCTGGCCGATGTTGTCGAGGAATCGATCAAAACTCTTTCGAGCTCGGCATTTGCCAAGGGGCTGGAACTGGTCTGCCGCATTCCCCGCGACTTGCCGCGCGAGGTCATCGGCGACGGCATTCGCCTGCGTCAGATCCTGACCAACTTGATCAGCAACGCCATCAAGTTCACCGAACAAGGGGAAATTGTCGTGGCGGTGGAAGTGGTTCGTATCTGGCCCGATGAAGCCCGCTTCCGCTTCACCGTCCGCGATACGGGGATTGGCATTCCCGTCGAGGAACAGCAGCGGATCCTGGAACCATTCACCCAGGTCGATTCCTCGTCGACCCGCATTCACGGCGGTACTGGCCTGGGTCTGGCCATCAGTTCCGAGCTCCTGCGGATGATGGGAGGCCGCCTGTCGCTACAAAGTGAAGTCGGCCAAGGCAGCGATTTTTCGTTTCGTCTTTCGTTCGATCTGCCAGTCAGTCAGAACATGGATACGATCGATTCGCTACCGTTCGACAAGCTGCGCGAGTTGCCGGTATTGGTCGTCGACGACAACGCCACCAACCGCAAGATCATTGCCGAAACACTGACCACCTGGGGCATGAATCCGATCACCGCCAACGATGCCCAACAGGCCATCGGCATCTTGCGGCAAAACCTCGAAAACAACATGTCGTTTCCGCTGATCATTGTCGATGCCCTGATGCCGGGCATGGACGGCTACGAGCTTTCTCGGGAAGTCCGCAAGCTGCGTCCTGAATCGGAATCGCCGGTCATCTTGATGGTCTCTTCCGCCGATCGCAAAGAGTTCCGCGAAAATGAAGCCTCGACCCAGATTGCCGCGTTTGTTCAAAAGCCGGTCACGCAAACAGACCTGATTCGCTCGATCCTGCGAGCGATGCGACTCACAGCACCGCAGTCTCCCCCACCGCCATCGGCAGTAGGAAGCGCACAACCACTGGCCTCCTTGTCGGTGCTTTTGGCCGAAGATACTCCGGCCAATCAAAAGGTGGTCACTACGATGCTCAAAAAGCGAGGGCACAGCGTGACCGTCGCCCAGAACGGACGTGAAGCGGTCGAACTGTTCAAGCAGCAGTCCTTCGACGTGGTCCTGATGGACGTCCAGATGCCGATTCTCGATGGGTTTCAAGCCACCAGCGTGATCCGCGCCCTGGAACGTGGCACTGACAGCATCACGCCGATCATCGCCATGACCGCCCATGCCATGCGGGGCGATCGCGAAAAGTGCCTAGAAGCCGGCATGGATGCCTACGTCTCGAAACCACTCGACGTGAAGCAGTTGCTAGGTCTGATTGAAAGCGTAGCCGAAGACCGCTCTACCGCTTCCAGCAACGGACACGAATACGAGCAGGAACCGGACGAACACTTCGGCTCGAACTCGACCCCGATCATCGATTACGCCGGTGCCATGAAGCGCCTGGGGAACGATGCGGAACTATTCCAGGATTTCATCGTCTATTACGACGAAGATGCCAAACAGCTTGTCCGAGAGATCGAGCAGGCGATTCAATCGAAAGTGTCCGGTGATCTGCATCGGGCAGCCCATAATTTGAAAGGGCTCGCTTCAAATCTCGGTGCCCAGCGCGTCGTCAACGCCGCGTACAGCCTGGAACGCATCGGCAAGCATGACGAACTGGACAAGGCTACCGACGCCTTGCAGCTGCTCAAGAGCGAGATGGAACGCCTCGACAAGGCGCTGCAAAACTATCGTCCTTAAACGGGCCTCTTCTCTTTTGGTTCGTCCCAGACCAATGCCAGCTTCTTCTGGAGCGATCTTGACCAGGTGTTGGCATAAGGGCCCTTCAAGAGGGCCAAAATCGTGCTTTGAAGCCTGTTTTCGGCATCTGACTGCCGTAAAAAACGGAATTGGCACGCTATCTGCAATTAGTGTTTGGCAGAACGAAGTCGACATGAGATTCACAACTTTGTCGACTTTCCAAAAATCAATCACTTCCTCCAGATAAGGAATCGAGCCATGTTAAGTTGGGCCATTATGTTTCTCGTGATCGCACTGATTGCCGCTGCTCTTGGTTTTGGCGGTGTTGCTGGTGCGGCCACTGGTATCGCGAAGATTCTGTTTTTCGTGTTCCTCGTTTTGTTCCTGATCAGCCTGGTATCAGGTGCCGTACGTCGCCCTGTTGCCTAGAATGTAAATGAATCGGGAGGGTTGATGTGCCAGCCCTCCCGAGCCACCCGGCGTTACTTTCACACGGGGCAATCTTTCCTAGGAGCCAACAACCCGCACCGCAAAACGAGGCGGACTCGGTTTGTCGCGGACAAAACTATTTGCACTCATAGAGCGAGATCATCATGGAAATGTACGCGAACAACAGCAATGACATTCCGCCGATTGTCGCGGAGGTTATTCAAGGTCTGCACGAGTTTCAGATGGTGCTCGTCGATTCGGCCGGCAAGGTCAGCGATACCAATGTCGCCAGGCAACTATACTCGCTGGCCCAAGAACACAGCGAAGTCGAACGGCAACTACGTCAGATGGCTGGCACCCCCAGGCCGGAAGCTTCCCGCGAGCCTTCCCCGTTTTTGAATCAAATCTATACCCTGGGAGCACGCCTGCGTTCGCTGGGCGATTTCTCGAAGTCCCAGTTCCTACTGTGCGAGATCATTCAGACCGAAGATCGCATGATCCGTCGTTTTCATGTTCTGATCGAACAAATCACCGACATCAAATGGCGTCGCCGCCTGGCACGCCAGCTCGATCACCTGCTGGACGTGCGCGAGAACTTAAGCCGTTTCGGCAAATGCACCACACCACACGAGAACGGTCGCCGGTCGACGATGCCTTCCAACTAGTCGTCGGAATTGATCACGTGGTCGATCGAAATATTGAGCGATCGAATCTTGTTCCGCAGGCTACCTCGGGTAATCCCCAGGCGTTCAGCCGCTTTCGACTGATTCCCTTCGGTGACGGTCAGCACCCGCGTCAGTAGCTGACGTTCCATCCACTCGAGCGCTTCGGCATACATCTCGGTCGAATCCGAAGACTCGAGCGTCCGCAGAAACTTGTTGAAATCCGCGCCGGCTTCGGTCGCGTTATCTTCGGCAGGAATTGGTGTTTGCGCTGAACCGTTCTCGTGCAGCTCCGACGGAAAGAACTCTGGCACCAGCACCGGCCCCATCGCCATCAGCATCGCTTTCCGCAGCACGGCCTGCAGTTCGCGGATGTTGCCCGGCCACGAGTACTCTAGCAGCAAATCAACCGCATCGTCCGAGATGCCAGAGACCTGCTTGTTGAGCGACTTATTGAAACGCGACAGGAAGTGTTCCAGCAGCAGCCGAACGTCGTCTCCCCGCTCGCGCAGCGGTGGCAGGTTGATCTGAAACGTATTGAGCCGGTGATAAAGATCGAGCCGGAACTCGCCATCTTCGATCATCTGTTCCAGGTCGCGATTGGTCGCCGAGATAATACGAACGTCGGTTTCGATCGTCTCGGTACCACCCACGCGTTCAAACTTCTGTTCCTGCAGCAGCCGCAAGACCTTGCTTTGGGTGGAAGGAGACATGTCCCCGATTTCATCGAGGAAGATCGTCCCGCCGTTGCACTGCTCGAACTTACCGATATGTCGCCGGTCGGCCCCGGTGAACGCACCCTTTTCGTGACCGAACAGTTCGCTTTCCAGCAAGGTATCCGATAGCGCCGCGCAGTTGATTGCCATAAAGCATTCGCTCTGGCGGGAACTGTGATGATAAATGGCCCGGGCAATAAGCTCTTTACCCGTGCCACTTTCACCCAAGATCAGCACGGCGACATCCTGGGGTGCCACGCGGCCGATCTTCTTGTACACGTCCAGCATCCCCTGGCTGCGACCAACCAGCAGGTCTCCCTTTTCCGGAGTCGAGGCCGCTTCCTGCATATGGACGGGCGACTGCATCAGCCGCCGCGTTTCGAAGGCCCGCTCGACCAGGTCTTGAATGTCTTGTTTGTTGAGCGGCTTGAGGAGGTAATCGTACGCCCCCCGCGACATGGCCTGAATGGCCGTATCGCTGTCGTTCATGGCGGTAATAAAGATGATCGGCAGCTTCGGATCGAGGTGGCGAATCTGGGTGGCGATTTCCAGCCCGTTGGCCTCGTGCAGCATGATATCCAACAGCAACGCGTCGGGACTTTCATTGCGAATTATCCCGAGACCGTCATCCGCGGTACTGCAAGAGAGTACCGAAACGTCCATTCCTTCGAACGTCTTCTCGACCAACCGATGGACCGATCGGTCATCATCGATCACAAGCAATTTTGGCATTAAGGGGCTCCTGGCCTTGGCTTTGCCTAACCGGTGATGAAAGGTCTGAAATCCGGTAAAAATCGCACTATTATTAGAGCGATCAAACCGTGAACCTTCAAGCACTTAGGCGTTACTAAGATGCTCATCATGTCCGAGGGGAAGGGTTGCCAATCGCCCATGGCGATCGATCAGCGGCCAGCCCATCCCCGATTTGGGCCACGTCCCCGAAAACATCACGTACTGAGACTTGATAAACGAATCACGTTAAAAGCTGTTCGTTTCAAGTTATATCGAATCTTTCTATAGCAAGATCATATCGCAGGAATCCGCGAATAGCCAAGTCCCCCACTCATTTCCGTGCCGCTTGGCATGAAATTTTCATTCCCTGGTAGTTGTTCCCGCTAGACGATCGGGATGGGTCCGCCCTTCCCCCAACAACCAGGAGAATAACCCCCATGGAATTCAAACGACACGTACTCGCGGAAGAGAAAGCCAAGCCTACCGCGAAAGAGCTCCAGAAGAACCTGATTGCCTTGATCGATCTTTCTTTGCTCCTCAAGCAAGCCCACTGGAACGTCGTTGGGAAAAACTTCCGCGCCGTGCACCTGCAGCTCGACGAGATCTTGCTGACAACCCGCGAGGGGACCGACGAGGTGGCCGAGCGAATGGTCATGATCGGCTTTTCCCCCGATGGCCGCAGCGCAACGGTCGCGCAGGAAACGCCCCTGGCCGCGTATGCCAACGGCTTTGTCGGCATCGACGCCACCGTCAAGGCCGTCGCCGATGCCTTGGCCACCACCATCGGCGAACTTCGCAGCTCGATCGAAACACTCGACGACCTCGACCTGGTCAGCCAGGACCTGTTGATCGCCATCTCCAGCCAGTTGGAAAAACACCTGTGGATGGTTCAGGCGCAGGAAGAATAAACCTGTCCTCAACAATCCCAAGCCTCGAGCACGCCGATGCCGGTCATCTCCCTCCCGGCGTCGGCGTGCTTTTGTATCGAAATCGCTTCGAGAAAACGAATCGCTCCACGCCCGGCATCCGCGCGATCTCCCAGCCCCTACAATCGCTCCCAATCGTCGAAATCTTCAGAATTGGACTTGCCTCTTCTGGTGGGGTGGGTCCAAACTTCAACCTATGCTAGAACTCACGCAGTTCCCCTCTTCGTCTCTGCTACCAGGAATCTGGCGATGTTTAACAAGGGAGATAAGCCAATCCCCGGTTATCGGCTCGAACGCTTTCTGGGCCGCGGACAATTCGGCGAGGTCTGGGCTGCCGATGGCCCAGGCGGAACGCTGGTCGCCCTCAAATTCATCGCGCTGCAGCAAAAGACCGGCATTCGCGAACTCAAGTCGATCCAGGCCGTCAAACGCATCAAGCACGCTAATCTGTGCAGCGTGAATGCCATGTGGTTGTTGGGCTACGATGGCGAAGTCCTCGACGACCACGAGATCGATCTGCTGATCCGCAACCAGGCCAAAGAACAAAAGAACGCCGCCCAAACGCTGGCCATCGAGCAAACACAAACGCTCCACAATCCTCAGTACCTGGTCGTCAGCATGACGCTGGCCGAAGGAAGCCTCGACGAGCGCCTGAAGAGCTTTACCGAAGGGGGGATCCCCCGCGATCAGCTGATGGACTACATGGTTCAGGCCGCTCGTGGAATCGACTTCCTCAACTCTCCAGTCCACGATGTCGGCGGCACCAAGGTCGGCATCCAACATCGCGATATCAAACCTGCCAACCTGCTGTTTGCCGGCGACTCGGTCCTGGTCGGCGACTTTGGCGTCGCTGGGGCGTTTGGCGAGTACGACACCGAGGCCACCAGCGTCGTCGGTAGCTTGTGCTACATGTCGCCCGAATCGATCAAGCGGATTCCTTCTTCCAGCTCCGATCAATACGCCCTGGCGATTACCTATTACCAACTGCGAACCGGGACACTGCCGTTCGAACCAACCGTCTCCTTCGCCGAACTGGTCGACATTCACGTCCGCGGCAAACTTCAGTTCCCCCTCGTATCGGACCACGAACGAGCCGTCCTCGGCAAGGCAACCGCCACCGATCCCAAGCAGCGCTATAAAAACTGCGTCGAGTTCGCCAAGTCGCTTGCTCCGCCGGTCGAAGCACCGCTTGCCGCAACCAAACGGGCATCGTCGTTCTCGCCAATCGTCGGAGGTGCCATTGCGGTCGCCTTGCTGATCGGCATCTTGGCAGCAAGCTTCTTCTTGAGCGGCGACAACAACACCAGCACCGGCCCGCAACTAGATCCGCACACGATCGTCTTTTCGCCAGAGCAAGCGATTTACGACATCAGCATCCTCCCTGAAGAACCGCGTGACGACACCAGTTTGTCCGGCACTTCGGCGGCCAACCTGCAGCTACTGCCAACCGACAAGGTGCTCGTCAACGCTCGCTCGGAAGACTGGTTGTACGAACCGTTCGATAAGCAATACACCTATGAAGAGTTAGCCCGTGCCGACTGGAAAGTCGCCCTGCAGCCAATCCCCGCTAAGTCGATCCTGGTACACATCACCAACATGGCCATCCAAGGCAAATGGGACGAAGCCACCCAGGAGTTTGCCCGAGCCGCGGTGTTGTACCCCGACCTGAAAGACAAACCTTCTTCCGAATCGGCCCAGTTGCAGGGAACGCCTGCGGTGGTTTCTTATTCGCTGCTTCCGAATCAATTGGTCGCAGCCTTAAGTGCTGACGGTTCGAGTAAACTCGGCATCGTACCGCTGGACGAGCCTGCAAAGCGAACCGAAGACATTTCGCTCAGCACGATCCCTCACCAGATTCACCTGCCAGGCCGTATGCCCTGGGCCGTGCTGATCCAGGACAGCTCTGCTGAGGTGGTACCACTTGATGGTTCCGCTAAGCCGTATGAAATCGACCTCGGCAAACCAGGCAATGCCAGCTACCGCGAGGTAGGACCTTCGGCCTTGTCACCTCGCGGCGATACAATCGTCGTCGGACACGATCAGAACCGAGTCGCCCTTCTGACAGTCGGCGAAGGGGAACAGCCCATCACCAAGACAAGCGAGCAGTTTGCTTCTTCGTCACTGGTAGTAGCGGTCGGGTTCACGCCCGATGGCATGCACTGCTTTACCATCGGCATCGATGGAAAGGGCCAAAAGTGGTCCGTCAAGGGGTTTGGTGCAGGGACGAGTTCGTTTGAAATAGCCGATCTCGACGAAGAAGTCCTGGCCTTACATCCCGTTTCCGAAAACCGCTTCTTCGCGTTCACGGATTCGAAGCTGCTCGACATTCAGCTGGCCGAAGGGGACGCCGCCGCCCAATCCAAACAGGTCGCCGACCTTCGTTCAGGGTTGATCGTGAGCCGACTGACCGGCGATCAGAAGTACCTGATCTTCAGCACCCAGGGGCAGTCTCAGCCCTTGTCGATTCTGAATGTCGAAACCGGCGATCTGACGAGCATTGCCCCGCCAGACATCAAAGGACTGGTCGAAGACTTCGATGTTTCGGCCGATGGTCGCTGGGTCGTATATGTCGACACGGCCGGTGCCCTGTTCGCAATCGATCTGAATGGTAATCCACTCACGCCCATGCCACTCGCCCCATCCCCTGGCGAGCGGATCAAGTTCGTCCGCATCGCATCCGGCGCGATGGATGTCGTCACCCTGGCCGAAGACGGCACAACGACCAAGTGGAACCTGGTCCAGCTACTCATGGCCGCCGGGGCGAACGCCAACGCAAACTAACGCCCCCTCACCCTAACCCTCTCCCCCGCAGACGGTGGAGAGGGGACTGGAGGAAGAACGCTTACTTGGCGGTGAGCAGCAACTCCCCTTCCTTCGGGAAGTAGGGCGTGCCCGTCTTTCCGTCGCCGGAATCCCACCGCATGTACTTTTGAATCACGTGGGCTTCTTCCGACTCTGGCCAGAAGGCCAGGATGTGAATCAGGTGTTGGCGGGCCAGTTGGGTGTTGGGCGTGAAGTCGGTCGCCTGGCTCGCTCCCCAGTCACCACACTGCACGCCGGCCAGCATCCAGTGAGCTCGCAGGGCCATCTTCAACAGCGAGGCCTCGCTGAACTCGGTGATCGATTGATAACGGCGAACGGCCGCATCAAAATCCTTACGGACCAGCAACGCATGATCGGCTTCGATCTCGGCTTGCAATAGCCGATCGTTCAACTGCCGTCGGCCATCGAATGCCTTGGTCAGGTAGCCAATCGCACTGTGCATGTCCCCCTTCGCTTCGTCGGCGTTCCCCTGCTCTTCGCGCGTCTTGGCCAGGTTGTAGCTCGCGCTGGCCAGTAAGGCATAGGTGAACGCGTTGGCCTGGGCACCACTGGCCATTGGCTTCAATAGATCGATCGCGGCATCCAAATCCTTCACGCGTAATGCCGGATCAACCGAGATGTCGACCGACTTCTCGATCAAGTCCATCGCCGCGAGCATATTCCCCTGCTCGGTCGTATTGAGTGTTCCCAGGATGCCGGGCCAGAACTCCCGCAGATCGCTGGCCTGTTCACTGCTGACCGCCTTGGCCAGCAGCACCATCGGCCCCGTCGTGGGTCGCGTTTCGGGAATCGCCTTCAGGTACGATGCCATCAAGATATCTTCCGATCCGCTGGCCGAAATGGCCGCGATCGGCTTCGCCGAGTTGGCCACGTAAACCTGCGATTGAACGTCGAACAAGTCACGGTTGGCTCGCAGGTCGCCGACAATCAAGATGTCGGCACGCAGCCGCAGGCACAGGGCCTGGGGCCACTGCGATTGATCGACCGGGCCAGACTTGAGCCGCAGAAACTCCGCTTCAATCTGGCGGCTGGAAATGGTCTTCACGCCTGGCAAACGTCCGAGGGTGTAACGCAACTGCGAGGCGAACTGCACGCCTGGATCTTCGTGGTAGAAGGTCATCGCGTTCCACGGCACGTGCGGCATGATCGCGACGCGTACCGAGGTCAGGTCGCCAAACTGCTTCTGAGCTTCTTCTTTTGCCTGGGTAATGTCTTCATCGGTGATCGCCCCCACGAACGCGAAGTCGGCCCGCGGGCGTTTAGCGGCACTGGCCACCTTCTCTTTGATCTGCGAGAAGGAGAGATCCAACATCAAGCCGCCGGTGCGCGAGGTCAACTGCCCCATGAAATTGCGGGTTTTATCGACGGTCGCCAGGAAGGCTTCGTGTTCGTCCGGGGCACTTTCGCACAGCAGCCCATGAATGTTGACGCCGCGCTGATTGGCGACATTCACCAGGGCATCGGTTTCGTACCAGCGGCGCGACTGCGTCTTCGGTTCGTCGAACGATGTATCGTACGGCGGTGCATCGGTGATGAGCATCAACCAGCGCGTGGCCTTTTCATCTTCCGACCACGGCAACTCTTGCAGCGTTTTGAAGACGGCCAGGTCGACTGCTTCCGGAAAGTAAGGACGCCCCGACTGCGGCTGCAGCGAGTCGATCATTTTCTGCACGGCCGTGTCGTCGCCTGAGAATCCGTTGGAAATTCCGACCAGCGGTTTATTGCTTTTGCCACTATCGGCGAAAGAAACGATTGCCACTTCAACCTTCGTTCCACTGGCTCGCTTCAGGTCGGCAATCACTTGCGGAACCTTCTCACGAATGCCAGGCAGCTGCTGGGCCATGCTTTCGGTCGTGTCGACTAGAAACGCAATTTGAATGCTGGGCGTCTCAGGGCGAATCGCGTCGAGGAAGCTTCCCTGGAAGATCCCCATGCTCTTCGCATCGGGCGCGGTTCGTACATTGAAGATCGAATCGAGCGCCGAGGCGGCAGTAGACTGGGAGTCTTGCGCAAAAAGCGGGGAAACGGTTAGCGTGTTTCCAATTAGTACGCAACACAACCAACCAGCGATCGTTAATCCCAAGCGTCGAAGCAATTCCGTATGACGCACGATTGGTTCCTCCTGCGGTTGATTCGACGAAAACTCGCTGGCCAATAATTCGTTGGTCATTGTAAACTGCCTTCTGCGGCTCTGGATACGGCTATTGCGAAAGACCATGATGATACGTTTCCTTCAAACTTGGTTCTCTGTCCTAGTAGTGGTTATCGCTCCACTACCCCTGACGGTTGCCCAAGAAATCCTTCCGGCCGAAAGTATTTTGCCAGGTCAAGATGAGCCGCCTAAGTTCTCGCACGATGGCCTGCCTGACGAATCCGTGGTCCCTGGCTTGCCGGTAAAGTCGATCCAATCGGAACAAACGTCCCCGCCACAGCTCTCGCCCAGCGATGAAATTCCGCTGGCCGGCGAAGATGTGGTACCCAACGTTCAAGTGGTGCAAGAGGTCGCGTTGCCGGAAGATCCTCCGTGGTTACGCCTCAATCTGGGTGGTCCGACCGCGCCGGTACAAACGGTGTGCTTCTCGCGTGATGGATCCCGCCTCTTGGCCGCCGGCAACGACAAAATGGTGCATAGCTGGATCGCCGCCGCACCGCAGCCTAGCATGCCGCAGCGCTGGATCTACGAAACGCCCGTACGCTGGCAGGTCCAACGCGCCACGCGCGGTGACATTCACGCGTTAGCCGCCATGCAGGGAAAATTCGCCTTCGCAGGCATCGGGGCTTCGGCCCTGACTGGCGAGATCGTCTTGGCCGATCAAGGCCGCATGGTGTACGAGCGCACCCTGTTCGACCTGGAAAAGGGTCCACGCTCGCAAATCCTCGACCTGGCCGCGCTGCCGGAGGGCCTGTTCTCGCTCGATAGCGAAGGAGCCGTTCAATACTGGACGGCCGATCCGGCGACCGGCAAATGGTCGTTCGCTACCGGTGCTAGTCCCAATGAAACGCTCAAGACCGATCCCGATCAGTTGCGATCGTGGCGGCTGCGCGGTAGCCGAATGGCCTCCAGCGGAGACGACACGTTGATCTTCCCAGTGCCGGTTCGCAGCGAGCAAGGCATTCCTTACTGGCGAATCGGTCGCTGGAAAGCGACCGACGCCGATGCGACCCTCGTCAGTGCGATCACCCAGGAATTCCCCGGCGGCATCGGCGCGATGGCCTGTAGTGCCAATGGAAGCCGCCTGGCCGCGGCCGATATCAGCGACTCTGGCACCCTCGTTCTGGCCGACCTGAGCAATCCCCGCGCGACGACTTCGATCGCCACCGGGGCCAACGTCCGCAGTGTTTGCATGCCGGGCAATGGAACCCAGGTCGCCGCCATCGTCGCAAGATCGCCGCGCGGTCCGTTTGAACTTCGTCTCTGGAACTGGCCTGCAGGCGGCACCGCGGCCCCTTCGGCCGTGCTTCCACTGGCGGCGATCGCCACTGACGCGGCCTTCAGCCCTGACGGAAAGTTCCTGGCCGTCACGCAGGAAAGTGCCATCGTGATGTACGACACGGCCGATCTGAAATCGCCGGTCATGCTGACCACGCCGATCATTACGCCGTCGGACGTTGCGTTCACGCTCGACGCCGACTACCGCATCGTTATCCGTTCCCCGGCCGGCGATGGCCAGGTGCGATCGGCCATTCAGTTCGAAACGGCCCAGCGCAAGTACTCGGTCGTTCAGCCGCCACCGCCGACCATTCCCAGCAATCCATGGAAGGGAACATGGTCGCTGAAGCAAAAAGCCGTTGATCGCGGAACGCGGCTGGTGTTCGAGATCTTCCAAGGAGAACAGCCCTACTGCGAGATTCCGTCGACGATATCGGGAACGGCTCGCATCACTTCGGTTTGCTGGCTGGCCCCCGATGAAGAACGCAAGACGCCTTCGCATGTCGTGGTGGGCACTGTTGGTCGTAATCATGCTTACCTCTTGGATATTACGAACCCGCAGAACGTGCGCGTCGTGCGCGAGTATCGTGGGCACTCGTCAGCGATTCGTAGCGTGGGTGTTTCGATCGACTACCGCTATCTGGTCACCGGCAGCGACGATGGCCTGGTGAACATTTGGAAGCTGAACGAAGCGCAACCTTCGTCGGCATCGCAAAATGCCTGGGGAGCAAACTTCGAGGTCGTCGACAACAACGTCGTTGCCCGCGACGTGATCGCGGATGGTCCGCTGTACTATCGCGGGGTTCGCAGCGGCGATGTAATTCAGTCGATTGCGAAGCGCGAGGACGCGAATCCGGACGTTCCTTTCGATGAAAAACAACGCAACGAAACGACCATCGATGCCGCCGAAGCGATCGTGCAAACGCTGCAAACGACCGGTGGCGAAACGATGCTGCGTTTTCAAATTGCCCGCAATGGGGCGAAGCAAAAACCGTTCTACCTGCACCCCGCATGGCAGCCGCTGGCCTCGCTGGTGACGACAAGCGATCGCGAGTGGGCCTACTGGACACCGTATGGCTACTACGATTCGTCCTTCAACGGGCACAAGATCTTCGGCTGGCAGATCAATCGCGGGATCGATCAGGCACCCGACTTCTTCCTGGCCGCCGAACTAAAGCAGCAACTCGAACGGCCGCGCGTGATGGAACGCCTGCTCGATGCCGGAAGTCTTTCCGCTGCGATGCAGGTCGCCAAGACGACGGTCCCGTTCAACCTGCATAACCGCCTGGAGGCGCTGGCATCGCTGCGTCCGCAAATCACGATCGATTCACCCACCGGCGACGAGACACTTACCGCTTCGCAGGTTGTGGTGGAAGCGACGATTCATGTTCCGGCTGGTTCGGAACTGGTATCGTCGAAGGTCTTCGCCAACGGAGTGCCGGCACTCGAAACGCTCGACGAAGAGGTAAGCGTCGATCCCAGTTCCCTCGGTCACGAGCACAAGCTGCGCTGGCGCGTCGCCTTGCCGCCCGATAGCCGGATTCGCCTGGACGTGATCGCCGCGACGACCGAAGGAATCACGGCCACTGAATCCCTCACGATCGCTCAGCCCCAGCGGCAGCGGGTCGCACCGCCGCGGCTGTTTGTCATAGCCGCCGGTATCAGCCGTTATGCCGATCAGCAGATCCCGCAGCTCGACTTCGCCGCCGAAAACGCCAAAGCTTTCAGCAACACGCTGAAGGCCCACGCCGCCAAGATGGATATCGAGACGATCGTGCTGACTGACGACAACGTCACGCAGCCGCTGTGGAACGTGGCCGCCGATACGATGTGGCAGCAACTGAAATCCAACGCGCGGCCGCAGGATGTGGTGCTGTTCTTTCTGTCGGGGCACGGGGTGCGCGACGTCGAATCGCAGCGTTACTTCTTTTTGACCAGCGACAGCAGCTTTACCGATGTCGCCGGACGGCGGTACGAACGGTGTATCTCGGCCGATGCGTTTCAGGATTACTTCGCAGGCCTGCCGTGCCGCAAGGTGGCAATCCTCGATACGTGCCATAGTGGTGCCATTCAACCACTGCGACAGGACGATTTAAAGGTCATGCTGCGCGACATGGAGGAGGACGTCATTCTGACGATCACGGCCAGCGAAGGGGACGAAGAGGCTTTCGAAGAGCGCACCAAGAAGTTAGGACGCTTCACGGCGCGCCTGGTCGAAGGTCTTTCCGGCAGTGCCGATCGCCGCGAATACGCTGGCAACGGCGATGGTCAGATCAGCCTGAACGAAGTGGCTCAGTACGTTCAGGCCACGGTCCCCAGCGATGCCGCTGCCGCCGGTCAATCGCAGCATCCCACGATCTTTCCGCGCGACCTGTTTCCGCTGGTCGATGTTCCTTTAGCCCATCGCGAGACCCCGTAACTTGCCGCTGTCGCTCTTGCCATCGAAGCTCTTTACCGCCGCTCGCCGGCTTCGGCCTGGAGATCGTGAACCCTGCCGGCCTGGCGTGGGTCTGTACAGGAAACGGAACCCGATTCACCCACTTTTTTCCATTTCGCTGCCTGCTGAGGAGAACGCAATGCCGTGTGATTGGAAGGCTACCCTTCGTCAGTTCACTTCGCTGATCCAGCACGTTACCGAGGACTGGAACAGCGGAGCAGGTTCTTTCACGCCCCAATTTGCCGCCGTGATCAATCGGCAAAAGCACATCCACAGCAACACGCCTCCCCCGTGGCTCAGTCGCCGCCAAAAATGCCCCGCCCAGCGCGGCGGGCCGAGGGTTTAACGGCAACCGCTCAGGTACCCGCCGGCATTCAGCCGAGCCCCCGCGCTCCGGTCCCCTCGCCCCTGCAGGGAGAGGGTTAGGGTGAGGGGTTTTCTTGTTGGGTGGCGACTCTTGCGCGACTGGGGTTCGCGTAAGGATCGCGTCGACATCCACTGGTTGGGGACGCAGGTTGTTGAACGATTCCTCGCGCCGCGTAAAGTTACCGTGCGCATCAACGCGGAAGCGAGGGATACTCGGTCGTTGTTGGATGGCCTCGTGCATCTCTTGGTCGAGGGAATCAAGGGGTGGCGGCGTTCGCTCTTTCGTCTCTTGCGCTTTCTGCAGCGCGGCAATCTCCGCTTCCAGTCGCTCGATCTCAA